>CAZONM010000238.1:0-9292 GCA_964580865.1 uncultured Myxococcales bacterium | reverse complement strand
CCTCGCGCTGGCGGGCCGCGCGCTCTCGATGCTCGCGGCCCTGGCCCCCGCCGCCAAGCTGCCCGCGCCCGTGAGCGCCGTGGCCGACGAGGCCACGCGCGCGGTGACCGCCCTCAGCGTCACCGACGCGGCCGACCTGGCGTTCGCGCGCGCCGCCCCCTTCTTCGACGACGAGGTGCGCTTCTCCCAGCGCCAGCTGCGCGCGTGCGCGCTCAAGGCGGGCCTCGCGTCGTTTGTGCCACCCGCCGAGCGCCTGCACTGGCGCGACGCGCTCCTGCAGGGCGCCCTGCCCGCCCTCGACGACGGCCGGCGCGCGCGCGCCGCCGCCCTGCGCTCCTCCCCGCTGCCCGCCTGGGACAGCCTCGGGCACCTCCTGGTGGAGGCGGCCGAGCGCTTCGGGCCGAGCGCGGCCCTGTCTCGCTTCGATGGCGATGAAATCATCGACGTGACCTACGCCGAGCTGCTCGCCCGGGCGCGCGCCGTGGCCCTGCGCCTGCAGCAGGCGGGCGTGCAGCCGGGCGATCGCGTGGTGCTCTCGGGGCAGAACCACCCGGCCTGGGGCATCTGCGCGTTCGGCGCGCTCTTGGCGCGCGCCACGCTGGTGCCGCTCGACCCCGCGCTCGACGACGCCGCGGTGAAGAACGTCGTGCGCAAGGCGCGGCCCTTCCTGTGCCTGGTGGACAAGACCCAGCGCGACACGTGGGGCGCGGCCCTGCCCGAGCCCGTGCTCGACCTGCAGCTCACCGCCACCGAGGGCCCGGGCCTCCGCGACGACGCGCCGCTGCCCGCGAGCGACGACGTGGCGAGCATCCTGTTCACCTCGGGCACCACGGGCGAGCCCAAGGGCGTGATGCTCACGCACGGCAACTTCTGCGCCTTGCTCGCGAGCCTGCAGAGCATCTTCCCCACGGGTGCCAGCGACCGCATGTTGTCGGTGTTGCCGCTGCACCACACCTTCGAGTTCTCGTGCGGGCTGTTGATGCCGCTCGCCTCCGGGGCGCGCATCTTCACGCCCGAGGCGCTCACCGGCGAGAAGGTGTTGTTCTCGCTCAAGGCGGGCAAGATCACGGCGCTGGTGGGCGTGCCCGCGCTCTGGCAGCTCCTCGAGCGGCGCATCGCCAAGCAGGCGGCCGAGCGCGGCGACGCCATCAAGAGCGTGCTCGACGCGCTGCTCGCCGCGAACCGCGCCTTCGGCAAGGCCACGGGGATGTCGTTCGGCAAGCTCGTGCTCAAGCCCATCCACGACCAGCTCGGCGGGCATCTGCGCGTGCTCATCTCGGGCGGCTCGGCCCTGCCCCCGGGCGTGCACGACATGTTCCAGGGCCTGGGCCTGCCGCTCGCCGAGGGCTACGGCCTCACCGAGAGCGCGCCCGTGCTCACCATCGCCGAGGGCAAGATGGGCGCGCCCGCCGGCACGGTGGGCAAGCCCATCCCCGGCGTCGAGCTGCGCATCGTCGAGCCCGACCCCGCCACCGGCATCGGCGAGGTGTGGGCCAAGGCGCCGAACGTGATGAAGGGCTACTTCGAGGACGAGGCCGCCACCCGCTCGGCGCTCGAGGACGGCTGGCTCAAGACCGGCGACCTCGGCAAGATCGACGACACCGGCCGCCTGCGCCTGGTCGGGCGCAGCAAGGACGTGGTGGTCACAGCCACGGGCGAGAACGTCTACCTCGACGACGTCGAGAAGCGCCTCGAGCCGCTCATCCTCGAGGGCGATCCGGCCCCGCTCGTGGAGCTCACCTTGCTCGGCCTGCCCGACCCGAAGGGCGGCGAGCGCCTGGCGCTCGCGTACGTCGCCACGGCGGTGCCCGGCGAGAGCGCCGACGCGGGCCGCGCCGACGCGCACAGCGCCGCCCTGAAGGCCGTGCAGGCGCAGGTGCAGAAGCTGCCGGCCTTCGCCCGCCCCGCCGTCATCGAGCGCGTCGACGGGCCCCTGCCGCGCACGTCGACGCGCAAGGTCAAGCGCAAGGACGTGCGCAAGATCCTCGAGGAGCTGTTGGCCAAGAAGGCCGAGCACGAGGCGCCGCAGACAGAGACGCCCATGACGGCCGTGCGCGCTGCCGTGGCCTTGGTCGCCGGCGTCGACGTCAAGAAGCTCGCGGGCGCCACGCGCCTGGCGCACGACCTGGGCTTCGACTCGCTCATGTGGGTGGAGCTCGGCGCCGCGCTCGAGCCCTTGTGCGGCAAGCTCGACCCCGAGCTGCTCGTGGCCAAAGAGAGCATCGCCGAGCTCGAGAACCTGGTGCGCGAGAGCGCGCAGCGCGCCGCGGGCGCGCCGCTTTCGAATGCCGGCGCCGACGACGTGCCCGGCGAGCGCCTGACCCTGCCCACGGCCGCGCGCGTCGTCGAGCGCGAGCTCGCGGCGCTGGCGCTGCCCTTGGTCAAGCCCGCGGGTCGGCGCGCCATCACCGCGGCGCAGCGCGAGATGTTCCGCTCGGTCTTTCGCGCCACCGTGTTCGGGCGCGCGTTCATCCCCTACAACCGCAGCGCCATCGTCATCGCCAACCACACGAGCCACCTCGACACCGGCCTCGTGAAGTTCGCCCTCGGCAGCTACGGCGAAGACCTGCGCCCGCTGGCGGCGAAGGACTACTTCTTCGAGGGCAACCGCGCGAAGGTTGCGTTCTTCGAGCACTTCACGAACCTCGTGCCCATCGATCGCGAGACGGGCTCGGGCCTGGCCTTCGAGCAGGCGCGCGCCGTGCTCGAGGCGGGGCACACGGCCCTCATCTTCCCCGAGGGCACGCGCCGCGAAGACGGCACGCTCGGCGCCTTCAAGCCGCTGGTGGCGCGCCTCTCCCTCGCCACCGGCGTCGACGTGCTGCCCATCTGGATGAAGGGCAACTTCGACGCCCTGCCGCGCGGCACGCTGGTGCCGAACATGAAGGCGCGCGACCTCGAGGCGCACATCGGCCCGCCGCTGCCCGCCGTGGAGATGCGCCGCCTGGTGGCGCACCTGCCGCCCGTGCAGCAGGCGCGCACCGCCACCGACGTCATCAAGCGCGCGGTGGTGGCGCTGTCCCAAGGCCGCATGCTCGAGCTGTCGCGCGTGCGCTCGCTCGACGCGCTCGAGGGCGGCGTGGTGGCGAAGCCCGACGAGGCTGCGCGGGCCTGAATTCCCGCCGACCGGCGGGAGGCTCGCGGGAGGGGCACCGCATCCGGCTTCGCCGGTGCGGGGGAGGGTCTGGCGACAGACCCTCCCAACAAGTCACAGGGCGCAGTTGCCGAACAGCTGCAGGACGAGGTCGGGCACGCAGGTGTCGCCGCCGCTGCGCAGGCAGCAGTCGCTGCCGGGGTCGCAGCCCACGCTGCACTCCTCCTCGCACAGCTGCGTGAAGTAATCGCAGTGAAAGCCCGCGGGGCAGTCGGCCAGCGCCGCGCACGCCTCTTTCCACCCGTTCACCGTCGAGGCAGCCACGCAGGCGCGCTCGCCGTTGCACGCCTGCAGCGAGCCGCAGTCGTCGTCGGTGCGGCAACCGTCCACGCAGGTGTCTGACCCGAACAGGCCGCCGTCCAAGCACGCCTGTCCGTCGGGGCAGTCGGCGTCATCGGTGCAGGTCTCCGCCACGCTCTCGCACGCGAACGCGGCCACCATCTCGCCGTCGTCGGTGGACGACACGCTGGCGCCGTTCCACGTCACGGTGACGCCCGACCAGAGCGCGTCGGGGTTGACGCTGCGCGAGTGCGTGCCCACGAGCGCGTCGTCGAGGTAGAGGCGCACCATGGCGCTGGCCGCGCCCGTCTCGGTCGAGTAGTGGTCGACGCCCACGGTGTACGTCTGGCTGCCCACGGGCAAGGGCACGTGCGCGATCTCGGGGTTGCTGTCGGCGGGGCCCTGGATGTCGAGCAGGGGATCGCCGGCCGAGGGGCCGCCGCTGTTGTCCCAGTCGGGGCGGTCGGCGTCGCCCGCCGTGCAGGTGCTGTACGAGCAGCTCGCCGCCTCGCAGATGGTGCCGCTCCTCGACACCCACAGGTCGAGGTCCTTCGCCGTGGGCGTCCAGCTGAGCTCGATGGTGAGCACGGGCCCCGCGGGCAGCTCGCACTGGCCCGCGGACGTGCACGTGCCCGCGCAGGTGCCGCACGACGCGCCGCACACGGGGTCGGGGCCGCACACGCGCGCGCCGCACGAGGGCACGCAGGTGTCGGCCAGGCACACGCCCAGCTCGCAGCGCTGATCTGCCAGGCAGTCGCTCGCCACCACCCCCGTGCCCTGCTGGTTGCACGTGGCCACCGTGTCGGCGTCGGCGCACGTCGTGGACAAGGGCGTGCACACCTGCGCCATGCACGCGGCGCTGCCGTCGGCGCCGCCGCAGGTCTCCTCGCACGTGGTCTCGTGGTAGCCGGTGCCGTCGCCCTCGCACGTGAGCAGCGTGCGGCCGGCGCAGAAGGTCGCGCCCGCCGTGCACGCCTCGGCCAGGCAGCGACCCGCGTGGCAGCTGTCGGCGCCGCAGTCTTGCAGCTCACCCCAGCGCAGGCCCTTGTCGTCGCACGCCTGCGCGCCGTTGCCCACGCAGCGCACGGCCAGCGGCTCGCACACGCGCGGCAGACAGAAGCCCTGCGAGCACGCACAGCCCAGGCCGCCGTCCTCGCAGGTCTCCGAGGTGTCGCACGGGTCCACGGTCTGCTCGGTACCCGTGTCGTCGCACAAGACGCGCGCGTTGCCCTGACACACGCGCGCGTCGGGCGTGCACGCGAGCACGCGACACGCGCCGGCCACGCAGCGCTGGTCGTCGCGGCACGGGGCCTCGAGCTGCTCGGAGCCGTCGTCGCTGCACACCCACGCGGTGGCGTCGTCGAGACAGCCGATCTCACCCTCGTCGCACGGGCCCTCCTCGCGCTGGCGGCGATCGTCGTCGGGATCGTGGGGCTCCTCAGGCACCACGCAGCCCGCCGCGCACAGCGCCAGCATCGATGACGACAAGAGCCACAACCACCACGCGCGTCGACCCATGACGACCTCGGCGACGAAGGCGAAAGGCGCGAAGGATGCCGCGCCGGACGCGGCCCGCCGTTGATGGAGGTCACAGCCGTGCTAAGAGCGGGCCATGTTGGTCGCGCTCGTCGCCGCGCTGCTCGCCCACCAGACGCCCGACGTCGCGCCGGCCGCCGCCCCCGCGACCGCGCCCGACGCCGCGCCCGACGCCGCGCCGCCGCGCACGAAGCTCCTGGTCCTCGACGTGCAAGGCGGCGAGCTCGAGCCCGAGCAGCGGGCCACCCTGACCAGCACCGTGGCCGCGCGCGCCGCGCGCTTCGCGTCGCTCGACGTGCTCTCGAGCGCCGACCTGCGCCAGCTCGCCGATCTGCGCGCCGACCAGGCGGCCGCCGGCTGCGACGACGCGGCGTCATCGTGCATGGCCGAGCTGGCGAACGCCCTGGGCGCCAAGCTCGTGGTGGCCACGCGCGCCGGCAAGCTCGACGCGCTCACCGTGGTCACGCTGCAGGTCTTCGACGTCACCACCGGCACCGCGCAGGGGCGCGCCAGCGTGCAGGGCTGGTCGTTGCCCGAGGTCACCGACAAGCTCGGCCTGGCCCTCGACGAGCTGTTGGTGCGCGCCACCGGTGACGAGCCGAGCGATGCGGCGGCGCTGGCCTTGCCCGCGGGGCCCAGGCCCACCGGCACCTCGCCGGTGGCCACGGGGCTGCTCGTGGGGGGCTCGGTAGGCATCGCGCTCGGCGTGGTCGCGGGCGCGCTCGGCGCCGCGCCCGCCATCCTCTACGGCGGTAAGAAGCAAGAGCTCGTGGAGCTGACCGCGGGGTTCCAAGGCAGCGACGACGAGCTCGCCCGCGCCGCGCGCCTGCAGCGCGAGGCCGGCGACCTCAAGCAGCTCTATAACGGCGTGGGGCGCTTCGGCGTCATCGCCGGCCTGCTCCTGGTGCCGCTCGGCGGCGGCGCGCTCGCGCTGTCGTTCGCGTGGCCGGGCGTCCCCGAGGAGGCGCCGTGAGGACGCGCTGGCTCGTCGCGGCCGCGACCGCTGTGCTCCTCGGCGCCTGCCCCATCGGCGACGACGACCCCCTGCCCTCCATGGGCCTGCCGTGCAGCACGCGCGAGGCCCTGTGCGGCGTCGACATGGTGTGCCGGCCCGCCGCCCTGCCGCCCGACGGCGCGTGCGCGCCGGTCATGAGCTACGGCTCCTGCGACGACGACGCGGGCGCGCCGCGCCACCCGCCCGGGCGCCTGGGCGACATCAAGGACGTCGACGTGCTCACCGTGGAGAGCGCCGCGGACCTGGAGCAGCTGCGCGAGGTGCGGCTGGTCGACGGCATGCTGCAGATCTTCGAGGCCGGCCCCGGCAACGCCGACGTCGGCGATCTGTGCCCGCTGCGCACGCTGCAGCTCGTCACCGAGGGCCTCGGCGTGGGCGACTCCGACCTCGAGGACCTCGACGGCCTGCAGTCGCTCACGTCGGTGGCGGGGGGGGTCGCGGTGTTCAACAACCGCTCGCTCACGTCGCTGCGCGGGCTCGACAACCTGGTGGAGGTGGGGCCGCGCACCGTGGGGAGCTTCGCGAGCTTCCACGTCATCATCGCGGGCAACCCGCTCCTGCCCGAGAGCGAGGTGAGCGCGTTCGAGGAGCGCATCCAAGGCGACAACGGCGGCGCGCTCACCATCATCTCCTGCTCCAACGCGGGCGCCGCCTGCGCCGACGACGAGGCCGACCTGCTCGCCTACATCACGGTCAACGGGGTCCGGCCGTGAGCGCGGCCGCCCAGGGCTTCGAGGTGGTGGTGGGCCTGGAGGTCCACGTGCAGCTCGCCACCGAGAGCAAGCTGTTCTCGCCGGCGCCCAACCGCTACGGCGATCGCGCCAACCACAACGTCGACGTCGTCGACGTGGCGCTGCCGGGCACCCTGCCGGTGCCGAACGCCGCCGCCGTCGAGCTGGCGCTGGCGCTCGGGCTCGCGCTCGGCTGCACCATCAACCGGCGCAGCGTGTTCGCGCGCAAGCACTACTTCTACCCGGACCTGCCCAAGGGCTATCAGATCTCACAGTACGACGCGCCCATCCTCACGGGCGGCGCCGTGCCCGTCGACGGGCGCCTGGTGCCGCTCACGCGCATCCACCTCGAGGAGGACGCGGGCAAGAGCCTGCACGCCGAGGGCGACGACGCGAGCTTCCTCGACTACAACCGCGCGGGCACCCCGCTCCTCGAGGTGGTGAGCGAGCCCGCGCTCGGCAGCGGCGACGAGGCCGAGCGCTACTTCCGCGCGCTGCGGCGCCTGGTCATGGCGCTCGACGTGTGCGATGGCAACCTGCAGGAGGGCTCCATGCGCGCCGACGCCAACGTCAGCGTGCGCCGCCCCGGCGCGCCCCTCGGGCAGCGCGTGGAGCTGAAGAACCTCAACTCGCCGCGCTTCCTCGCCATGGCCGTGGAGCACGAGGCCGCGCGCCAGGTGGCCGAGCTGACGGCGGGCCGCGCCATCGCGCAAGAGACGCGCCTGTGGGACGCCGAGCGCCGCGAGTCGCGCGTCATGCGCACCAAGGAGGACGCCGAGGACTACCGCTACGTCGACGACCCCGACCTGCCGCCCCTCGTGGTCACCGACGAGCAGATCGCGCGCGTGCGCGCCGCCCTGCCCGAGCTGCCCGACGCCAAGCGCGACCGCTTCGTGCGCGCGCTCGGGCTCTCGGCGGACGACGCCGCCGTGCTCACCTCGGAGCGCGCCATCGCCGAGCTGTTCGAGGGCGCGCTGCGCACGCACGACAACCCCAAGGCGCTGGCCAACTGGGTGAAGAACGAGGTGCTGGCGGTGGTCAACGCGCGCGGCCTCGAGAGCGCGGCGGTGGCGCGCGTGATCACGCCCGCGGCCCTGGGCGCGCTGGTGGCGCTCGTCGACCTTGGCGCCATCTCGGGCAAGGTGGCGAAGGACGTGTTCGCCGAGGTGGCGGCCGGTCGCGGCAGCGACCCCGCGCGCATCGTCGACGAGAGGGGCTGGCGCCTGCGCCGCGACGACGACGCCGTGGCCGCGGCCGTGGTCGAGGTCATCGCCGCCAACCCCGGCGAGTGGCAGAAGCTCGTGGGCGGCAAGGACAAGCTCCTCGGCTTCTTCGTGGGCCAGGTGATGAAGCGCTGCGGCGGCACCGCCGACCCGAAGACGGTCGGCCAACTCGTGCAGGCGGCGCTGGCCAAGGAGAGAGGGTAAGCTCACCCCATGCGCAGCGGCATCATCAACATCGTGCTCGGGCTCGTGGGCGTGGCGCTGGGGCTGCAGCTGATCCCCGGCGTGCCGCGCATGTCCTTGATCGGCACGGGCTCGAGCGAGCTGTTGGCGGTGTTCGGCGGCGTGGTGGCGGCCATCGGCGTCTATCAGGTCTGGCGCGACCAGCGCCGATGAGCGCGTCGATGCGCGCGGCCTTCCTCGGCGCCAGCCTCGTGCGCGGTCGCGTGAGCGCGTCGTTCGTGGACCTGGTGCGCGCGGCGCGCCCCGGTGACGAGGTGCGAAACGCCGGCGTCGACGGCGACCTGGCGGTGAGCGCCTTGGGGCGGCTCGAGCCGGTGCTGGCGTGGCGTCCCGACGTCGTGGTGGTGCTGGTGGGCACCAACGACGTGCTGGCCACCCTGAGCGCGCGGCGCGCGCGCGTCTATCGCGCGTGGAAGCGCCTGCGCGAGCCACCCACGCTGGCGGGCTATGAGCACGCGCTCGACGCCATCGTGGGCCGCGTGCACGGCGCCGGGGCGCGCTGCGTGCTGGCCACGCTGCCGCCGCTCGGCGAAGACCCGACGAGCCAGGCGAACCAACGCTTGCTCGAGGCCAACGAGGTCGTACGCGCCGTGGCGCGGCGCCACGACGTCACGCTCGTCGACGTGCACGGGGCCGTGGCCGCCCTCATCGACGAGCGCGCGCCGCACGGCGGCCGGCCGCTGCCTCCTACGGATTGGCACCTGGTGGGCGCGATGCTGCGACGGCGCGTGCTCGGGTGGAGCTTCGCGCGCATCGGCGCCGCCAACGGCTATCGCGTGCTGTCCGACGGCGTGCATGTGGCCGAAGACGCGGCGCGCGTGATCGCCGACCTCATGACGGCGGCGCTGTCAGCTCCAGGCGCGGCTGCTGGCGCCACGCGCGCAGCCCCGGCCAGCTGAGCGCGCCCACGTCGACGGCGAACCACACACCCACGGCGGCGGCGCCCAAGAGCACGAGGCGCACGAGCGCGCGCGGCTTGGCACGGCGCAGCACCAGCGCCGGCACCGAGTACGCGAGCGCCAACAGGCCGAGGCCCGCGATGAGCACCGGCAGCAGCAGCGCCACCTGCGCGCGCAGCATGGGCGGCAGCGACGCGCGCTGCCACACGCCC
>CAZONM010000237.1:0-9339 GCA_964580865.1 uncultured Myxococcales bacterium | reverse complement strand
CGCCGCGTTGGCGCGCGCCGACGCGGCGCTCGGCCCGCGCGGGCTCACGGTCCCCGTCGCCGGCACCGGCGGCGCGCCGTCGTTCGCGTCGCTGCGCGTGGTGGGGCAGGTGGGCGGCACGTATCTCGTGCTCGACGGGCCCGACGGCATGGTGCTCATCGACCAGCATGCGGCGCACGAGCGCGTGGTGTTCGAGCGGCTGCGCGCTGCGCGCACCGCGGAGGCGGCGCCGTCTCAACCGCTGTTGGTGCCGCTGCAGCTCGAGCTCGGCGCCCTCGAGCTGGCCGCCCTCGACGACGACGAGGCGCGCGCGCTGCTCGAGCGCCACGGGCTCCTCATCGAGCGCTTCGGGCCGCGCACCGCGCTCATCAAGGCGCTGCCGCCGGGCCTGTCGGCCAAGAAGGCGGAGCTGATCGCGCGCGACGCGCTCGCCGAGCTGGCGCGCCATGGCAGCGCGGGCGCGCTCGATGACCGGCTCGACGCCCTGTGCGCGCGCTTAGCGTGCCACGCCGCCGTGCGCGCGGGTGACGCGCTCGCGCCCGAGAGCGTGCGCGCGCTCCTGCGCGAGCTCGACGCCATCGACCTGGGCGCGCACTGCCCCCACGGACGCCCGGTGGTGCGCACGGTGCGCTTCCACGAGCTGGCGGGGTGGTTCGATCGCCGATGAGCGCCCGCGTCGTCGTCATTGGCGGTCCCACGGGTGCCGGCAAGAGCGCGCTCGCGCTGCGCATCGCCGGCGAGCTCGGCGGCGAGATCGTGTGCGCCGACAGCCGCCAGGTGTATGCCGGGCTGCCCATCGCGTCGGCGGGCCCCACCGCCGACGAGCGCGCACGCGCGCCGCACCACGGCTACGGCGTGGTCGATCCGCTGGGCGCAGCCATGAGCGCCGGCCGCTTCGTCGAGGTCACCGACGCGCTGGTGGCCGAGATCCACGCGCGCGGGAACGTGGCCATCCTGGTCGGCGGCACGGGCCTGTATCTGCGCGCCTGGCGCTTCGGCCTCGATGCGCCGCGTCAACCGGCGGAGCCCGCGCGCGACATGGCGGCCTTCCTCGCGCGACCGCCGCGCGCCTGCGCCGCCAGCGCACGCTTCCTCCTGGTGGACGCCGCGCTCGACGTGCTCGAGCCGCGCCTGCATGCGCGCGCCTCCCGCATGTTTCACGACGGCCTCGTCGACGAGGCGCTGGCCCTGCGCGCGCGCCTGCCCGCCGACCACCCGCTCCTGCGCACCATCGGCACCGAGGAGGCGCTAGCGCTCGCCGACGACGCGCTCGACCTCGCCGCCGCCGTGGCGCGCACCGCGCAGCGCTCGCGGCAGTACGCGCGGCGCCAGCGCACCTGGTTCAAGAAGGAGCCGTGGTGGGAGCGCTCGTCGCCATTGGGGCTTCCCGAGGGGCGCGATCCCCGGTAGAGGCGCGCGATGCGTCCGCTGTTCGCGCCCCACCTCTCGTCGCTGCTCCCCTACGTCCCCGGCAAGCCCATCGAGGAGACCGAGCGCGAGTACGGCGTCAGCGGCGTGGCCAAGCTGGCCTCCAACGAGAACTGCCTCGGCCCCTCGCCGAAGGCCTCCGAGGCCGTGCGTGCGTTCCTGAGCCACGGCCACCTCTACCCCGACGCCGGCGGCTTCTTCCTCAAGGAGCGCCTGGTCAAGCTGCACGCCGCCCACGGCGTCAGCGCGCGCCAGATCGTGCTCGGCAACGGCACCAACGAGCTCATCACGTTGCTCGGGCGCGGGCTGTTGGGCGCGGGCGACAAGCTCTTGAACGCGTGGCCGAGCTTCGTGTGCTACCGCATCGTGGCGCGCGCCCAGGGCACCGAGGAGGTGGTGGTGCCCCTCGACGCTACGCACGGCTACGACCTGCCTGCGCTGGCGCGCGCCGCCACCGCCGACCCCGCCATCAAGCTCGTGTTCATCGCGAACCCCAACAACCCCACCGGCCGCATGGTGACGCGCGCCGAGCTCGAGGCGTTCTTCGCGGCGGCGCCGAGCGACCTCGTGGTGGTGCTCGACGAGGCCTACGCCGAGTACGTCGTGGACCCGGACTACCCCGACGGGCTCATGTGGGTGCAGCGCCGGCCGCGCACCGCCGTCCTGCGCACGTTCTCGAAGATCCACGGCCTCGCGGGCCTGCGCATCGGGTACGCCGTGTGCGACCCCGAGCTCGCGGGGCTGATCGATCGCCTGCGCGATCCCTTCAACACCTCCGCGGCCGCGCAGGTGGCGGCCTTGGCCGCCCTCGACGACGAGGCGCACCTCGCGCGCGCGCGCGCGCACAACGCTACCGAGCTGCCGCGCCTGTCGCGCGGCCTGGCCGAGCGCGGCTTCGCGGTGACGCCGTCGGTGGGCAACTTCGTGCTCGCCGAGGTGGGCGGCGCGCTGCCCGAGGTGCCGGCGCTCAACGATGCGCTGTTGCGCCGCGGCGTCATCGTGCGCCCGGTCGCCAACTACGGGCTCACGCGCCACGTGCGCGTCACCGTCGGCACCGCCGCCGAGAACCAGCGCCTGCTCGCCGCCGTCGACGACCTGTTGGCGCAGCGCCGCCGCCGCATGGCCGAGCCCGTCATCGTCGCCCTCGACGGGCCCGCGGGCGCGGGCAAGAGCACCGTGGCCAAGCTGGTGGCCGAGCGCGCCGGGCTCGCGCTCGTCGACACGGGCGCCATCTACCGCTCCGTGGGGCTGGTGGCGCTGCGTCGTGGCGTCGCCCTCGACGACGGCGAGCGCCTCGGGGCCATCGCCACCGAGCTGTCGACCGGGCTGCGCTTCTCGTGGGCCGCGGGGCAGAACCGCGTCTTCCTCGGCGACGAGGACGTGTCGCAGGCGATCCGCACGCCCGAGGCGAGCGCCGCGTCCTCGGCGGTGAGCCGTCACCCGCAGGTGCGCGCCGCGCTCATGGACCTGCAGCGGGAGCTCGGCCGGCGCGCACCCGGCGCCGTCCTCGAGGGGCGAGACATCGGGACCGTGGTGTTCCCCGGCGCCAAGGTGAAGGCGTTCGTCACCGCCAGCGCCGAGGAGCGCGCGCGCCGACGCATGGCGGAGCTGGCGGCCAAGGGGCACGCCGAGCCCTTCGACAAGGTGCTCGCCGAGATCGTGCAGCGCGACAAGCAAGACAGCGAGCGCGCCGCGGCGCCGCTCAAGCCCGCGGCCGACGCCGTGGTGGTCGACACCACGGGCAAGAGCATCGACGAGGTGGCGAACGCCATCCTCGCGCTCATCCACCGCGCTGGATGAGCCTGCGCGACGTCAGTACCCGTAGTTCGACGGCGGCGGCGGCGCGCCGTCGATGGGCGGGGGCGCCGTGACGGCGGAGCCCGGCTCGAGCGCCACGCTCAGCGTCTTCGGCGGCTGGAAGCCGAACAAGAAGAGCTGCACGGGCAGCGCGAGATAGGCGGCGGGGGCCAGGCACGGGGCGAAACCGCAGGGCGGAAAGATGAACGCCGCGACCGTGCCGACGACGAAGCCACCGCCGCCGAGGGCGAGGCATGCGGCCGTGTCGATCCCCGCGCCCACCGCGAGCCCCGTGACGTCGATCTCCGAGCGCGGCACCGTGACCGTCTTCTGCAGGCTCCCCTTCTTGATCGTCACCTCCACCGACGAGCCCATGCCGCCCGCGGGCACCTCGAGCGCCATGGGCGTCTTGCCCACGGGCTTGCCGTCGAAGATCACCTCCGCGCCCGTCGGCGTCGACTCGATCTGCATCATGGTTGCGCAGGCGAGCTGCGTGGCCGCGATGGGCGCCAACATGATCATGCGGGAGAGCAACGGCACCGTGGACTCCTGGGTGTGAGCAGCGCGACTCTAGCGGCGCTGCTCGCCGCAGGCCAACTCGCGCGGCCTCGCGGGGCGGCGTCGACGAAGGCCGGCCACCAGGGCCACCGCCAGCGCGACCCCCGCGGCCCGGGCCGATGTCGACGTCGACGCCCGCGTCGACGCGCACGCGCACGCGAGCGCCGCGGGCACCTCGATCTCCACGGGCACCGCGGCGCCCACCCGGCCGGCGAAGTCGACGCCGGCCACGTTCACCGTGTGCTTGCCCTCGGCGAACACGACGAGCTCGTCGCCGGCGCTGGCGCCGTCCCAGCGCGCGCGCGCGCCCACCGTGGGTTGCCCGTCGACGACGCCGATGAAGAAGGCCGCGTCGTCGCTGGCGATGCCGATGGTGGCGTAGCTGCCGCAGTCGCCGACGGCCCCCTGCCCCTGCGTGACGCCGGCGAGCGCCGCCTCGGGGCCGACGGGCGGCGCCGCGGTGGGCGCGGCGCCCACGGTGAACGTGGACTGCACCGAGCCGTCCACCAGCACGAGCACGTCGGTGCTCGGGGCGAGGTCGCCGAGCGGCAGCGCGCGGCGCACCACCACGTCGGCGCCGCCCACGCCGGTCAGCACCATGTCTTCGATGGTGGCCGGGATGGTGTTGCCCGCGCCGTCGTGCAGCGACAGCTCGAGGTCTGCGCCAGCGGCGAAGGGCGTCACGTCGACGGGCACGCCAGGGGTGCCGTCGGCTGGTACCACGAAGTCGGCGGCCCGCGTGAGCAGCTCGCACGGCAGGGCGGGCGCGGCCCACGCGAGGAGTCCGACGAGGAGTAGCGCGCGCACCACGCCAGGGTAGCACGGCGCTTCCGACGCGCACGTCGACGCGCTATGGCCGGACCCGGGCGTCGCCGGACGCGTCGAGAGCGGAGTGACCATGGAGACCGTGCGCGCCCCCAAGGGCATGAACGACCTGTTCGAGGACGAGCTGGTCACTTGGCGACACCTCGAGCGCACGGTGCGCGACGTGTTCTCGGCCTACGGCTTCGGTGAGGTGCGCACGCCCATCGTCGAGGAGGCCGAGCTGTTCGTGCGCGGCGTCGGCGAGGGTACCGACATCGTCGGCAAGGAGATGTTCATCTTCCAGGACCGCGATGCGCGCGCGCCCAAGCAGCTGTGTCTGCGGCCCGAGAACACCGCAGGCGTCGTTCGCGCGATGATCGAGAACGGCAAGATCGTCGCCGACGCGTACTGGAAGGTCTTTTACCTGGGCCCGCAGTTCAGGAACGAGCGCCCGCAAGCCGGCCGCTACCGCCAGTTTCACCAGCTCGGCTGCGAGGTGCTCGGCTACGCCGAGCCCGCCGCCGACGTGGAGGTCATCGCCTCGGCGCACACGCTGCTCGCGCGCCTCGGCATCACCGACGTCGCGCTGCACCTGTCGTCCATCGGCGACGCTGCCGATCGCCCGCGCTACAAAGAGGCGCTGCTCGCGTACCTACAGCCGCACGAGGCGTCGCTCTCCGACGACAGCAAGCGGCGCCTGCGCCAGAACCCCCTGCGCATCCTCGACAGCAAGGACGAGGGCGATCGTCGCATCTGCGCCGACGCGCCCAAGCCCCTCGACTTCTTGTCGAGCGACGCGCGCGCGCACTTCGACGCCGTGCGCGCGGGCCTCGAGCGCCTCGGCGTCCCCTACCGCGTGGATCCGCTCCTGGTGCGCGGCCTCGACTACTACACGCGCACGGTGTTCGAGCTTATCGGCACCCACGGGCTCGGCGCGCAGTCGACGGTGATCGCGGGCGGCCGCTACGACGGCCTGGTCGCCGAGCTCGGCGGCCGCCCCACGCCCGCCGTGGGTTACGCCGGCGGCGTGGAGCGGCTGATCTTGGTGATGCGCGCCCTCGGCCTCACGGCGCCCGCGGCCACGCCGGCGCTCATGCTCATCGGCGCCGACGAGGCCGGCCACGGGCGCGCATCGGAGCTGGCGTTCGCGCTGCGACGCGACGGGCTCGCCGTGGAGCTGGATCTGCGAGGTCGGAGCGTGAAGGCGCAGATGCGACACGCCGACCGCGCCGGGGCGCGCTTTACTGCCGTCGTCGGTTCGAGCGAGATTGAGCGCGGCACCGTGAGCGTGAAGAACATGGCGGCCGGAAGCGTCGAGAACATCCCATTGACCGTCGAAGCGCTGGCGCGCGCCGCACGAGGGACCTGATGAAGCACTCGCTGTCGACCGCCGCACTGCTCGCCGCCGCCGCCCTCGCGGTCGCGGCGCCTGCGCGCGCCGCGGGCGCGCCCGCCGCCGATGGTCTGGCGCCGGGCATCGCGGCCCCGCAGTTCAAGCTGCCGGTGGTCAACGACTTCGCCGCCGTGCAGAAGGCCGGCGACCCTCCCAAGGCGGTGAAGAAGTGGGGCCCCGCGGATTGGAGCGGCGCTGCGCCAACCGAGGTGAAGAAGCTCGTGATCATGAGCTTCTTCGCCACCTACTGCGAGCCGTGCAAGAAGGAGATGCCCGAGCTCGCGCGCCTGTACGACGCCTACAAGGATCAGGGTCTCGGCGTCATGCTGGTGTCCATCGACAAGGGCGACGAGCAGAAGAACGAGATCCTGGCGCTGGCCGCGCAGAGCGGCGTCAAGTTCCCCGTGATGCACGATCGCTTTCAGGTGGTGGCGCGCCGGTACGCCGCCGAGCGCCTGCCCTACATGTTGATGCTCGACCCCGCGGGCACCATCAAGACCGTGCACATCGGCTACACCGATGAGGTCAAGGCCAACCTCGAGAACGAGGTGCGCGCGGGGCTCGGCCTCGCGCCCCTGCCGCCGCCGGCACCGGAGCCGGCGCCCAAGGCCCCCGGCAAGGGCGCCAAGGGCGGCGACGGCAAGAAGGGAAAGAGCTGATGCGCCCGCCCATGATCGCTTCGGCCATCGTGCTCGCGCTTGGCGCCGTTGCCGCACCGAGCGCGCGCGCTCAGCCCGCCGCACCTCCAGCCGCGCGCACCCTGGTGTTCGTCGATGACGTGGTCGCGGCCGACGCGGCGCTCAGCCCCGATGCGGCGGCGCTCACGAGCACGCTGTGCGCCGCGCTGTCGAAGGACAAGCGGCTCGACGTGCTGTGCGCGCCCGACGTGCGTCAGATCCTCGCCTTCGCCGCCACCGCGGCCATGGTGGGCACCGGCGGCGGCCCCACCGGCGCGATGATGGAGCGGCTCGACAAGACGGCGCTCATGGTGTCGGGCTCCTTGCGCAAGGACGGCGCGAGCTTCGTGCTCGTGACCAAGGGCGGCGTCAAGAGCGCCAGCTCGACGCCCGAGGCGATGGAGATCGAGCGCGCGCTGCTGGCGCTCGAGCAGCGCGCCGGTGGACAGCGCGCGCTCCTCGACGCGCTGCCCGGGCTGGCCGCGCGGCTCGGGGAGGGCTTGCTCAAGCCCGCGGCGCCGAGCGTCCCCGCGCCGCCGCCCGCGCCCCTGGGCGACAAGCCACACTGAGCGACCTCGCGCTGTTCGCGCGCGACGGCGCTCATACGACGCGCAGCTCGGGACGACGCCGCGACGGGGCCGCTCCGCGGGCGCCAGGCTGCCGTTTCCTCGACGACGCGCGCGCCGGGTCGGGCGCCGCAGGTCCTCGAGGATCCACAGACGACCATCGCGCACGAGGCACGCCCGACCGTACCTCGTGCGCCTCCGCTCCCAGCCGTTCAATCGTGCGAACGATCGGCTCGACGTCGACCGCGCAAATTCTTTTTTGCTGTGACGCCGGTCAACGGTAGATCGTCGATCGGCAGGGGGGAGCAATGGGGAACATCGCCTCGGCGCAAGAGCCGGAGCTGGTGCTCGTCGTCGAGGACGACGTCGCCACCAACCGCATGGTGAGCGCGACGCTGGGCCGCGACCTGCGCGTCATCAGCGCCTACGACGGCGCCGACGGCTTGGCCAAGGCGCTCGAGGAGGCGCCTGATCTCATCATCACCGACCTCGCCATGCCGGGCATGAGCGGCGAGGAGCTGGTACGCGCGGTGCGCGCCGTGCGAGCGCTCGACGCAGTGCCCATCGTGATCCTCACCGGCACCATCGACGACGGCGAGCGCGACGTCGTGCTGCGCGACGGTGCGCAGGACTTCCTCGGCAAGCCCTTCTCCACCGACGAGCTGCGCGCGCGCGTGGGCAACCTGCTGGCGCGCCGCCGCGCGGAGCGCCGCAGCCAGGAGCTCGACATCGCGCTCGCCGGCGCGCGCCAAGCCGGGCTCGACGAGCGGCGCACGCGCAGCTGGCTCGAGAGCGTCATCGAGCAGCTGCCCGATGCCGTGGTGCTCACCGACGGCGACGGCGCGGTGATGCTGCGCAGTCACGCCGCGCGCGCGCTGAGCGCGGGCGACCAGGCCATCGTGCTGCGCGACTCCATGGGCGCGCCCATCCCGCCGCACGAGCAGCCGGCGGTGCGCGCGCTCGCCGAACGCCGCACCGTGGCCAAGCGCGAGCTGCGCGTGCGCGCGTTCGACGGCCGCTTGGTGCCCGTGCTGGCCGGCGCGGTGCCGGTGGTGGGCACAGGTGGCGAGGTGGTCGGCTCGGCCACCGTCATCGAGGACATCACCGCCATCAAGGAGCTCGAGCGCATGCGCGAGGAGTGGGCCTCCATCGTGGCACACGATCTTCGGCAGCCCGTGACCGCCATCCTGCTGGCCGCCGATCGGCTCGCGCGCGCCGAGCCGCCGCTCGCCACCAGTCGCCAGGCCGAGGCAGCGGCGCGCATCATGTCGGCCGCGCGCCGGCTCAACGTGATGATCGGTGACCTGCTGGACGCCAGCTGCATCGAGAGCGGCCGCCTGTGCATCGAGCGGCGCTCCTGCTCGCTGCGCCGCATCATCACCGACGTCGTCACCGACGTCGGCGATGCGGCTACGCGCGTCGTGCTCGCGCTCGACGACGGCGCCGACGAGGTGCTGTTCATCGACGGCGGCCGAATCGCGCAGGTGCTGACGAACCTGGTGAGCAACGCGCTGAAGTACGGCGAGCCCGGCACGCCCATCACCGTGGCCACGCGCGACGCCGACGAGGCCGTCGAGGTGGTCGTGGCCAACCGCGGCGGCAGCCTGTCCGACGACGAGCGCGGGCGCATCTTCGATCGCTTCGCGCGCGGCGCGGCGGCGCGCGCCGCGCGCGGGCTGGGGCTCGGGCTGTTCATCTGCCGGGGCCTCGTCGAAGGACACGGCGGGCGCATCTGGGCCGACTGCCACGACGACGAGACCGCCTTCCACTTCACGCTGCCGCGCACAGGAGCAAGCGCAGCGGCCGGGCCGACGGCCGAGCTGAGCCCGCCCACCTGACGTTTCCCCCCCAAAAAAAAGAGCACCCGGGCGGGTGCTCTTCGGTGCTGGTGCGCGGAGGGAGACTCGAACTCCCATGCCTTACGGCGCTACCACCTCAAGATAGTGTGTCTACCAGTTCCACCATCCGCGCGTGGGGTGAGCAGAGGGCTTCTGCACCACCCGCACCGATCAGGCAAGAGCGTGACCACGCCGGGCTACGGGACGGGCGCGGGCGGCGGCGCGGGCTTCTCGGCCGGGGGCGCCTCGCCGGGGGCCACCGCGGCGGGGGCCGGGGC
>CAZONM010000236.1:0-9392 GCA_964580865.1 uncultured Myxococcales bacterium | reverse complement strand
CGCCACGCGAGCGCCACGAGCACCAGCGCGCCCACGAGGTAGGCCACCATGCCGCCGCGCGAGAGCGTGAGGAAGGTGCCGGCCCCGCAGCACACGGCGGCGCCGCCGACCACGAAGGCCTCGCGGCGCCCGCGCACGGTCAATGCGTGGCCCGCGCACGCGAGCGACAGGGCGCCGAAGACGCGCGCGAGCTGGTTCGGGTTCACGAGCGGCGCGAAGAACACGCCGGGGTAGCGCAGGTGATAGCCCCACGCGCCGCTGGCGCCGAGGAGGGCGTGGGCCAGCGCGGTCGCGAACACGAGCCACGCGCACAGCGCGACGGCGCGCCAGATGAACGTCGACGCGCGGTGGTGGCGCGCGCGATCGCACACCACCACGAAGAGCGCGAGCGCGCCCACCAGGCGCACCACGGCGAAGCAGGTCTCGGGGGGATCGAGGCTGAGCACCGGCAGCACCGAGGTGCGCAGCTCCTCGGGCAAGAGCGCGGTCGCCCACGCCACCTCGTCGGTGGCCACGGGCGAGAGCACCGCGCGCAGCGCGCGCGGCAACGGCACGACCATGGCGCACGTGGCGACGAGCCCCGCGAGCAGCGGCAGTCCCGCCAGCGACGCCACCACGGGCGCGCCGCGACGCGCCTTGGCGACGACGAGGAGGGCCAGCGCCGTGAGCTCCATGAGCGTGGCGGGCACGGCGACCTGCGGGTGGACGCCACCCCAGACCTGCGACACGAGCACCACGGGTACCAGGGCCAGCGCGAGCGCGGCGCTGGCGAGGTGGCTCGTCGTCTCCCGCCCCGGTGGCACGGGCGCACGCTACTGCCACGGCGCTGGCCTGCGTAGGGGGCACGCCCCGACTGCGCTCCCCGACGCACAACCCCCTCCAAACTTGGCGCGCGCCGCACTACACGACGATCCCGACCATGTACGTCCTCGTTGTCATCCCCGCGCGCGCGGGCTCGAAGGGGCTCCCCGGCAAGAACCTGCGCCGCGTCGGCGACCTCAGCCTGGTGGGGCGCGCCGCGATCACGGGCCGCCGCTTCCTCACCGAACACGGCCTCGACGGCGCCGTGCTCCTCGATACCGACGGCGAGGAGCTGGCGGCCGAGGGGCGCCGCTTCGGCGCCGAGGTGCCGTTCCTACGCCCACCCGAGCTGGCCGCCGACGCCACCCCCACCATCGACAACGTGGTGGTCGCGCTGGCGCGCTGGGAGCAACACGTCGGGCGCGTCGTCGACGCGGTGGTGCTCTTGCAGCCCACCTCGCCCCTGCGCACGGCCGCCGACGTCGGCGCGTGCTGGCGCGCCTTCGATGCGCAGCGCGCGCCGAGCGTGGTGAGCGTGGTGCGCCAGGGCCACCCGCTCGAAAACGCCCTACGCATCGACGACGCGGGCGTGCTCCACTGGCGCGCTGACCGCGTCGACGCCAACAAGCGCCGGCAAGACCATCTGCCGGTGTGGTGGCTGAACGGCGCCGTGTACATCACCACGGCCGCGTCCTTGCGCGAGCGTCGCGCCTTCGTGGTGCCCGGCCTCACCCGCGCCGTCGAGATGCCGCCCGAGCGCTCCATCGACATCGACGCCGCGGCCGACCTCGAGCTTGCCGACGCGCTGGCGCGCCGCGCTGACGGCGGCGTCATCCACGTCGCGGGCCGCGCCATCGGCGCCGGTCAGCCGTGCTTCGTCATCGCCGAGGCCGGGGTCAATCACAACGGCGACATGGCCCTGGCGCACCGCCTGGTGGACGTCGCGGCCGACGCCAAAGCCGACGTCGTCAAGTTCCAGACCTTCGAGCCCGCGCGCCTGGTGTCGCACGCCGCGGCCCAGGCCGACTACCAGGTGCAGAACACCGGGAAGCGCCAGTCGCAGCGCGACATGCTGGCGGCGCTGGTGTTGCCGCCGAGCGCGCACCGCGAGCTACAGGCCCACGCGAACGAGCGCGGCGTCATGTTCCTCTCGTCGCCGTTCGACGAGGCGAGCGCTGACTTCCTGGTGGAGCTCGGCGTGCCGGCGCTCAAGATCCCGAGCGGCGAGGTCACCAACCACCCGCTCTTGGCGCACGTGGCGCGCCTCGGCGTGCCGCTGTTGGTCTCCACGGGCATGTGCGAGGCGTGGGAGGTGCAGGCCGCGCTCGAGGTCATCGACGGCCACGGCGCGCCGCCGGTGGCGCTGTTTCACTGCGTCACCAGCTATCCGGCCGCGGCCGACGACGTCAACTTGCGCGCCATCGACGCCATGCGCGCGGCCTTCGGCCGGCCCGTGGGCTACAGCGATCACACGCAGGGCGTCGCGGTGTCGCTCGGGGCCGTGGCGCGCGGCGCGTCGCTCATCGAGAAGCACTTCACCGTCGACTGCGCGCTTCCCGGCCCCGATCACCGGGCGTCGCTCGAGCCCGCCGAGCTGGCGACGCTGGTGACCGGCATCCGCACCATCGAGCGCGCGCTCGGCGACGGGCACAAGGCGCCACGCCCCGTGGAGCTGCCGCTCATCACCGCGGCGCGCAAGAGCGTGCACGCCGCGCGCCCGTTGGCCGCGGGAGCGGTCTTGTCGCGCGACGATCTGATCGCGCTGCGCCCGGGCAGCGGCATCCCGGCGGCGCGCCTGTCGTCGCTGCTCGGGCGGCGCACCGCCTGCGCGCTCGACGCGGGCCAGCTCCTCGAGGAGCGGCACCTTGCGTAGGCGCATCGCCGTCCTGACCACGGGCCGCCAGGACTACGCCATCCTGCGCAGCACGCTCTTGCTGTTACGCGACGACGCGCGCTTCGACCTCGCGGTGTTCGCCGGCGGCATGCATTTGTCGGCCGTCCACGGTCACACCGTGGATCAGATCGAGGCCGACGGGCTCGTCGTCACCGAGCGCCTCGACTTCCTCGGCGACGCAGGCGACCCCGGCGCCGACGCCGCGCGCGCCCTCCAGCAGGTGAGCGCGGCGCTCGCCCGCCACCGCCCCGAGGCCCTGGTGGTGCTCGGCGATCGCTCCGAGACGTGCGCCGCGGGTTTGGCGGCCACCATCGCGCGCGTCCCCTTGGTGCACCTGCACGGCGGCGAAGAGACCGAGGGCGCCATCGACAACGCGCTCCGCCACGCGCTCACCAAGCTCGCGCACCTCCACCTGGTGTCGCACGAGTCGCACCGCGCGCGCGTGGTGCAGATGGGCGAGCCCGCCGACCACGTCGTGGTGGTGGGCGCCGCCGGCCTCGACAACCTGGCGCGCCCCGACCTGCCCGCGCGCGCCGAGCTCGCGGCGCGCGTGGGCGTGCCGCTCACCGATCCCGTGGTGGTGGTCACGCTCCACCCCACCACGCTCGGCGTCGATCCCGCCGCCGAGGTGCAGGCGCTCATCGCCGCCATGGAGCGCGTCGACGCGACCTGGGTGGTCACGCTCCCCAACGCCGACGCCGGTGGCGAGGTCATCCGCGCCGCGTGGCGCGCCTGGGCCGCCGGTCGCCCCCGCACCGCCGTCGTCGAGGCGCTGGGCGATCGCGGCCACTGGGGCATGTTGCGCATCGCGGCCGCGGTGCTCGGTAACTCGTCGTCGGGCATCATCGAGGCGCCCGCCGCGGGGCTGCCGGTGGTGAACGTGGGCGATCGTCAGGCCGGCCGGTTGCGCTCGCCCCACATCACCGACGTGCCCGCCGCGCCCGCCGCCATCGAGGCCGCGCTGCGCGCCGCCCTCGACCCCGAGCGCAAGCGGGGCCTCGCCGACGTCGAGGCCCCGTATCCGCGCGGGCTCGCCGGCCGTCGCATCGTCGACGCGCTGGCGCGCTGGCAGCCCCCGAGCCCGCCGCGCAAGCGCTTCGTCGATCGCCCCCTCGCAGCCGGAACGCCGCCATGACTCGCGTGCTCGCCAACCTCGTCATCTCCCCCTCGAGCAGCCTGCTGGACGCGCTGCGCGTCATCGACCGCGAGGGCATCGAGCTCGTCTTCGTGAGCGACGAGCACGGTCGCATCGTCGGCACCCTGTCCGACGGCGACGTGCGCCGCGCGATCCTTGGCGGCGTGGGGCTCGAGGTCGCGGGCGCGGCGGGCGCGGCCATGTGCCGCGACTTCACGTCGGTCTCGTCGGCGGTCACGCGCGCCGAGGCCCTCGACCTCATGCGCGCGCGCACCATCGCGCAGCTCCCCGTCCTCGACGAGCGCGGGCACCTGGTGGGCCTGCACCTCCTGCACGATCTCATCGGGCCCGTGAGCCGACCGAACGCCGCGGTGATCATGGCCGGCGGTCGCGGCGTGCGGCTGCGCCCCCTGACCGAGAACGTGCCGAAGCCGATGCTGACAGTGGCGGGCCGGCCCATCCTCGAGCGCCTGGTGCTGCACCTGGTGGGCTCGGGCATCCGCGAGATCTACCTGTCGATCAACTACCTCGGCGATCAGATCGAGGCCCACTTCGGCGACGGCGCGCGCTTCGGCTGCCGCATCCAATACCTGCGCGAGGATCGGCCGCTCGGCACCGGCGGGCCGCTGTCCTTGGTGCCGCCCCAGGCCCACGCCGTGCTGGTGCTCAACGGCGACCTCGTGGCGCAGCCGAACATCGGCGCCGTGCTCGACTTCCACGCGCGCTCGGCGCGCGACGCCACCATCTGCCTGCGGCCCTACGCCGTGGAGATCCCCTTCGGCGTCGCCGACGTGCAGGGGGAACAGCTGGTGGCGCTGCGCGAGAAGCCCACCGACCAGCTCCTGATCAACGCCGGCATCTACGTGTTCTCCCCGGCTGCGTTGGCGCTGGTGCCGCGCGACACCGAGTACCCCATCACCGAGCTGCTGCAGGCGTGTCTCAAGCGCGCGGGCGGCGTGGGCGCCCACGTGCTCGAGGGTGACTGGCTCGACGTGGGGCGTCACGAGGAGCTGGCCAAGGCCCGCGGCATCGCGTGATCGGGGCGCGCGGCCGGCAGCGCCCTTGCGCCCGCGCACCCGCGGTGTGAACACCTAGACAACCATGCCCCGCATCTACCTCTCCTCTCCCCACATGGGCGGCGACGAGCTCGGCCTCATCGAAGAGGCGTTCCGCACCAATTGGATCGCGCCGCTCGGGCCGCACGTCGACGGCTTCGAGCGCGAGCTGGCAACGTACGTCGGCATGCCGCACTGCGCGGCGCTCTCGGCCGGCACGGCGGCCCTCCACCTGGCGCTTCGCTTGCTCGGCGTCGACCGCGACGACGAGGTGTATTGCTCGTCGTTCACCTTCGCGGCCAGCGCCAACCCCATCACCTACCAGGGCGCTAGGCCCGTGTTCATCGACAGCGATCGCGCCACCTGGAACCTCGACCCCGCGCTCTTGGCCGCCGAGCTCGACGACGCCGCGCGGCGCGGGCGGCTCCCCAAGGCGGTGGTGGTGGTGGACCTCTACGGGCAGAGCGCCGACTGGGATCCCATTTTGGCGGCCTGCGCGCGCCACGGCGTGCCCGTGATCGAGGACGCGGCCGAGGCGCTCGGCGCCGACTACCGCGGCAAGAAGTGCGGCACGTTCGGCGCGCTCTCGGTGTTCTCGTTCAACGGCAACAAGATCATCACCACGGCGGGCGGCGGCGCGCTCCTCGCCCGTGACCCCGCGCTCGTCGACAAGGCGCGCTTCTGGGCCACGCAGGCGCGCGATCCGGGGCCGCACTACCAGCACAGCGAGATCGGCTTCAACTACCGCATGAGCAACGTGTGCGCCGCCATCGGGCGTGGCCAGCTGCGCGTGCTCGACCAGCGCGTGGCGCAGCGACGGCGCGTGTTCGAGCGCTACCGCGAGGCGCTGGGCGCGCTGCCGGGCCTGTCGTTCATGCCCGAGGCGCCGTTTGGCAAGAGCACTCGCTGGCTCACCTGTGTGCAGGTCGAGCCCTCGGCGTTCGGCGCCAGCCGCGAGGACGTCCGCCTGGCCCTCGCGGCCCGCGACATCGAGGCGCGCCCGGTGTGGAAGCCCATGCACCTGCAGCCCGTGTTCCGCGAGTGCCGCGTCGTGGGCGGCGCCGTGTCGGGCGAGCTGTTCGAGCACGGGCTGTGCTTGCCGAGCGGCACCAACATGAGCGAGCACGACCAAGACGAGGTCATCGACGTGATCCGCGCCACGGCGCGGCGCTGACGGTCGACGACTCCAGCGCGGCAGCAAGGTGATGCGCCCACCGCCGCGACGGCAGCAGGTCGAGCGGATTCGCCCCTCAAGGTCCGCGGGCGGCTGCCGATGGCACGCACCGGCGCGGCTCGATGGTACGCTGCCAAAACGGTATGGCCGAACGCGTGCTCCTGGTCAGCAACGACGCGCGCCTCGAAGACGCGGCGCGCTCGCTCGGCATGGCGCTGATCAAACAGACGCCCGATCAGGTGGGAGCGGCGGCCGGCAACGCCAACGTGGCGGTGGTCGACCTGGCCACGCCCGGTGGTGCCGCGACGGCCCATGAGCTCGTCGCCCTCGACCTGCCGGTGGTGGCCGTGGTCGACAACGACGCGCAGCTCAACGACGCGCCGGCGCTGTTGGCCGGGGTGCTGTTGCGCCCGGTCACCGACCGCGAGCTGGCGGCGTGCGTGCGCACGGCCCTGCGCGCCCACCGCGTGCGCGCCGAGCAGCATGCGCGCGCGGCCTGGTTGCAGGCGGCGCTCGGCTCCACCACCGAGGCCATCGTCGGCGCCGACGCCAGCTCGCGCGTGATGTTCTTGAACGCCGCCGCCGAGAACCTGACGGGGTGGAACGAGGCCGAGGCGCGCGGCCGGCCGCTCGACGAGGTCTTGGCGTTCGGCGAGGCCGGCAACGGCGGCGACGGTGGCGGCAACGCCACGCCGGTGCGGCTGACCTCGAAGACCGGCACCACGCGCCTCATCGAGCACAACGCCTCGCCCGTCATCGAGCCCTCGGGCGCGTTGGCCGGCGTGGTGGCGGTGATTCGCGACGTCACCGACCGAAAGAGCCTCGAGCAGCGCCTCACGGTGGCCGACCGCATGAGCTCCATCGGCACGCTCGCGGCCGGCGTGGCGCACGAGCTCAACAACCCGCTCTCGTTCGTCACCAGCAACCTCGAGTTCGCCATCGCCGAGCTGAGCCGCCTGGCCGCCACCGCCGAGGGGCGCGTGCGCGACGACCTCGAGGAGGTGCGCCTGTCGCTGCGCGACGCCGCCGCCGGCGCGGCGCGCGCCGCCGACATCATCAAGGACATGAAGACGTTCACGCGCGCCGCCGAGGTCGCGCATGCGGCCGCGCCCGTCGACGTCAACCAGGTCGCCACCTTCGCGGCGCGCATCACCGGCAACGCCATCAAGCACCGCGCCGAGCTGGTGCTCGACCTGCACGCCGACGGCGCCGTGGTGGCCGACGAGGGCTTGCTGCGTCAAGTGGTGGTCCACCTGTTGACGAACGCCGCGCAGGCCATCGACCCGGCCGGCGACAAGCGCATCATCACGATGTCGAGCTGGAGCGACAGCAGCACCACGTCGGTGCGCGTGACCGACACCGGCTGCGGCATCGCCCCCGAGAACATGCACCGCATCTTCGAGCCGTTCTTCACCACCAAGCCGGTGGGCGAGGGCACGGGGCTCGGGCTGTCGCTGTGCCACACCATCATCACCGGCATGGGCGGGCACATCCTGGTCGACAGCAAGGTAGGCGTGGGCACCAGCGTGACGCTGGTGATGCCCCGCGCCGCGGTCACCGATCGCAGCGCCGCCGACGCCACGCGGCCGCCGGTGGCGCCGCCTCGCGTGCTGGTCATCGACGACGAGTCGCTCATCGGCGCCGCCATCCGCCGCATCCTCACCAAGCAGGGCATGGAGGTGGTGGCGGTGGAGCACGGGCGCGAAGGAGTCGACCTCTTGGCCAGCGGCGAGCACTTCGACGCCGTGTTCTGCGACATGATGATGCCCGAGTTCTCCGGCGTCGACGTGTACGACGCGGTCAAGGCGCGCGTGCCGTCCATGATGTCGCGCATCATCTTCATGACCGGCAACGCCTTCGCCTCGCGCGAGCACGACCTGTTCACGGGCACCAAGAACGTGCGCATCGAGAAGCCGTTCTTGCCCGCCGACCTGGCGGCGGCCATCACCGAAGTGCTCAAGCGCCACGCGAGCTGATCCACACGACACTTCAGTTTCCGCCCCGGTTGCCGATGCCGGTGCATGACCCCCTCCATCGCCCTCGCGCTCGCGATCGCCGCCAGCACCGTCACCGAGCCCGCCTCGACCATCGGCGACCAACATGTCGGCCTCGACGTCGACCTGGTGGCGCTGTCGGCGTCCAGCGCGGACGTGGCCACGCCGGCGCTGCGCCTCGGCGCCGCTACCGTGCGCATCGGCGTGGCCGAGCGCGCCGAGCTCGTGGTGAGCCCGCCCGGCCTCTCCGCCGATGTGCTCGCAGGTGGGCAGGCGCTCTCGGGCGCCGCGGCCGCGCGCCTCAAGGTCACGGCGCTCAGAAGCGACGACGGCGCGTGGGGGCTGGCCGTGTTGCCCTACGTCATCGTGCCGTTCTCATCGGGCACGCTGCCGGCGTTGGGCGTGGCCGCGCCCATCAGCACGCCATTGCCCGCGGGGCTCGCGCTCAGCGTGATGCCGGGCGTCCGCCTCGACGCCGCGGGCGCGCCCGAGGTCCCCGTCAGCGCCGCGCTCTCGTGGGCCATCCTCCCCGGCGTCAGCGCCTATGGCGAGGCGGGCTTCGCCGCGGCGCCGCTCGCCTTCGCGGGCTCGCGCTGGCTCGCCACCAGCGGCGTCAACCTGGCGCTGCACCCCATGATCGCGCTCGACGCCGGGCTGTCGGCGCGGAGCGCGGACCTCGCGTTCGCCGGCGGCGTCGAGGGGACCGGCTTCGTGGGCATGGCGCTGCGCATGTAGGCCGGCTCGGCGCTCCGCGGATCCCACGACGTCCCAGCGCGCCCCTCTAAATCTCCGCCGCGAATGGCCGAATGCCTTCTGGAAGCACTCGCCATGTCCATGCCCGCGCACGCACCTGCACCCACCACCGCCACGCCCCGGCCGGGCTCACCTCGGAGCGCGCCGTGACCGGCGCGACGCCCGCCGCGTCTGCCGAGGGGCCGGCGCTGCCGCGCACCGGGTTCGGGTCGGTGCTGGGCCTGGTCTTGCTGACCCAATGCGCGGCCGCGGTGGGCGGGGCGTTCATGTTGTGGCGCGCCGTCGACCAGGCGCGCGAAGCCTCGTTGCACGTCAGCGTGATCGCGCGCGAGCGCGCGGCCCTCGACGTGCTGACCGACCGGGCCACGATGCTGACGGCCGCCGACGTCGCGCACCAGGCGCACCTCGCCAAGCGCCTGGCCGTCGACATTGACGCCTTCGACCAGGCGTTGGCGGCGCTCGAGCGCGGCGGCGATGCGGCGGGCGACACGGTGGTGCCGCTCTCGGGCGCGCCCCGGGCCGCGTTGGCGGGCCTCGCGCTGCGCTGGCGCGACCTCCGCGGCGACGTCGTCACGCTCGCGCGCGC
>CAZONM010000235.1:0-9476 GCA_964580865.1 uncultured Myxococcales bacterium | reverse complement strand
GCCGCGGCGCGACCCCCGCGTCACCCTGACGCCGCCAGAGCCGTCGGCCCCGACCGTGCGCGCAGCGGTGGAGCCGACACCGACGCCCACCGGCTTCCGGCCGGCATTGCGCGCGGTACCGCTGCAGGCGCTGCGCCACACCCCGCCACAGGCGCCAAAGCGACCGGCCGGCGCGCCGGCCATGGCGGCGCCACCACCTTCGCAAGCGGCGCCCATGGCGTCGTCGGCCGCCATCCGCGAGCCCAAGGCGCGCGCCGCGGAGTATTACGAGCTGGCGCTCAAGGATCTGCGCGAGGGGCGCGCCGCGCGCGGCTTCTCCTACGCGCGCATGGCGGCCGACGCCGACCCCGGCGAGGAGAAGTACCTGGCGCTGGTGCGCGACTGGGACAAGCGCGCGGCCGGCAAGGGCGCCGACGAGGACCCCGTGGGCGCGGCGCAGCAGGCCGAGGCCGCAGGCGACTTCGCGCGCGCCATCGAGCTCCTGCGCAAGGCGTGCGAGAAGTTCCCGGGGTCGGCGCCGCTGCACAACCGCCTCGGCGTGCTGTTGGCGACGCGCGAGCGCGACTTCAAGGGCGCCTACGCCGCCTCCATGCGCGCGGTGGAGCTCGAGCCCGGCAACGGTACCTACAAGTCGAACCTGATGAAGATCCTGGCGCGCCTCGAGAGCGACGAGGTGGCACCGGCGGACAACGGCAAGCGCGGGCTGCTGGGCGGGCTGCTCCGACGGTGACGGGCGCAGTCAGCGCAGCAGCGCGAACGCCTCGTCGCGCAGCCCCACCAGCACCGCGGTGCCGTCTCCCGCGATCTTCATCTCGGCGTAGCGCGCGCGCTCCCAGGTGGCGCCGTTGCCCTCGGCGAAGAAGTAGGAGTCGGCGCCGAACGCGTAGCCCATCTGCACGCGCTGCGCGCGCAGGCGCAGTTCGCCGGCGCCGAGGGGCCCGTGATCGTCGAGGCGCACGAAGCGCGCCACGCCGTCGTCGCCCCTGTGGAACACGGCCAGGCGATCCTTGCGCTCGTCCCAGCCGGTGGCCTCGTGCACGGCGTCGGAGTCGGCATATTGCAGGGTCACGTAGTCGCCCTGCAACAGCGAGCGCGGATCGCGCGGCGCCAGCTCCAAGAGCGCCGTGGTGCCGGTGCGCACCACGCCCTCCTTGTGCACCACCAGGCCGAGCACTACGGCCACCACCGCCAAGGCCGGCAGCGCCAGCGGCCAGCGCCGCTCGCTCATCACGGCGCGCGGCTGCGGCGAGAGCACCGAGGCGCCCACGGGGGCCGCCGGCGCCGCCAGACCGCGCAAGAGCCACGCGCGCGCCGCCATGAGGGCCACGCCGGCGGCCACCAGGGCCCCCGAGGTCCACAACAGCGACACATGCATGCCGTAGTAGAGCCAGAGCGCGAACCCGACCAGGCCCACGATGCCCAAGCCCTCGAGCACGGGCTCCTTGCGCATGCGGCCGAGCACGATGACGAGGGCGGCCGTGAGGATGGCGGGCGACTGCGCCGCCAGCGCCGCCAGCGCCACTACGCCGACCAGCGCCAGGCGCACGGCGCCGCTGCCGCGCTCGGCCTTGGCTTCGCGCGCCGCCGTCAGCGCCACCGCCAGGATGACGCTCGCGAGGGCGGCCGCGGTGACGAGTGGGAAGTCGGCGCGCGCGTCACCCCACGTGGTGAGCGAGAAGGTCGAGAGCCACAGCAAGCCGGCGGCCAGCGCGAAGCCCGCGGGCCGCACGGCGCGACCGGCGGGGGTGGCCGACAGGCGCGCCTCGAACACCCACAGGCCCGCGAGCGCGAGCGCGGCGCCGACGATGAGGGCGTCGATGGCGCCGCCGGTCGCGGTCTCGAGGGCCGCGCCCCACAACGCCAGCACGGCGCCAAAGGTCGCCTTGAAGCGCACGGGCCGCGCCGCGATGAGCGCGAAGCACGCGAGCTGCACCGCCGCGACGCCGATGAGCGTGCCGCGCTTGCCCAGGTCCAGCGCGTCGTCGAGGAAGACCATGAGGAGCGCCGTGCTGCCGGCGTAGGCGACCAGCGACAGGTGCAAGCGCACCAGGCCCTTGGCGGCGCGCGAGCACACGGCGCCCGCCGCGAGCAGGGCGGCGCCGCCGAGGAGTTGCGCCATGCCCGAATTGAACAGCCGAATGGCCACCAGGAAGCTGCCGAGCGACACGGCGCCCACCCAGATGGTCACCGACACGGCCATGGCCACGTACCACGGGGGCGGCTCGGGGAGCCGCAGCGCGCTCACGCGGTGCTCGACGTACGCCGGGCGCGCGCTCACGGTCGCGACGACGTCGCGCAGCTTCACGGCGCCACCCCCGCGTTGGTGCCCGGCGTGTGCAGCCCGAGCGTGCGCGCTCGGCGCCAGGTGGTCCCGAGCAGCGCCGCCAGCGCCGTAGCCTCGGCGAGGACGAAGACGCCAAAGAGGAACATGCCGCCCTCGTCGAGGCCGAGCTCATCGAACAGCACGCGCGCGACGAACAGGCCCACATGCAAGGCGGCCGACACGCCGAGCAGCGCGGCGTCGGGCGTGCGCCCGAGAGCGTAGGCGCGCGCGATGCCCGCCGCGTGGAGGGCGATGGCGCCCACGACGAATGGCAGCTGCACCGCGGCCGCGGCGTGCATCTCGCCGGCGACCGAGCCGCCGAGGAAGGGCCCGAGCGTGAACAGCCCCAGGGCCAAGAACACGAGCGAGGCGTGGCCCGCGGGCGCGCGCCGCCAGGCCACCGCCACGGCCGCCGCGTCGACGAGCATGCAGCACAGCGACACGAGCAGCGCGGCGTCTTTGCCCTCGCCGCGGCCGATGAGGAACAGGAAGGCGGCGCCGCGCGCGAGCCCGAGCACCACCGCCCACAGGAGCGTGCCGCGCACGACGAGCGCGAACGGCACGGTCAGGAGCGCCCACCCGGCGAACAGCTCCCAGGCGTCGGCGCCGGTCTGGTAGGCCTGGCCGTAGGTGAGCAGGGCGGGGCCGATGAGGAGCGCGGCGCCGGCCGCCGCAGCCCGCCCCGCCGGCCGGCGCAGACCGAGCGCCGCCGCCGCCACCACGGCGATGACGTGGGCGCCGAGCGCGAGGCCGATGCGCATGCTCTGCGACACGGCGTCCCAGTTGGCGGCGAAGAAGAAGATCACGCCGGTGACGACGAGGCCGATGCCGATGCCGAGCAGCAGCTTGTCGGCGAAGCCGCGCCAGGCGGCGCGATCGGCCCGGCCGTCGACGAGCCGCAGGCCGGCTTCCAGCTCGGCGCCGCTGAGCACGCCCTCCTGCGCGAGCTGTCGCAACAAGGTCGGGGTGGCCGCACGTTCGAGGGCGCTCATCAGGACAGTGAACGGGCCGCGGCGCCGGAGGATTTCCGATCCGCGGGTGCGTAGGCCCTTACGCACCCTGCGGGCGCGAGGCCTTGACGTTGACGCGGCGTGCCGCCATCTGAGCGCCGATGTCGAACGCCCAGGTGCACTACCTCGACGCGGACAGCCCCCCGCGCGTCCTCTTCTCCGGCGAGCAGCTGCTCATCGAGCACCTGCCGGCGGGTACCCGCGTCATCTACCCGAAGCCCCCCATCGTGGGGCTGAAGGACCCCGACGCGGCCATCCGCTACGCGCTCAACCACCCGCTCGGCATGGACCCGCTGCACGCGCTCCTGTCGCCGGGCATGAAGGTGACCATCGCGTTCGACGACATCTCGCTGCCCTTGCCGCCCATGAAGCGGCCCGACATCCGGCAGCGCGTGCTCGAGATCGTGCTCGAGATCCTGGGCGATCACGGCGTCGACGACATCCACCTCATCGCGGCCCTCGCCATCCACCGCCGCATGACGGCCGACGAGATCAAGCACACGGTGGGCGAGAAGATCTTCAACGCCTACTGGCCCGACCGCCTCTACAACCACGACGCCGAGGACCCCGACGGCATGGTGGACCTGGGCCGCACCGACAAGGACGAGCTGGTCCAGATCAACAAGCGCGCCGCCGAGAGCGACCTGCTCATCTACGTGAACCTGAACCTCGTGCCGATGGACGGCGGCCACAAGTCGGTGGCCACGGGCCTCACGGGCTACAAGGCGCTGCGCGCGAATCACAACCCCTACGTGATGCGCGAGTGCAACAGCTACATGGACCCGCGCGAAGAGGCGAGCCCGCTGCACGCCTCGGTCATCCGCCAGGGACGCGTCGTCGAGCAGCACGTCAAGGTCTTCCACATCGAGACCGCCATCAACAACCGCATGTTCGAGGGGCAGCTCGACTTCTTCATGAAGAAGGAAGAGAGCTACACCGACTTCGACTGGCAGAAGGCGCGCGCCATGAAGGCGACGCTCGATCGCCTGCCGCAAGCGGCGCGCCAGCAGCTCATGTACGCGGCGCCGGCGGCCTACGAGATGATCGGCGTGTGGGCCGGCGAGTGCGAGGCCGTGCACGAGAAGACCATCGCCAAGTGCTTCGAGCAGTACTGCGTGCCGGTGAAGGGCCAGGCCGACATCACCATCTTCGGCGTTCCCTACGTGTGCCCGTACAACGTGCACAGCTACCTGAACCCGCTGCTCGTGCAGGTGCAGGCCACGGGCTACCTGCACAACCTCTACCGCTACAACCCGCTCCTGAAGAAGGGCGGCACCACCATCATCTGCCACCCCATGGAGGACCGCTTCGACCCGGTCCACCACGCGCCCTACATGGAGTTCGTGCACCGGCTCTTGCCCGAGACGCGCGACACCATGACGCTGCACAAGAAGTACGAGCAGCGCTTCGCGGAGGACCCCACGTACATCGAGATGTATCGCAAGGGGAACGCGTACCACGGCGCTCACCCGTTCTTCATGTGGTACTGGGGCGAGAACGGGCGGCGCCACATCGGCCGCGTCATCGTGGCCGGCGCCGTCGACCCGTACATCTGCGAGCTGTTCGGCTACGAGGCCGCGGGCAACCTGCAAGAGGCCATCGCGATGGCGCAGGACACGGCGCCGCCGAACCCGCAGATCACGGCCGTGCACGTGCCGCCGATCCTGATGGTCGACGTGACGACGACCGACGCACCCGTGCTGCCTGCCGCCGGCAAGGGCTGAGGGAGCGGCCCCGCTCCCGAGCGACGAGCCCTCGACGTCGACCCTCGGCCCCCGGCCCCCGGCCCTCGACCCTCGGCCACCAGGGGCCGGTGGTCGCCCGCCGGCCTCGGGAATTCGCCCGCCGGCCATCGCCTGGCGGCCACCACCCACGCCCCCGGCGCTCTCCGCCGGGCGACCGACCACTCGTACCTTGTCCCACCGCCGATCGGTGGAGCCAATGTGGGTGCGCGACGCCGAAACCCATGACGTAAGACACACAGGAGGTCGTCATGGCAGTGCGCATGGGTCTCGACATCGAAGAGCTGCTCTCTCGCGCGCAGGCCGCCCACGATCGCGCGGCGCGCGAGGAGGCGGCGCGGGTGCGGGCGCAGGAAGCGGCGCGCGCGGCGCAGGGCCAAGGCGGCAGCGGCTGCCAGATGGGCCAGGGCAGCGGCGGCGAGGCGCAGCAGCAGCGCGCACCGGTCAGCCCGAGCGACCAGCGCGCCGCGCGCCAGGTGGCGGCCGGCTGCGAGGCGCGCTGCAAGGACCGCGTGGCCGCGCAGGGCGAGGCCCAGGCCGACCCGTCGGCGGTGCGGCGCGCGGAGCCTCGTCGCGGGCTGTCGCAGGATGGCCAGACCCTCCGTCGGGGCGACCAGGGCGACGAGGTCAAGGCGCTGCAGCAGCGGCTGAACGATCACGGCGCGCGCCTGGCGGTGGACGGCAAGTTCGGGCCGAAGACCGAGCGCGCGGTGAAGGACTTCCAGCGCCGGCACGAGCTCGCGCCCGACGGCGTCAGGGGGCCAAAGACCGCCGAGGCGCTCAAGGCCGAGCCGCGCCAGCGCGTGGGCGGGGCCAACGAGCCGCGCGGGGGCCAGCGCCCCTCGGGCACCACCCGGCCCGATGAGCCCTCCACGCGCACGGGTCAGCCGCCGAACCGCACGGCGCAGATCGACCGCACCACCAAGGCTGGCCAGCGCGACCAGATGGTGACCGGCAGGATCACGGTGAACGGCAACACCTACACGTTCAACTCCGGCGGCTTCGGCCGTGGCAGCCTGCCGAAGGGCGACTACACCATCTCGAACCTGCGCAACCGCGACACCCGCGGCATGGTGAGGGACGGCGTGGGCTTCAGCGCCGACATGAGCGACAAGTACGACGCGCGCGTGGGCGGCACGCGCAGCGCGCTGCGCATCCACCCCGACGGCGGCTCGGCGGGCACCATGGGGTGCGTCGGCATCGTTGGCGATGCCGCCACGCTGCGCCGGTTCCGCGAGGATCTGCGCCAGGAGCTGGCCAGAAACGGCGGCCGCTTCACCCTGCGGGTGCAGTGAGGGTCCTTCGGGGGGCCGATGTAGGCCGCGCTCCCCTCGGTCGGGAGCGTGAGGAGGGATCTGGGCGTTTCCACCGAAGATCGTGGTCGTGGAAGCGCGCCTGATCCCTGCCCTGGTCGCCGCCGCCGCGCTGGCAGGCTGCCAGTTCGGCGTGGGCATCGCGGTGTGCCGTGGCGGCGAGGCGTGTCCCCAAGGCACCACGTGCGACGAGGAGCTCGGCGTGTGCCGGGAGTTCGGACTGCCGCCCACTGACGGCGAGGACGTCGACGCGGGCCCCAAGGTCGGCGATCCCGCCGAGGGCGAAGGCGAGGGCGAAGGCGAAGACCAGCTGCCGGCGCCGGCCGTGACCCTGTGCGGCGACGGCAGCCGCGATGGCCGCGAGGAGTGCGACGACGGCAACCGCCTGTCGGGCGACGGCTGCTCGTCCACCTGCCGCGCGGATCGCACCGTGGCCGAGGTGGAGCCGAACGACCTGCTCGGTGACACCGGCGCGCAGACCATATCCACGTCGACGGTCTTGGCGGGGGGCATCACGACCACCTACTACGACGACGTGGCGCAGCTGACGTACAGCGAGCTCGACACGTTCTGGATCCTCCCGAGCGAGCCTGCGGTGGTGCGCATCGAGTCGTTCGACCGCGCTGACGTCGACGACTGCGACGGTGCCCAGTCGATGTACGGCGATCTCTATCGGCGTTCGCCCGTCGCCGGCAGCGAGAACACGTACCTGCGCGGCGCCGGCGACAACGGCAACGGCCGCTGCATGGTGTTGACCACGGCGATGACCGTGCAGCCCTATGGCGTGACCCTGTCCGAGGGCACCTGGCAGGCCTTGATCCCGACGTACCGGGTGCAGGTCACCACGCTCGACGATCGCGGCCCCGAGGAGGAGCCGAACGGCGACCTGGCGCACGCCAACGGGCATGCGCGCGACGGGCTCGACACCGTCATGAGCGGCCTGCTCTCCAGCGCCGACGACATCGACCTCTACGCCGTGGACGTGCCGCCGGGGCGGGGCGTGCGCGCCGAGATCATCCCCGACACCGAGTCGACGCCGTGCGAGGCGCTGAACGCGCGCATCACGCTCCTCGACGGCGACGGGGTCGAGCGCGCCGCCAACGTCGCCTACCCGTATGCGTGCCCGTTCGTCGACGGCACCGGTGACTCGCCACGCAACCCCGAGGCGCTCAACCTGTCGTTCGCGCCGCGCACGCTCTACGTGGCCGTGAGCAAGGGCGCGGCCGGCATGGTGGGCTCGCTGCCGTACCGCGTGGCGTTCACGGTGCGCTGAGCTCGTCGCCGCCGTCACCGACGAGCGTGAGCACGCCCGCCACCGCGGCGGTGGCGACGGCGACGCCGGTGGCGCCGGCCAATGCCCAGAACGTGGTGTTCATCGCGTCGTAGGACTCGTCGAGCGGCACTCCCTCCTCGGTGGCGCGTACCTGGTTCGCCACCACCGCCGAGACGCCGAGCGTGGCGGCGCCGAGGAGCGCGGCCGCGCCGGCGGCCACGCCCGTCACCACCAGCGTGGGCGAGACGCCGTCGCTGGTGGCGGTGGGCGTCTCGCGGACCGGCGCGCGCGGCGGTCGCTCGTCGGGCTCGTCGGGCTTTACGCGCTCCTCGGGGGCGTCGGGCTCCTCGGGGTCGTCCGGCGGCGGGAGCGGCGCGGCGTCGTGCGCGGCGCGCTCGAGGGCGGCCCAGGCGGCTTTGGCGCTGGCGGCGGCGCTGCCCACGCGGCGCGTCTTCGCGAAGGTGGCCGTGCGCGCGGGGACGCGCGCGCTCGCCAGCGACTTGCCCGAGACCTCGAACGCGATGAGCTCGTCGACGCGGCCGAGGACGAGGATCTTCTGCAGGCAGCGCGCGTCGCTGATGGAGCAGACGATGCCGAGCTTGGCCGCGTCGCCCACCACCGCGGCGGCCTTGTGCGCCGGCAGCGGCGTACCCGCCAGGTCCGGCATCATGCGCAGCGCCCGCGCCAGATCGGGCTCGGGCCGCACCGACAGGTCGGCCACCGCCGTGACGGGCGGCGCCGCTATCGCGAGCAAGAGGAGCGTCGTCGGGGCCACGAGTGCGTTGGAGCATACTGCGCCGCCAGCGCGCGCGCCTGCGGGCGGCCGGCGCGGTAGCCTCGGGTGCATGTCTCCCGAGGAGCTGCCCGAGCGGCTCGGCCCATACACCCTCCTGCGCCACCTGGCGTCGGGCGGCATGGGGGACGTGTACCTGGCGCACGCGCGCTTCGAGGCCGGCGAGCGGCTGTGCGTGGTGAAGACGGTGCGACCGGAGTTCGCGCGCGATCGCGTGGCGCTGCGCCGCTTCGTCGACGAGGCGCGCACCTCGGCGCTCCTGTCGCACGGCAACGTGGTCACGGTGCTCGACGTGGGCGAGGCCACGGGCACCGCCTTCATCGTGGTGGAGTACGTGCTCGGGCGCGATCTGATGGCGGTGATGGCGCGCGCCAACCGGCTCGGCCGCGCCATCCCCGAGTCGGTGGCGCTGTTCATCGTCACCGAGCTCCTCGAGGCGCTCGACTACGTGCACCGCGCCGTGCACCCGCGCACGGGTGAGCCCTTGCGTGTGGTGCACCGAGACATCAGCCCGCACAACCTGCTCATCAGCGACGAGGGCGCGGTCAAGCTCATCGACTTCGGCATCGCGCGCAGCGCCATCAAGAGCGATCAGACGCAGGTGGGCATGCTCATCGGCAAGGTGCGCTACATGTCGCCCGAGCAGGCGCGCGGCGAGGCGGTGGACGCCGCCACCGACGTGTGGGCCACCTGTGTGGTGGCGTGCGAGCTGCTCACCGGGCGGCGCTTCTGGGGCGGGCGCGGACCCGAGGCGGTGGCGCCCATGCTCGCCGCGGGCATCCCCCACCGCGGTCCCGGCTTCTCGTCGCTGCCGCCGGAGCTGCAGCGCTGGCTCGACCGCGGCCTCGACCCCGATCGCGCGCGGCGGCCGAGCGCCGCCGAGCTGCGCGAGGGGCTGCGCGCCGTGCAGACACGCCGGCACACGGAGGGCTCGGGCGCCGAGACGGCCGCCGTCATCGAGGCGCTGTTCGCCGACGAGCTGCGCGGCGAGCGCGCGGCCTGCGCACAGGCGCTGCGCGAGC
>CAZONM010000234.1:0-9492 GCA_964580865.1 uncultured Myxococcales bacterium | reverse complement strand
GCTTCCATCAAGAAAAGGCCCGCGCGGCGTGATCAGGCGGTGAGCTGCACCCGCCCGAGCGCAGCACCAGATCGGCCGGCGCGGTGCTGGTGGCGCATGCGAGCTGCGCCGCCAGCGCGCCGCACGTGAAGAAGAGGGTGCCCCGTGTGCTCATGCGCGGGCACGTGGCCCAGCACGAGACGGGGCGCAATGCCGTGCGCGCCGCGCGCTACTTCATCTCGAAGATCTCGAGCGCGTTGTCGGTGAAGCGCGGCACCACCAGCCGGTTGCGCTTGGTGTCGACGGCGAAGTCGGCGGGGGCCGCCACGTTCTGCACCGCCGGCGTGAAGGCGCCGCCGAGCTTGCCCTTGAAGACCGCGCTGGCCGCCCACGACGACGTCCACACGGTGCCATCGGCGGCGACGTAGAGCCCGTCGCCACCGCCGGCGGGCGCGGTCGTGACCTCGAGCTTGCCCTTCTTGGCGTCGAGCTTGGCCACGTCGGCGCTGCCGAAGAAGTTCACATACAGGTCCTTGCCCTGCACCCACAGGCCGTTCGGGCGGCCCAAGTCCTTGTTGGCGAAGAACACCTTGGCGCTCGTGCCCGTCACCACCCACACCCCGTCGGAGCCGGTGCCGTCGAAGCCGTCCTTGCCCGCCGCCATGCCCGAGTCGCTGACGTAGATCTTGTGGTTCGTGGTGTCGGCGGCCACGTCGTTCGCGAAGCTCGCGCCCGTGAGTGCGATGTCGCCCTTGGGCGCGCCGGTCTTGAGATCGAAGGTGCGCAGCACGTCGATGTCGGCGACGTAGAGCACCCCCTGGTCGATGGCCATGCCCTTGGGCGCGTGCAGCGTGACGCCGCCGGCGCCCCCCGCGATCCACTTCGCGGCCACCATGGCACCCTCGGGCGAGACCACGGCGATGAAGCCGTTGTTGTCACGGTCGAGCGGCTTGCCGTTGATGTTCGACACGAGGTAGCGGTCGCTCGCGTGGTCGTACAGCACGCCCTCCGGCGTCGCGAAGCCGGTGACGCGCACGACCGGGGCCGGCGTCGGCGACGGAGGAGGTGGCGGTGGAGGTGGCGGTGGAGGCGTCGCCTTGTCGCCGGCGAGGGCCGGGGCGGCGGCGAGCAGCACGACGAGCGCGGAACAGAACGACGCGGTGAGCGAGCGCATGAGGCCTCCGATGCGCGCGCTGTTACCACGTCACGGGCCGCGTTCGATCCACCCGCGGTTGCGGACGACGCCGCGCGGCGCTAACCGCCCCACCTCCATGGCCGGCACCAGCCTCCTGGCGCTCCTCGACGACATCGCCACCGCGCTCGACGACATCGCGGTGTTGACCAAGCTGTCGGCTCAGAAGACGGCCGGCGTGCTCGGCGACGACCTGGCGCTCAACGCCGAGCAGGTGGCCGGCGTGCGCGCCGAGCGCGAGCTGCCCGTGGTGTGGAGCGTTGCGCGCGGCTCGTTCGTCAACAAGGCGATCCTGGTGCCCGCGGCGCTCCTCATCTCGTGGGCGCTGCCGTGGCTGGTGACGCCGATGTTGATGATCGGCGGCCTGTTCTTGTGCTTCGAGGGCGTCGAGAAGCTGGTGCACAAGCTCTTGCACCCGAAGAGCGAGGACGACGAGCACCACAAGGAGATCGCGCGCGCGCTCGCCGATCCCAACGCCGACCTGGTGGCTCTGGAGCGCGACAAGATCAAGGGCGCGGTGCGCACCGACTTCATCCTCTCGGCCGAGATTGTGGTCATCACGCTCGGCGCGGTGGCCGAGGCCGAGCTGCTCGCGCGCGTCTTGGTCCTGGTGGCCGTGAGCCTGCTCATGACCGTGGGCGTGTACGGCTTCGTCGCCGTCATCGTGAAGCTCGACGACATCGGGCTGGCGATGACGCGCATGCAAGGCGAAGCGCCGCTCAAGCGCCTCGCGCGCACGTGGGGCGCGCGGCTGGTGCGCATGTCGCCCGTGCTCATGAAGGTGCTGTCGGTCGCGGGCACCGTCGCCATGTTCCTCGTCGGCGGCGGCATCCTGGTGCACGGCCTGCCCTTCGCACACCACCTCATCGAGCTGCTCGCGCACCCGGTGGCGAGCGCGCCGGTGGTGGGCCCGGTGTTGGTGGCCTTGTTGAACGGCGTCGGCAGCATCGTGGTCGGCATCGTCGCCGGCGCGCTGGCGGTCCTCGGCGTCACCCTGGGCAAGACGCTGTTCGCCAAGCGCGGCGCGCGCCCCGCCCAGTGACGTTCTCCTAGCCATCGTCGTGCAGCGCACCGTCGGTCACCACCACGGCGCGCGCGTTGGGCGCGCCGCTGCCCGCCTGGGGCGGCCACGCGCTCTGCCGGGAGAGCGGCGCCACGTGGGCGCGCGCGTCGAGCGCCGCGCCGTCGTCGAGCTCGAGCACCTCGTCGAGCGCCACCAGCCACGCCTCGCCCGCCCCCTGCACGGCCACGGTGGCGCCATCGATGACCACGGCGGTCTCTTCGTCGATCCCCAAGCCGAGCACTGGGTTGCCGTCGTGCGCGGCCCGCGCCGCGAAGGCCACCAGGCGGCCGAGGCGCCCGCGCTCGCTGAAGTGCGTGTCCACCAGCCACCCGTCGAGCGTCGGCGCGGCGAAGGGCGAGGGCGAGAGCGACATGTCGTCACCGAGGGGCGCCGCCAGCGCCGCTGGCGCGTCGATGCTGCCGAGGGCCGCGTCGAACGCGAGCGCCCCGAGGCTCATGGCGCCGGCGCTGGTTCCACCGAGGGCGACGCCGCGGGTGACGGCGCGCGCCATGGCCTCGTGAAGGTCCGCGGGCCAGCGCAGGAGGTAGTCGCGCTGATCGCCGCCGGCGAGCCACAGGGCGTCGGCGCGCGCCACGCGGCACAGCACCGCGTCGTCGTCGCCGGCGGCGGGGTCCTCGACGAGCACGGTGCCCACGGCGGCGGCGGGCACCGCGAGCGGCAGCTCGTCGGCGAACCACGAGGTGTAGCTCGTGGTGGAGCCGCTGGCGCGCAGCACCAGCACGTCGCCGCCCGCGGCGGCCTCGGCGAAGCGCGCGCCCGCCTCGTCCACCTCGGCGCCGCCACCCATGAGCACCAGCAGCGGCGCGGGGCTGCCGCCGGGCGTGAAGTCGGCGGTCTCATGCAGCTCGACGCCCGGCGGCGCGTCGGGGCAGGGCCCGGCGCCCCAGAAGCGCTCGTCGGGACTCGGCGCCGGGTGTTCTGCGGCCGGCGGCGACGCCGCGCACCCGATCACGAGGGCGGCGGCGAGCGCGAGCGGGGGGCGCGACCGTGGCACGGCGAGCACCGTAGCCGTCCACTGCAGGCGCGCAACATCCTGAATTCAAAGCAGAAGAAAATATGGCTTGCTAGAAGTTCGACCGAACACTAATATTCAACTCAAGATGATTGGCCGAGTCGAGAAGAGGAAGCAGGACACCCGGCAGCGCATCGCCCACGCAGCGCTCGAGCTGTTCGCCACGAAGGGCATCGACGCCACCACCATCGCCGAGATCAGCGAGGCCGCCGACATCGGCAAGGGCACCTTCTTCACGTACTTCCCCACCAAGGAGGACGTGTTCACCGAGGCGGGCACGCTCATCCTCGAGCGCATCATGGCCTCGCTGCAGGAGGCGCCCCTCGACGGCGACGCCAACGCGTCGGCGCTGCTCGAGCGCGCGCTCATGCCGGGCATCCAGTGGCACCAGGCGAACGCCCGGCTCTCGCGCGTGTGGCTGACGATGATCATGCGCCAGCAAGGGGCGCTCGACACCCGCGATCCGAGCATCGACGTCTTCGCCGAGGTGGTCGCCGGCATCGTCGAGGGCGGCAAGGCTACGGGCCATTTCCGGGCCGACGCCGACACCGCGGCGGCGCGTGATCTGCTCCTCGGCCTCTACCTCATGGGCATCGTCGACTGGCACCAGCGCGGCGCCGCGCCCGGCGAGCTCACGATCACCATTCGCCGCGGGCTCGACCTCGTGCTGCGGGGGTTACGCGCGTGAAGCGCAACGTCGTCACCCTGGTGCCCGTGGTGCTGGCGACGCTCGCCACCGCGAGCGCCCGCGCCGAGGGCGAGGTGACGGTGCGCGGCCAGCTCGACGTCATCGGCGCCGCGCGCACCATGGTCCCCGCCGAGACGCCCCTCAACCCCAAGAACGCCGCGCTGCGCATACCGCACCTGGCGCTCACGGGTGAGGCGCGCCCGAGCGCCGAGGCGCAGGTGGGCGGTTGGCTCACGCTGGTGGCGCGCCCGCGCCTCGTCGGCGGCTTCTCGATGGCGCAGGTGAACGGCGCTTGGCCCGACGGCAAGACCGAGCTCGCGGTCACGGTGCCCGAGCTCTACGGCACCTGGCAGGCGAGCGACTGGTTCGCGCTCACCTGGGGCCTGCAAAATTTCCAGTGGGGGCCCGGCGAGCTCGCGAGCCCGTCGAACCGCCTGTTTCACGAGACGGGGCTCGTGCGCGACCCGCTCTACCTCGTGCAGGGCCGGCACCTCGTGCGCGCCAACCTGTCGTCGGGCCGCGAGCTGTCCGTCGTGGGGCTGGTCGAGCTCAGCGCCATCGACGAGCAGCCGTTCATCGCGCGCGAGGAGCTCGATCGCAGCGCGCACCTCAAGGTGGAGTACGCCGAGGCCACCGGGCACTGGCTCGTGGGCGTGGTGGGCTCCGCGTGGCTCGCGCACGAGGCTACCGTCGGCGAGTACGCGCAGCTCCAGCTCAACGATGTGGTGGCGCTCTACGTCGACGCGAGCCACGGCCGCGAGCGCCGCGGCTGGTACCCCGGTCGCCACGCGTTCGTGCATCGCGCCGTCGACGATGATGAGCTCGAGGTCTTCAGTACGGCGCTGGTGGGCGCGCGCCTGTCGTTCGATGGCGGCGTCGAGCTGCGCGGCGAGTACCTCTACCAGCAAGCCGGCTGGGACGCCCGCGACCTCGACGACGCTGCGGCGCTCGTCGGGGCCACGGGCGATCTCGAGCCGTACCTGGCGCCGGGGTTCGAGCTGGTGGGTCAGCACTTCGTGTACCTGGCGGCGCGCGCCGCCGAGCTGCCGCCCCTGAAGAAGCTCACCGTGCAGCCGCGCCTCCTGTGGTCGGCCACCGACCGCTCCGCCGCCGCGTTCGTCACCGTCAGCGCCGAGGCCGGCGAGCGCACTACTGCCTTCCTGTCCGCCTTCGCGTCGGTGGGCGACCCCGCCGACGAGCTGTCGCGCTTCGCGCGCGCCGCCGTCACCTTCGGCGTCATCAACACCTGGTAACCGCGCCTTCGAGCACCGCGCCACCACAAGGAGCCCGGCATGAGCAACGACCCCTTCCTTCGCCTCGACGACGTCCACAAGAGCTACCGGCTGGGCGAGACCACGGTGCACGCGCTGCGCGGCGTGTCGTTCGACCTGCAGCAGGGCGCGTTCACCGCGCTGGTGGGCCCCTCGGGCTCCGGCAAGAGCACGCTCTTGAACCTGGTGGGTTGCCTCGACGAGCCCGACTCGGGGCGCGTCCTCCTGCAGGGCAAGGACGTCTCGCACCTGTCGGACAACGCGAAGAGCCGCCTGCGCAACCAGCACATCGGCTTCATCTTCCAGTCGTTCAACTTGGTGCCCGTGCTCGACGTGTACGAGAACGTCGAGCTGCCGCTGCTCATCAACCCCCGGGTCAGCGCCGCCGAGCGCGCCGAGCGCGTCATGCAGGCCATCCGCGACGTGGAGCTCGAGCCGCAGCTGCGCCACCTGCCCGACAAGCTCTCGGGCGGGCAGCGGCAGCGGGTGGCCATCGCGCGCGCGCTCGTCACGCACCCGCTCCTGGTGGTGGCCGACGAGCCCACCGCCAACCTCGACTCGGGCACCACGCACCGGCTCATCGATCTACTCCTCGAGCTCAACGACAAGCGCAAGGTCACCTTCCTGTTCTCCACGCACGACGAGAAGCTGATGGCGCGCGTGGCGCACGTGCTGCACCTCAAGGATGGAGCGCTGCCGTCATGAACCACTCGTGGCGCCTCGCGCTCAAGAACCTCCGCCGGAACCGGCGCCGCAACCTGGCCACGGCGGTGTCCATCGCGCTCGGCTTCTGCGGCCTGGTGCTCATCGGCGGGTACGCCGTGCGCGTGGAGCGCTTCTTGCGCACCAACACCGTGTACCTGCAGCAGACCGGCCACCTCTCCATCTACAAGGAGGGCGGGCTCGAGCGCGGCACCGCGCAGCCCGCCAAGTACGCCCTGTCGGCCGACGAGCAGCAGCGCATCGCCACCGTGCTCGCGGCCCAGCCCGAGGTCGAGTTCTTTGGGCGCCACCTCGTGGGCATGGGCCTGGCCGGCAACGGCTGCAAGACGCTGCCGTTCGCCGCGCTCGGCGTCGAGCCCGGCGTGCAGGCGCGCGCGCTCACGCACCCCGAGGTGCAGCGCGCCTCGCCCGAGCTGTCGCGCCCGGTGAAGGGCGAGCTCATCGCGCGCTATCCCGAGGTGGAGGGGGCCGTGGCGCTTTCGGCCGGGCTCGCGGAGCTCCTCGGCAAGACCCGCGTGCACCACGAGGTGCCGGCGGCCGCCGCCGCCGGCGGGCTCGCCGTGCCCGACTGCACCACCGAGGCAGGGCGGGCCGCGCTCGCCAACGACGCCAACGTGCAGCTGGCGGGGCTCACCTGGACGGGCTCCATGAGCGCCGTCGACGTCGAGGTGGTCAACGTCTTCCACACGCCCATGGCCGAGACGGACGACGGCACCGTAGTGGCATCGCTGGCGACGCTGCAGAGCCTCTACGACACGGACGCGATCAGCTACGTCTCGGTGTACCTGAAGGACGCGCGCGACGTGCAGCGCGTGCGCGGTCGCATCGAGGACGCCATCCGCGCCGCTGGCGCGCCCGTGCGTGTGTACACCTTCGACGACGAGCGCGTGGGCCCGTACTACGCCGGCACCATGCCCTTCCTCTCGTCGCTGGTGGGCTTCATCGGTCTCTTGGTGGCCGCGGTCGTCGTGCTCTCCATCCTGAACGCCATGACGCTCTCGATCCTCGAGCGCACCCGCGAGCTCGGCATGCTGCGCGCCCTCGGATTCAACCGCCGCCAGGTGCTCGGGCTGTGCCTGCGCGAGGCGGCGCTCATGGCCGCCATGGCGGTCGCCGTGGGCCTGGTGCTCGCGCTCGTCGTCGCGGCGGCGATCAACGGCGCGAACCTGCGTTTCAGCCCGCCCGGGGTGCCCGGCACCATCCAGTTCATGCTCACGCCCACGCCCGCGCTCAGCGGCGCGTTGGCCGCGCTCATCCTGCCGCTCTCCGTGGCGGCGGCGTGGCTCGCGGTGCGTCGCACCACGCGCGGGGCCATCGTCAACCTCTTGTCCGCGCAGGCGTCGTGACGCCGCCCGCGTGTTGCCACCATAGCGATTGGAGCTCCTCATGACCCCGCTGCTCTCCACCTTCCTCCTCCTCTGCGGCGCCGACGCGCCGGCCGTCGCCGTCGATGTCGTGCAGATCTTGCGCGACTCCGATCGGCTGCGCGGCGGCCTCAAGGACGGCATCACCTGGACCATCGAGGTCGAGTCCACCGAAGACGGCGTCACCACCAAGCACAGCTACCTGGTGAAGTCCCGCGGCGACGACGCGCTGGCCGAGACGCTGTCGCCGCCGCGCGCCAAGGGCGAGAAGATGCTGTTCAACGATCGCACGCTGTGGTTCCTCAAGCCCGGCCTCAAGAAACCCGTGTCGATCTCGGCTCGGCAGAAGCTGTCGGGGCAAGCGGCCAACGGCGACATCGCCTCCACCAACTACGCGCGCGACTACGACGCCACGCTGGCCGGCGACGACACCGTGGCCGGCACGCCCTGCTGGCGCCTGGAGCTGAAGGCCAAGGCGGGCAACGTCACCTACGACCGCATCCGCTACTGGGTGTCGAAGGACCAGCGCCGCGCCCTCAAGGCGGAGTTCCTCACGGTCTCCGGCGAGCTCTTCAAGAGCGCCACGTTCGAGTACGGCAACGTGGCCACGCTGGCGGGCGCCCCGGTGGACTTCATCAAGGCCATGACCATCAAGGACGCCATGGGCTCCGAGGCCATGTCGGTGCTGCGCTTCGGGCCGCCCAAGGCCGAGGCACACGCACCGAGCATCTTCAACGTCAACAACGTGGTGCGGTGATGAGCGGCGGACTCTCAGTGCTGGCGCGCATGGCGGGGCGCAACGTGCGCAAGCACTGGCGCCACTCGCTCGGCTCCATCCTCTCCATCGCGGTCGGCTTCGTCGCCATCGGGTTGTTCTCGGGGTACCTCGACGACCTCGCGTGGCGTCAGATGGCGCAGATCTCGAAGAAGAGCATGATGGGCGACATCATCGTCGAGCACGAGCACGCCAGCGATCGCGCGCACAAGGACGACTTCTGGGGCCACCAGCTCGGGCCCACGGAGCAGGCCTTCCTCGACGGGTGGCTCGCGCGCGCCGGTGCGCAGGTGCAGACGCGCGCCCGCTTCCTCGACGTGGTGGGGCTCGCGAGCACGGGCAAGGCGGGCGTGGTGTTCTTGGGCGTGGGTCACGACGTCGAGGAGGGCGCCCGCCTTCGCGGCGAGCTGCGCAACAACACCACCGCGGGCCTCCCCCTCGAGGCCGGCGCCGACGAGCAGGTGCTCCTCGGGCCCGGCCTCGGCGCCGCCCTCGACTGCAACGCGGCCACCACGGAGACGTCGGGCGCCGGCGGGGCCAAGCCCGCCCTCGCGTGCCGCCGCGCGCGCGTCCAGCTCACCGCCACCACCGAGCGCGGCCAGCTCAACGTCGCCGAGCCGCGCGCGGTGGGGCTCGCCTCGGTGGGCGTCAAGGAGTACGACGCGCGCTTCATGATGATGTCGCTGCCGTTGGCGCAGCGCCTCACGGACACGGCCGCGGTCTCGCGCTACCACGTGCAGCTCGCGCCGGGCGTCGACGCCGCGGCGTTCTGCGCGCACCTCGAGCAGGCCGCTCGCTCCGAGGGGCTGCGCCTGCGGGCGCTGCGATGGCAAGACCACCGCTTCGGCGACGCCTACACCCGCGGCATGACGCTGCTGTCGATGTTCCGCTCCTTCGTGGTCGTGATCGTCGTCGCCATCGCCGCCATGTCGGTGCTGATGACCATGATGCGCGCCGTCAGCGAGCGCACGCGCGAGGTGGGCATGCTGCGCAGCCTCGGCTTCTTGCGCCGCGAGGTGACGGTGCTCTTCCTCCTCGAGGCCGGCATGCTGGCGCTGGTGTCGTGCGCCGTGGGCGCGCTCGCCACGGCGGCGCTCTCGTGGGCGTGCAACCGCGCGGGCATCACCTACAACGCGGGCATGCTGTCGGAGGCGATCCCGCTGGCCGTGGCCTTCGTGCCGTCGGTGTGGCTGGCCTCGGTGGCGTTCTTGTCGACCGTCGCGATGCTCGCCACGCTGCTGCCGGCGCGGCGCGCGGCGCGCATGGCGATCCCCGACGCGCTCGGGCACGTCTGACGGCGCGCTCGCGGTCACCGCAGCGCGACGTTGACGGCCACGTAGCCGCTGCCGGGCACGGCGAGCCCCTCGAGCGCGCGCGCCACGCATGCGGGCGCGCCCTCCACCG
>CAZONM010000233.1:0-9547 GCA_964580865.1 uncultured Myxococcales bacterium | reverse complement strand
ACGGCCTCGAGCGCGCTCGCCAAGCGCGACGACGCGCCCGCGGGCACGAGCGCGCCGTGGGCCAGGGCGTCGAGGTCGTCGCGCGTGGCCTTGCGTGCCGCGCCGTCGAACAGCCACAGCTCGGGCTCGAACGGCGCCTCGCGGCGCGAAAGCTCCGCCACGAGCTCGAGCGCCGCCGCGGCGCCCCGGCGCGCGCGCGTCTGCCCGTCGTCGTCGTCGGCCATGGACGCCGAGGCGTCGACGGCGATGACCACGCGGTTGTGCTCTTTGCTGGTGGCCATGAGCCGCATGCCGGGCTCGAGCACCAGCACGATCACGCCCGCGCACAGCGCGGCGCGCAAGGCCAACAGGCCTGCGCGCACCGCCGGCGGCGCGCCGCGCGTGGCGCGCGCGCCCACCACCACGGCCAGCGCCAGCGCCAGCGCCAACGCCGCGATCACCCAGCCCGGCAAGCGGGTCAGCGCCACCAGCTCGCTGGCGTTGAAGGTGACGTCGACGGCGTCGCTCGGGGTCACCGGCGCTTCTTCTTCATGATGAAGGGGATGTGCACCTGGTCTTCCTTGTAGTCGAGGCAGGTGGCGTACATGACGAGGTTCACGCCCAGGCGAAAGGCGAGCTCGCGCTGCGCCTCGCCGTCGGGCTCGCAGTCGTAGCGCCAGGTGCCGAAGCGATCGCGCTCGAGCGCGCCCAAGAGGTCATTGGTGGACAGCAGCACGGCGGCGCGCCCGGCGATGTCGATGCCGTAGAGGTGGCGATCGTCGCGCGTGCGGCCCACGGCGCCGTCGAGGAGGTAGAAGCTCTTGAAGATCACGTGCTCGGCGTCGAGCGCGCGCAGCGTGGTGCCCGGCAGGATGGCCGCCACCTCGCGCTTGGCGCCGGCCACGAAGGGATCGGTGGCGCTCGGCGCGTCGACCACGAGGGTGCCGCCGAAGCGCAGGTGGCGCTCGAGGCGCGCGCGCTGGCGCGCCGAGAACGGCGGCAGCTCGCCCTCGCCGGCCAGCACCACGAGCGGCTGCCAGAACAGCTCCTTGCCCTCCTCGGTGTCGTCGTCGAGCGACACCACGGCCGCGTCGCGCGCCGCCGCGATGGACGTGCGCTTGCCCACCTCCCACAGCAAGCGCCGCAGGGCCTCGGGGCGCGTGTCCCAGGCGCCGCCGTGCTTGAGCTGCCCCACGCCCACCTCGGAGCGCGGCCCGATGGCGCGCGCGCCCGAGGCGGCCAGCGCCAGCGGCACGCTCGCGAGCAGGAAGTCACGACGACGCACGTGGCCACTCTAGCAACTTCCCGCGCGCTCCACGCCGCCCTTCACGACGTGGCGGTGGGGCGGGCGCCGCGCCACGGCAGGCCGAGCGCGGTGGCGAGGAGCTCCAGGCGATCGGAGCCGAAGAACAGCGCGTCCTCGCCGTCGAGGAGCACGAACATGGCGGGGAAGCCGAAGGCGCCGCGCGCCACCGCCTCGTCGGTGGCGCGGCGCAGCGCGTCCTTCACGTCGGCGTCGGCGGTGCGGGCGAGGAGCACGGCGCCGTCGTCGAGGCCGACGGCGCGCGCGGCCTCGATGAGCGCGTCGTCGCTCGTGACCTCGCGGCCCTCGCCCCAGTGCCTCTGCCACAGCGCCAACGACAGCGCGCCGACGCGCTCGGGGTGCGCCGCCTGCGCGGCCGTGAGGAAGCGCATGGTGCGCAGCGTGTCGCTCGGGAACACCTCGGGCACGGTCAGGGGCACGTCGACGACGCGGGCCAGGCGCGCCAGGTCCTTGAGCAGGTAGGCCGCGCGCTGCGGCACCGACGACGGGGGCGCGTGGTTGCCCACGGCCTTGAACACGCCGGCGAGGAAGGCGGGGCGCCACACGAGCTGCACGGGCCACGGGGGGGCGGGCGGGCGCGTGTAGCGTTCGAGCATGGTGGCGGCGAGGTACGAGTAGGGCGAGACCACGTCGTAGAAGAGCTCGAGCTTGGTAGGCATGGTGGCGCCTTCGCTACCACATCGTCGCCCTGACCGTCGGCCCTGTGTCGGACCTCACGCGGACGGCGAGTCTTATCGGCAATTCAGGCACTTGCCTTGGTGATGGCGGTACGGGCCACATGTCGCATCGGTCATGGGGACGGCTGAGATCAGAGGAGGTCTGCCCCTACGCTGTCGACAACGACCATGAGGATGGTGGGCCCCATGCAGAAGCTCTTGGCGCTCGGTTCGGTGGTTGCTCTCCTTGGTGCCGGCGCCGCCGCCGCCGACAAGGGCTTCGACCCGTTCCGCCTCGGCGTGCCGCAGGCGCGCGTGCCGGGCGTGGCGCTCGTGAAGCTGCAGGGCTTCCGCGCCGACGAGCTGGTGGTGGGCAGGAACCGCCTGGCCGCCGTGGACGCCGTGAAGGGCCTGGCGGCTCGCACCGGCGTCACGCTCGAGCTCATCCGTCCCACCACGCTCGGCTGGGCCTTCGTGGAGATCCGCGACGCCGCCGACCCCGCCACCATCCCCGACGAGGCGCGCACGCTCGAGCTCATCGATCGCCTGAGCGCCGATCCGGCGGTGGCGTCGGCGGCGCAAGACACCTGGATGCGCGCGCTGCGCACGCCCAACGACCCGCGCTACGGCCAGATGTGGCACCTCGACGCCATCGGCGCGCCGGCCGCGTGGGACCGCACCACGGGCGTGTCCACCCAGCGCGTGGGCATCGTCGACACGGGTCTGGTGCGCGCGCACGAGGACGTGGGCTCGCGCGCCGTGGCCGGCTACGACTTCGTCTCATCCACCTCGTCCTCCACGGACGGCAACGGCCGCGACGCCGACTACAACGACACGGGCGACGACTGCGGCGGCGGGTCGAGCTACCACGGCACCCACGTGGCCGGCACCATCGGCGCCAGCGCCAACAACTCCACGGGCATCCCGGGCATCAACTGGAGCGCGGGCCTGGTCATCGGCCGCGCGCTCGGCGCCTGCGGCGGCGACATCGTCGACATCGGCGACGCGGCCATGTGGATGGCCGGCGGCGCCGTGAGCGGCGTGCCCGCGGTGGGCACCAACAAGGTGTCGGTGATGAACCTGTCGCTCGGCAGCGACTCGTCGTGCAGCTCGTACGAGCAGGACGTGGTCAACTTCGTCAACCAGCAGGGCGCGATCTTCGTGGCGGCCGCCGGCAACAGCGGCGGCGCCGTGGGCAGCCCCGCCAACTGCAACGGCGCCGTGGCGGTGGCCGCCCACGGGCCTGGCGGCGCGCTCACGGGCTACTCGTCGTTCGGCAGCCAGGTGGCCATCGTGGCCCCCGGCGGCGACACGTCCTACGGCCAAGACGGCGGCGTGCTCTCGGCCATGGGGCCGTCGTCGAGCGGCTACGCGTTCAACCAGGGCACGTCGATGGCGGCGCCCCACGTGGCCGGCGCCATCTCGCTCATGCAGGCGCTCGACGCCACGCTGACCCGCGCCGAGATCGTGAGCATGCTGCAACAAAACGGCGCGGCGTGCTCGGGCTGCGGCAGCAAGGTGGCCATGAAGCTCGACGCCACCCTGGCCGCCATCACCGGCGGCACGCCGCCGCCGCCGCCGCCGCCGCCCCCCAGCGACGACGACCTCGAGGAGAACGACGGCTACGACAGCGCCAAGAGCGGTGTCGCCTGCGGCGCCGACCTCGACCTGATGGCGATGCCCACCGACTCCGACTGGTTCGTGGTGCAGACCGGCGCCGGCGCCGCCATCACCGTGAGCGTCGCGGCCGAGAACGGCGCCGACCTCGACCTGTACGTCGTCGACGGGCCGACGGCGCAGGACGTGGTGGGCGTGTCGGAGTCGCCCACGGGCAACGAGAGCGTGCAGTTCACGGGCACGGGCTCGCCGGTGCGCGTGGCTGTGGTGCCGTGGGTCGACAGCCAGAGCGGCACGCAGCACAGCGGCGCCTACGGGCTCACCGTCACGTGCACGGGCGGCCAGCCGCCGCCCGCCGACGACCCCGTGGACCCGCCCGCCGACGACCCCGTGGACCCGCCGAGCGACGACCCCGTGGACCCGCCCGTGGGCCCCGACCCCGACGCCGCCGAGGACGATCTCGAGGAGAACGACACCATCGAGCAGGCGCGGGACATGTTCTGCGGCGAGGAGCGCACGCTCACGCTCAAGGACGAGGACTACTTCGTGGTCGAGGTGCGCGCGCACGACGACCTCATCGCGCAGGTGCGCGCCGAGGGCCTTGGGCTCACCACCGAGATCTTGAACGCCGACGGCGAGGTCATCGCCGAGGGCGACGGTGAGCTCGCCGCCAGCGCCAGCCGCCTGCCGGCGGGTGCCTACGTGGTGCACGTGCACCCCACGGGCGACGCCGGCACCTACCGCCTCACCACGCGCTGCGACGCGCTCAACATGAACCCCACGGTGCAGGCGGGCTGCTCGTCGTCGGGCGGCCTGGCGCCCGTGGCGGGCGCGCTTGGGCTGCTTGCGCTGCTCGTGCGTCGTCGCCGCGGGGGCGCTCAGCGCGCCTGATCGCGCCGACGTTCGTCGTCGCGGGCGCCGTCCTGGGGCGCCTCGAGCTCCACCGGCACGAGGCGCGCGCCATACGCGAGCTGTCGCCCGGCCTGCACCAGCGCCGCCGGTGCCGGCACCTGCGCGCGCGCGAGCGCTTGCAGCGCCGGCAGCACCACGAAGTCGCGCGTGAGCGCGCGCGGGTGCGGCACGTCGGGGTCGCGCACGGGCGCCACCAGCGACAGGTCGAGCACCAGGTCGAGGTCGACGGCGCGCGCGCCGTCCTTCGGGCCGCGCACGCGGCCCAGGCGCGCCTCGATGGCGCGCAACAGGTCGAGGTGGGCGCGGGGCGCGAGCGCGGTCTCCACCACCACGCAGGCGTTGACGAAGCGCGCCAGCGTGACGCCGCCCACGGCGGGGTTGGCGAAGCCGTCGCTGCACGCGAGCACGCGCACGGCGGGCGCCTCGTGCAGCAGCGTCACGGTGCCGGCCACGCGCGCCTCGGCCAGCGGCCCCGAGGCGCCCACGGCGACCACGGCCAGCCTCACGGGCCGCCCCGCGTGGCGGCGGCGCGCGCGGCCTCGTCGACGCGCTCGTTCTCGGGGTGGCCGGCGTGGCCCTCCACCCACTGCCAGCGCGTCTCGTGGCGCTCAGCCTCGGCGATGAGCGCATGCCACAGGTCTTGGTTCTCGACCGGCTTCTTCTGCGCGTTCTTCCAGCCGCGCCGCTCCCAGCCGAAGCGCCACTCGGTCATGCCCTTGACGACGTAATTGCTGTCGGTGACCACGCGGACGCGGCAGCGGCGCTTGAGCGCGCGCAGGCCCTCGATGGCGCTCAGGAGCTCCATGCGGTTGTTGGTGGTGGCCGGCGTGGCGCCGGAAAGCAGCCTCTCCTTGCGCGCGCCGTCGCGCTCCATGACGAGCAGCGCCGCCCAGCCGCCGCGCCCCGGGTTGCCGAGGCAGCTGCCGTCACAGAAGACCGTGACGTCGTCGAGCGCGTCGGTCACGGCGCCTTCAACAGGTCGAGGAACGCCAGCGCCGTCGACATGTAGATGACGATGCCGACGATGTCGTTGGCGGTGGTGACGAAGGGGCCCGACGCGATGGCCGGGTCCACGCCCACGCGCTTCATGGCGGCGGGCGCCAGCGCGCCCACGGTGGCCGCGGCGGTCATGGCGGCCACCATGGCCAAGAACACCACCAGGCCAAGCACGGGGTTGCCGTCGCCGAACAGGAAGGTGCCGGCGCCGCCCACTACCACACCGCACACGGCGCCCATCACCAGGCCCACGCGGAACTCGCGAAAGAGGATGCTCGCCAAGTCCGTGAGCGAGACGCGCCCCGTGGCCAGGCCACGCGTGAGGATGGTGGCCGACTGCGTGCCGACGTTGCCGCCCATGGCGGTGATGACGGGCACGAAGGCCGCGAGGATGACGGCCTGGGCGAGCACGCCCGAGAAGAACGCAATCAGCGACGCCGACACCAGCGAGCCGAGCAGCGTGGTGATGAGCCACGGCAGGCGCACGCGCGCGATGGGCAGCACGCGGTCGCGATAGAGCAGCTCCTCGGCGGAGGTACCGGCCTGCTTGAGCGCGTCCTCCTCGGCCTCTTCGGAGACCACGTGGATGACGTCGTCATGGAGGATGCGCCCGAGCAGCCGGCCCTCGCGGTCGACCACGGGGAGCGACACGATGGAGTACTTCTTGAAGAGCCCCGCCACCTGCTCTTGGTCCACGTCGGGCGTGACCTTGGCGACGGGCGGCTCCATGATCTGCGTGACGCTCTTGTCGCCGCGGTGCACCAAGAGGTGGGCCACGTCGACGGCACCGACGAGGCGCTCGTCGTCGTCGACCACATAGACGAAGTGCACGGCGATGTCTTGCTCGACGAGCTCGCGCACGCGCGCGATGGCGTCTTGCACCGTCTGAGCCGCGCGCACGCCCGCGAGCTCGGTCTGCATCAGCCCGCCCGCGGTGTCGGGCGCGAACTGCAAGAGCTCCTCGACCTGGGCGCGCTCGGCGGGCGCCAAGCTCTGCAGCGCCTCGCGCTGCTCCTGCGGGTCGAGGTCCTCGATGACGTCGGTGGCGTCGTCGGTCTCGAGGTTCTTGACCAGCTCGCCGATCTCGCCCGGGTCGAGCAGGATCAACAGCGCCTGGCGCTCGGGCTCTTCCAGCAACGCCAGCGCCTCGGCGCGCTCGGTCTCGTCGGCCACCAGGCGCAACAGGCGCGGCCACTCGGCCACCTCGACGACGCGCAGGCTCTCCACCACGTCGGCGGGGTGGGGCAACAGGCGCAGGAAGCTCGCGGCGGTGGCGTCGTCGGCGCGCAGCACGGCCTCGAGGTCGTCGTTGTCCATGCGATCGAGCGAAGGATTCGCGCTCACCACGCCTCCGGCGGCCGACCCCCGGCACGGCCGACCATGGCGCCATCGGCTCGCCGGCACAAGGTGGCACACGGTGGCACACGGTGGCACGCGCCCGCCGGCACGCTATGGAACAGCCATGCGTGTGTCCGCGTCGGTCGCGCCCATGGTCATCTCCCTCGTCGCCCCGAGCGCGCTGGTCGCCGCCGGCGCCGGCTGCCTGCCCACGCGCGTCGAGCGCCCGCTCGGCGCGCTCACCGTCACCGTCGACGCCGCGGCCGGCAGCGTGGTGGTGGCCCGCGGTGACGTCGTGCTCGTCGACGTGGCGGCCGGCGCCGTGGGCGTCAAGGATGGCGACGCCAGCTACACGATGGAATTCGGCATGTTCGACATCGGCGAAGACGCGCGTCCGTTCACGGTGGCCGACCGCCTCGAGCTCGAGGACGACGACCCGCTCACCATGCGCTTCCTCGCCGGTGACGTCGTCATCGCCGGCGGCGTGGTGGAAGAGGACGCGGGCGGCGCGCGCCTCACGGTAACCGCGAGCGAGGGCTTCGACCGCGTCTCGCTCGGCACGCGCTGCACGTTCTCGCACGTGCTCGGGCTCGGCGCCCAGACCCACGACGTCGATCATGTGGGGCAGATCGTGCCCCTGTGGGTGAGCGAGCAGGGCGTGGGCAAGAGCGACACCGACGAGCTGCCGGCCTTGTGGCAGCTGCTCGGGCGCCGCCACACCACGCACGTGCCCATGCCCGCCTTCGTCACCGACGTGGGCGCGTTCGTCGTCGACACGGCCGCGTTCGCGCGCTTCGACCTGTGCGCCAGCGACCCGGCGCGCGCCACCTTCGAGGTGTGGCAGCCAAGCCTGGCGTTGCGCATGTGGGGCGGTGACAGCGTGCGCGCGGCGCAGGCCTCGATGGTCGACGCGCTCGGGCGCCCGCCGCCCTTGCCGAGCTGGGGCCTTGGGCCCTGGGTCGACGCCATCTACGGCAGCGACGCGGTGCGCGCCACGGCGCAGGCCTTGCGCGACGCCCAGATCCCGGCGAGCGCCCTGTGGAGCGAGGACTGGCGCGGCGGCGCGTTCGCGGGCCCCGATGTCTATCGCCTCGACGAGGATTGGCGCCCCGACCCCGCGCTCTACCCCGACCTCGCGGCCCTGAGCGCCGACGTGGGCGCGCTCGGCTTCAAGCAGATGGTGTACTTCAACACCTTCCTCACCGAGGGCGGCGACGTGTTCGACGAGGTGGTGGCGGCGGGCCACGCCATCGGCACGCCCGCGGGCGCGCCCTTCCTGTTCACGGGCGCCGACGCCGAGTTCTCGCCCACGGGCCTGCTCGACCTCACGAGCGCCGACGCGCGCGCCTACCTGAAGACCCACCTGCGCGGCGCGCTCGACGCCGGCGTGCGCGGCTGGATGGCCGACTACGCCGAGTGGATGCCCGTGGACGGCGCCGTGCTCGCAAGCGGCGAGGACCCGGCGCTGGTGCACAACCGCTATCCCGTCTTGTGGCAACAGACCAACCGCGAGGCGCTCGAGGAGGCCGCCGTGCAGGACGACGCCATCGTGTTCGTGCGCTCGGGGCACCTGGGCTCGCAGGCGGCGGCGCAGGTGGTGTGGGCGGGCGATCAGCGCACCACCTTCGATGACGACGACGGCCTGCCCACGGTGCTGCCCATCGGCATCGGCCTGTCGGCCGTGGGCTTCCCCTTCGTCACCCACGACATCGCCGGCTACCAGAGCTCCACCAACGACCCCGCCGACCAGGAGCTGTTCTTCCGCTGGGCGTCGCTCGGCGCGTTCTCCCCGGTGATGCGCACGCACCACGGCACGCACGCGCGCGCCAACGTGCAGTGGTTCACCAACGCCGACACCACCGCGCACTTCAAGCGCATGGCCGAGCTGCACACGCGCCTGTTCCCCTACCTGCGCGCCCTCGCCGACGACGCGGTGGCGCCCGGCGGCCTGCCCCTGTGGATCCCGCTGCCCCTCCTCTACCCTGCTGACGACGTGTGGGGCGTGAAGGACCAGGTGATGCTCGGGCCGTCGCTCCTGGTGGCGCCCGTGGTTGCGCGCGGCGCGCTGGCGCGCGACGTCACCTTCCCCACCGGGCGCTTCGTGCCGTTCCTCGTCGACGGAGCGGCCATCGACGGCCCGGCCGTGGTCACGGTGGACGCGCCCGTCGATGAGATCCCGGTGTACGTGCCCGCGGGCGGCATCGTGCCGCTCTTGGCCGAGCCCGTGCAGACCTTGGTACCCGGCGTCGACGGCGTCACGGACCTCGACGACACCGAGGGCGACCGCGTGGTGTTCATCGCGCTCGGCGCCGAGGGCAGCTTCACGGAAGCGTCGGGCGTCACCTACACCCTCACCGGCACCGGCGTGGCGCCGCTGCAGGCCACCGTCGTCGGCGACGGCGACGTCATGGGCGCGGGCTTCACCGTTGCCGTCACGGGGCCGCCGCCTTCGCGCACCACCACCGTGATCTGCCGCTGACGCTGCGCTCGTGCGCCTGACCAAGTGGTGTGGCCCGGGTCGTAATCACGGCGATGTGAGGTCTGACGGTACCTGGCGGGGTGCCGTCGACTCGGTCGTGACCGCGGACGTGGACTTCCACGAGGAAGAAGGACGGGACGACAACGAAGGAGAAGAAGGAGAAGTGGATGAAGGAGAAGAAGGAGAAGAAGGAGAAGAAGAAGAAGAAGAAGAAGAAGAAGAAGAAGAAGAAGAAGAAGAAGAAGA
>CAZONM010000232.1:0-9553 GCA_964580865.1 uncultured Myxococcales bacterium | reverse complement strand
CGCCGACGTTGACGCCGGTGATGGTGAGGTTGGTGGTGATGCCGACGCCGTCGGGGGAGACTGCGCCCGTGCCGCCCTCGCCGGCCGCGCCCGTGACGCGGCCGGGGCCGCAGCCCCGGCCGGCGGGGGCGCTCGAGCCCGTCGAGACGGTGCGCTTCGAGCTCTTGCCCGGCCACGGCCTGTGGGAGGGCGACACCTTCCTCGACGGCGGCCTGCCGGCGGCCCTGGAGAGCGCCGATCCCGCGCGGGTGCGGGCGGCCATGATGGTCTCCTCCGACGCCACGCGCTCGAAGAGCCAGCCCGACGACGGCAGCATCCCCTCGGCCAGCCCCAGCGCCGTGCAGAGCGTCGAGGCCAGCGCCCGGGCCACGCGCCCCCCGGGGGTCCGCGCGTTGGCCCGCGACGCCAGCCGCCCGAGCGGCGCCGCCGCCGATCCGTGGGCGCCCGACACCATCGCCGACGGCACGCCCCTCGACGTGCCCCGGCCGAGCGCCGACGGTGCCGGGCCTCGCACCCACGTCATCAAGAGCCTGCTCGTGGAGGTCTTGTCGCCGCCGACGTCGAGCGCCCCGGCGGACCCGTCTGAGGCGCCGCGGCGCGGCATGGGCGGCGACCTTACCGTCGAGGAAGATCGTGAGCTGACGTCATCGGAGGAGTGACCGAGGGGCGCTGCCGCTCATCGTGGAACCCTGTCGTTGGATCCGGTGTCGCACCCCCCGATGCGCGCGCTTCCGACCGGATCCGAAAGGGCTTCAACCAATTGCCTAGACGCGCGCGCATGGTGTAGGAACGCGTGAGCCGATGCCCGACCCGCGGTCGGGCGATGTCATGAGCAACGCCGGGCACCCGGCATACGAGACCCAGGCACCCGAGGAACGGACGGTGCCACGAGTCAAGGAGCGCAGAATGTTCGAAGCCATCGCCGAGCACTACCGCGAAGGCGGCAAGATGATGTACGTGATCTCGCTCTTTCAGGGCATCTCCATCGCCCTGATGGTCGAGCGCATCTACGTGCTCTTCTTCAAGACGCGCCTCAACAAGGAAGCGGTCCTGGCCGGGTTGCGCGAGCGCGTCTTCCGCGGCGACGTCATGGGCGGCATCCGCTTCCTCTCGGATCAGCCCCAGAGCCCCCTCACCCGCATCCTCAAGGCCGGCCTCCTCGAGGTCCGCCACGGCGAGGAAGAGGTGCAGGCGGCCATGGACGAGGCGGCCATCCACGAGATGCCCTACCTCGAGAAGCGCACCGGCTACCTGTCGATGATCTCGAACGCGGCCACGCTGGTCGGTCTGCTCGGCACCGTCGGCGGCATGATCACGGTGTTCGCGGCCGTGGCCTCGGTGTCGGCGGCCGACAAGTCGACGATGCTGTCGGGCGGTATCGCGGAGGCCATGAACTGCACCGCGTACGGCCTCATCGTCGCCATCCCGCCGCTGGTCGTGTTCTCGGTGCTGCAGGGCCGCACGCAGTCGTTGTCGGACGACATCAACGGCGCCGTGGCCTCGACCATCAACATGGTCATGCGCAACAAGGACAAGCTGAACGTCGACGCCATCCAAGAGCAGGCCTGAGCCTGACCTCGGCGCGTTGTCTCGGTTCCTGACCTCCTCCTCCTCCTGACCTCGTCAAAGGACGGCCCACATGGGTGGCGCAGCACCAGAGCCAACATCCAAAGGCGGCAAGCGCGCCCTGGATGCGTACATCAATCTGGTCCCCTACATCGACCTGCTCATGACCATCATGACGTTCCTCATGATGACGGCGGTGTGGACCCAGATCGCGATGCTCGAGGTGCAAAACGCCTCCGGAGGTCAGGAGGCCCAGCCCGAGGAGCCCGATCCGAACAAGCCGAAGCCGATCCTGATCCTCGTCACCGATCGCGCGGTGAAGATCCAGGAGGAGCAGAACCCGGACCTGCGCGAGTTCGCGGCCACCGCCGACGGCTACGACATGAACGGCGTCAAGATCGAGCTCAAGCGGCTCAAGGACGCGCGGCCCGACCGCACCGAGGTCAAGATCCAGTCGGAGGACGGGGTCAAGTACAGCAACCTCGTGCAGCTCATCGACATCTCCACCGGGCTCGACATGAAGGCCCTCACGCTCACCCCAACGGCACAGTGACATCGGGACAGTGACGTCGGGACAGTGACGCCGGAGAAGTGAGGACCTGACCCATGGCAATCAAAGTTCGCAAGGCGCGCCAGTCACACCGCTTCCACTCGATGAAGCTGCTCTCGAAGGAGGGCGGTCACAAGAGTGGCGACATGAACCTGAACGTGGTGCCGCTCGTCGACATGATGATGGTGCTGGTGATCTTCCTGGTGATGAACTTCAACGCCTCGGGCGAGATGTTGTTCCTCTCCAAGGACATCAAGATGGCCACCGCCGAGCACGGCGACGAGGTCACGCGCGTGCCGATCATCGCGGTGTCCAACAAGAATCAGCTCTACTTCGAGGGCGTGATCCTGACGGACCTGAACAACATCGACCCGAACGACCCGAACTGGCGCATCGCCGAGCTCGAGGAGAAGCTGGCCGACAACCGCCAGCGCGTGGAGGCCATCGGCAAGCGCGAGTGGGCCAGCCCCGACGAGGACCCCACCACCACCGTCAACGTGCAGGCCGACATCGGCACCGACTTCAAGATCTTGAAGCGCGTGCTCTACACCTGTGAGCAGGCGGGCTACGGCCGCATCCGGCTCGCGGTGGGCGACGCGCGCAAGGCCATGGATGACTCGGCGGCCGCAGGCGGCGCGCCGGCGCCGCCCAAGGAGTAGGTTCCGCGCCGTCGGCGTGCGAAAGGGCCCCGCGCGAGCGGGGCCTTTTTCGTCGTCCGCGCCGCCCGGCCGGGCTCCGCGTGGCGCCGAGATCCATGAACGAAACACCGCCCTTGCGCGACCAAACCAGACCTTGCACCCACCCCGACGGAGCCCTAGGCTGACACGCCGCACCCCGGGGAGGATCCACCTGCCGCGCGCGAGCCTGCTCCTCGTGTTCGTGACCCTTGCGTTCGCCGCCGCCGGCGGGGCGCAAGAGGGCGAAGCGCCGTCCGTCTCCGCCGAGGCGCCGCCGATCTCGGGCGAGGGCGTGGCGCTCACGCCCGACCGCAAGTCGGAGCTGCACGTGGGCATCGAGGCGGGCGCCGGCTTCGACACCAACCCCTACTCGACACCGCTCGCGAACAACGACTTCACCGGCGACATCACGGCCCGCGTCCGGCCCCACGCCAGCATCAACTATCCGGGCAGCCTGGTGTCGTTCAAGGGCGAGGGTGCCCTCGAGTACGGCTTCTTGCCCGGCGTGCTCGACGACAACACGCGCCAGTTCCTGCTCTACCAGTCGCTGCTCGCCGCCGACCTCGAGGTCAACCGCAACGGCATGTTCCGCTTCGCCGTGGGCGACAGCTTCTCGTGGAACAGCGACCCCGGCGCCGTGGTGGTGGGCGCCCTCTACAACCGCCTCCACAACCAGCTGCGCGCCGGCGTGGGCTACCGGCCCGGCGGCGGCGCGCTCACCACCCGGCTCGGCTACGCCTTCGACTTCATCAAGTTCCTCGACGTCACGGGCGACAGCGCCATCGTGGCCACGGGTCAGCTCGACAGCATGCAGCACGCGCTGCAGCTGCGCGGCGACTACAAGTTCCTGCCGCGCACCGGCGGCTTCCTCACGCTCACCGGCGGGTGGAACAGCTACCCCTTCGACGTCGCGCGTATCAACGAGCACTCCTTCCCCGTGAGCGCGCAGGTGGGTCTGCAGGGCCAGCTGCTCGCCAAGTTGGCGGGCCTGGTGTCGGCCGGCTACAGCAACCCCTTGGTGCTCGACGCCAACGGCGCCATCGACACTGCCGGGCTCATCGGCGTGGTGGGGCAGGCCGAGGTGCAGTGGCGGCCCACGCTCACGACCCACCTCGGCGGCGGCTATCGTCGCGACTTCTCGCCGGCGCCCCTCTACCAGTACGTGGGCAACAACCGCTTCTACGTGGAGCTGAGCCAGGTGCTCGGCGGCCGCTTCCACCTCGGCGTGAACTCGGGCTACTCGATCATGGAGTTCGGCGAGGAGCAGGCCCAGCTCAGCACCGCGTCGGAGGACGGCTTCCTGCGCCTGGACGGGCACCTCGACGTGGCCGCCAGCATCGCCTACTACTTCACCGACTGGTTGAGCATCGCGCTGTACGACAAGCTCGACTGGCGCCTGACCAACGCGTCGTCGCCCGCCAGCGCCCCCAACGGCGTCGAGACCAACTTCGGCTTCCTCCGCAACCAGACCATGCTCACGGTCGCCGCCAAGTACTGACGACGGCGTGCGCGCCGCCGCCCGAGCACCACGCATGAGCTCGCGCCGGTCACTCACCCTGCTCGCGTCCGCCGCGCCACGGCTGTGCGTGGCGGTGTGCGCGGTGCTGGTGACCGGCGGCATGAATTGCGGCGTGCCGCCTGCCAGCACGCTGCCGGCGCCCGAGGCCGCGCGCGCCGAGATGCTCGGCCCCGGTGACGTCGTCGAGGTGCGCATCTACAACGAGCCCGAGCTGTCGGGCACGCACCAGGTCTCGGACAACGGCACCATCCGCCTGCCGCTGGTGGGCGCGGTGGCGGCGGCGGGCATGACGCCCGACCAGCTCACCATCAGGATCGCCGACCTCTACAACGAGCGCTACCTCAAGGACGCCGAGGTGTCGCTGTTCGTGAAGGACCACCAGTCGCGCAAGGTCTATGTGCTCGGCCAGGTGGCCAAGCCCGGGCCCTATCCCTTCGACGGCAAGATGACGGTCATCGACGCCGTGGCGCGCGCGGGCGGCACCACCAAGCTCGCCGACCCCGATCGCACGCTCATCACGCGCGACAAGGACGGCAAGCAGGTGCGCGTGGTGGTGAACGTGGCGAGCATCGGGCAGGGGCGCGCGCCCGACGTGCTCCTGCAGCCCGGCGACATCATCTTCGTGCCGGAGACGCCCTTCTGATGGCCACCCGCGCTCGCCCCGACACCACGGAGCCCGCGCTGGCGGCGGTGCCGTCGTGGGAGCCCGCCGAGGCGGCGGCAGAGCCCGCGCAGCCCGCCGTCGACTGGCGGCGCTACCTGCACGCCATCCGCATGCGCTGGTGGTTGGTGTTGGCCGCCACCGTCGTCTCCGTGGTGGTGGTGGGTGTGTGGACCATGCGCCAGCCGAAGCTCTACCGGAGCGCGGCCAGCCTGGTCATCGACACGCGCACGCCGCGCGTGCTCACCGGCGTGGCCGAGGTCTACGACGTGGCGGCCTCGGGGTGGGTGCCCACCAACTTCTTCGAGACCGAGTTCGAGGTCATGCGCAGCCGCGCGGTGGCGCGCGCCGCCGCGCAGACCATGCGGCTCGCCTACGACGATCGCTTCAACGGCCTGGCCGGCGTGAACGACCCCGCGGCGCGCGCCAAGGCCATCGACGCGCTCGACCCGGCGGACCTGGCGCTCGGCCTGTACACGGTGGAGCCCGAGAAGCGCTCGAACATCGTGCGCGTGGTGGTGGTGCACGACGACGCGAAGTTCGCCGCCGACCTGGCCAACGCCGTGGTCAAGGCCTACGGCGCGCAGAACCTCAACAAGCGCGTCGACGAGACGCGCGTGGCCTCGAAGTGGCTCGGCGTGCAGCACGACGACCTGAAGGCCAAGCTGCGCACCAGCGAAGACGCGCTGCTCGACTTCATGGCCAACAACGACGTGCTGAACGCGTCGCTCGACAGCCAGCTCGCCGAGGTGATGCAGCGGCTCAACGCCTTCAACGCCCAGCTCGCCGCCGAGGAGGCGAGCCGCATCCGCGACACGGTGAACATGGCCGCGCTCAAGCAGGTGCGCGAGGACCCGGCGCTCATCGACACGCTGCCCGAGATCCAGGCGGCCTCGGTGGTGGCGTCGCTCAAGACCAAGCGCATCGAGCTCAAGGCGACGGAGACCGAGCTCAGCGCCCGCTACCTCGAGGACCACCCGAAGGTGAAGCTGCTGCGCGAGCAGGTCGCCGCCGTCGACGCCGATCTGCAGCGCGAGATCGACGCGGTGCTGGTAGCGCTGGAGCGGCAAAAGGAGTCGCGCGAGCAAGCGATCACCGGGCTGCGCGAGGCGCTCACGGCCGAGCGCGCCAAGGAGGCGCGCCTCAACAAGCTCACGCTCGACTACCAGCGCCTCAAGCGCGAGCGTGACTCGAACGCGCAGCTCTTCGACATGGTGTCGACGCGCATGAAGGAGGCCGACATCACGAGCGCCTTGCCGTTCAACAACGTGCGGCCGCTCGACGACGCGCGTGTGGCCGACAAGCCGTTCAAGCCCGACCTGGGGCAGAACCTGCTGTTCGCGCTCTTCCTCGGCGCGGCGCTGGGCATCGCGCTGGCGCTGTTGCTCGAGGTGCTCGACGCCAGCATCAAGTCGCACGAGGACGTGGAGCAGGTCTTGAAGAGCCCGTTCTTGGGCCTCATGCCCGTCATCGGCGTGGAGGGCGAGGATCGATCGCGCGGGCCAGAGGGCATCGAGCGGCTGCGCGCGCGCGACCTGTACCTGGTGAAGAACCCGCAGTCGTCGGTGGCGGAGTGCGCGCGCTTCATCCGCACCAACCTCTTGTTCATGACGCCCGATCGGCCGCTGCGCACGCTGGTGGTCACCTCTCCCTCGCCCAAGGAGGGCAAGACCACCACGGCCGTGAGCATCGGCATCACCATGGCGCAGGCGGGCAGCCGCACGCTGCTGGTCGACACCGACCTGCGCAAGCCGCGCCTGCACCACGTGTTCGGCGTCGACGCCTCCGTGGGTTTGTCGTCGGTGCTGGTGGGCGAGGGCGCGCTGGCGCAGGCCATCAAGAAGACCGAGGTCGACAAGCTCGACGTCTTGCCGTGCGGGCCCCTGCCGCCGAACCCCGCCGAGCTGCTCTTGTCGGAGCGCTTCAAGGAGCTCGTGGCCGAGCTGGCCAAGAGCTACGACCGCGTGGTGTTCGACACGCCGCCCGTGGGGCCCGTGACCGACCCGGCCATCTTGGGCGCCCTCGTCGACGGCGTGGTGCTGGTGGTGAAGTGCGAGCAGACCAGCAAGGACAGCGCGCGCCAGGCGCTGCGCGCGCTGCACGACGCGCGCAACCACGTCTTCGGCGTGATCTTGAACGACGTCGACGTCAACAGCGCGCGCTACGCCGGCAGCTACAGCTACTACTACGCGCGCCGCTACGGCGGGTATTACGGCGAGCAGGACGACCAGGCGAAGCCGAAGAAGTCGGCGGAGCCGGCGGCGTGAGCGCGCGCTGGCACGCCCTGGCCGTGCATGCGCGCAGCGAGGCCAGCGCGGCGGCAGAGCTTTCGGCCAAGGTCGACGAGGTGTTTTTGCCCGCGCGTGTGGAGCGGCGCGCCTGGAGCGACCGCGTGCGGCGCGTGGAGGTGCCGCTGTTCCCGGGTTACGTGTTCGCGCGCCTGGCGCTGTGCGCCGAGCGGCGCGTGGCGCTGTTGCGCTGCAAGGGCGTCATCGACGTGGTGGGGCGCCTGCCGGGCGACGCCGCCATCGCGCGCGCCATCCCGAGCCATGAGATCGAGGCGCTGCAGGCGCTGGTGAGGGCCGAGCGCGCGCTCGACCCCGTCGAGCGCCTGGTGCCGGGGACGCCGGTGACCGTGGCGGCCGGCCCGCTGCGCGGCGTGTGTGGCGTGGTGCAGCGCGGGCCCGATGGGCAGCGCCGGATCGTGGTGCAGGTGGGGCTGCTCGGGCGCGGCGTGCGGGCCGTGCTGGGGTCGGAGGACGTGGTGGAGGCTTTGGAGCGGGTGGGGGTTGGGTGAGGGGATGGGTGGGGTGAAGGGGCAGTTCCGGCCGGACGTGGATGGGCTGCGCACCGTGGCAGTGGCGGCGGTGGTGGCGTTTCACGCCGGGGTGCCGGGGTTCCACGCCGGCTTCGTCGGCGTCGACGTGTTCTTCGTGATCTCGGGGTTCTTGATCAACCGCCTGCTCCTGCGCGAGCTGGCGGAGACGGGCACCATCGCGCTCCTGCCGTTTTGGGCGCGGCGCGCGCGGCGGCTGTTGCCCGCGTCGGCGGCCATGGTGCTCGCCGTGCTGGCGGCGAGCTGGTTGCTCCTGCCGCCCCTGCGCTGGGAGCGCGTCGCCAAGGCGGCAGTCGCGGCCAGCGCCTACCTCTCGAACGCGTTGTTCGCGCGCCAGAGCACCAACTACTTCGCCGCCGATCTCGCGCCGAACCCGCTCTTGCACACCTGGTCGCTGGCGGTGGAGGAGCAGTTCTACATCGCGTGGCCGATCATGCTGCTGCTCGCCATGTGGCTTGGCCGGAGGACGGGGCAGCCCCGCCGGTGGCTGGTCATCGCCATCGTGGGCGGCGCGCTGGTCTCGTTCGCGGGCTGCCTGTGGTTCACGCAGCGCGGTAGCCCCTGGGCGTTCTTCGGCTCGCCCGTGCGCGCGTGGGAGTTCGCGGCCGGCGCGATGATCGCGCTGTGGGAGCCCGCGTGCGAGCGACGGGGCCAAGCGCTCCACGGCTGGGCCGGGCTGGCGCTCTTGGTGGCCGGGCTCGCCATCATCGACGAGAGCTGGCGCTTCCCCGGCGTGGCCGCGCTGTTCCCCGTGCTGGCCACCGTGCTGCTCATCGTGGGCGGCGGGCGTGGGCTGGTGGGTCGTGCGCTCACCACGGCGCCCATGCAGTGGCTCGGGAAGCGGTCGTACGCCTGGTACCTGTGGCACTGGCCCGCGATTCGTTTCGCCGACGACCTCTTTCCGCAGAATGAGCTCGTGAAGTACGCGGCGGTGGCGCTGTCGCTCGTCGTCGCCGCGATCACCTACGCCCTCGTCGAGCAGCCCATTCGCTTCCATCCGGGCTTGGTGCGCTCGACGCGGCGATCGCTGGCGCTGGCCGTGGGCACGGTGGTGATCGGGGGCGTGGTGGGGGCCGCGCACTGGGGGGCGTACCGGTGGGCGGCGACCCGCGAGCCCGTGGCGTCGGCGCTGGCGGCGCGGAAGGACAGGGTGGCGGTGTCGGGGTGTGAGGACCTGTCAGCGGGGGTGGTGCCAGCGGTGTGCGCCTACGGCGACGCCACCGCGACGCGGACTGTCCTGTTGGTTGGGGACTCGCATGCCATGCAATGGGTGCCGGCGTTCGATATCGCGGGCCAGCGCGTGGGTGTGCGCGTGGTGTTCATGGGGATGAGCGCGTGTCCGGCGCTTCCGTTTCGTGTCGTCGACAAGGCCGGCGCGAGTCGAGGTGCGTGCAAAAAGTTCCAGGAGAGCATCGTTCGAACAGTCCAGGCAATACGCCCGGAACTCGTGGTCACCAGCAACTACAGTGGGTACGTCGACCGCAGGCGGGCGATTGACGACCTTGGGCGGCGCCGGTCAATTGAGGACGGTGTCGTCGCGTGGGGACAAGCAGTCGCGGGCCTTGCCGCAGGTGTCCACGCTGCTGGCGCGGACTTCCTTGTCGTCGCGGACCCGCCCATCCTCCGGATGGACCCGATCGACTGCCTCTCAAGCGGTGCCGGGGCTGATGCTTGCACCTCTCGGGCACGGTGACCCATCAGCGAAGCCGGGATGACAGGCCGTGCCGGCCGCCCGATCCTCCGT
>CAZONM010000231.1:0-9563 GCA_964580865.1 uncultured Myxococcales bacterium | reverse complement strand
GGCGCGCCGGTGCGCGCGCTCTCGTGCCTGAACCGCGTGCTCGCCGACGACGCCGACGACCACGACGCGCAGGCGCTCTTGGCCCGCGCCCAAGGGGGCCTCGACGAGGCGGCGTTACAGGCGCCGCTCGACGGCGGCGCTGCCACGGCGCCCACCGGCGTCGCCGTGGTCGACCTGGCGCCCACTGAGGTCACCGAGCCTGCGCGTCGCGCCCTGCCGCCGCGGCGCCTCGTGCAGCAGGTGGGCGTGATCGCGGCCGCCGCGGGGCTCATCGTCGCCGCCGTGGTGGTGGCCACGCGCCTCGACAACGGCCGCGCCGCCGACGAGCCGGCGCGCGCACCGACCGCGACCGACGAGCCGGCCACGCTCGACGACGGCACCTCCACGGGGCAGCCCGCGGCCTTCGCCAGCGAGCGCACGCCGTCGGACGGCACCGGCAAGGTGGTCAAGACCGAGCCGACCCGACCGCGGCCGCCGAAGAAGGACGGCGCGCCCGCCACCAAGATGGAGGAGCCCACGCCGCCGGCGCCCGTGGTCGTCGAGCGCATGGTCACGTTCCGGGTGGCGCCGTGGGCCAACATCCTCGTCGACGGCAAGCCGTTCTCCGCGGGCAAGCCGGTGGCCACCGGCCTCTTGCCCGTGGGCCCGCACGTGGCGCTGCTCCAAAACCCCTCGGCCAAGGACAAGGAGATCCCCTTCGAGGTCAAGGCCGAGGGGGAGCCGCCCGTCATCACCGTCAAGCTCGAGCCTCGGCCCGCGCTCTTGAAGGTCACGTGCAACGTCCAAGACGCCGCCGTGAGCGTGGCCGGCACCGGCGGCGCCGTGACCGCCCGGCAGAGCCTCGAGCGCCCCCTGGTGGTGCCGCTCGGCGATCAGTCCCGCGCCGTGCGCGAGGTGTTCGTCGTCAAGAAGGGCTTCCGTCCCAAGCGCTTGAAGGTCGACTTCCTCGCCGGCGAGACCGCCGTCATCGACGTCGTGCTAGAACCCGAGGCCGGTGACGAGGCGGGTCCTTGAGGCGTTGATCGTGCTTGCGTGGGCGGTGCCCGCGCTGGCGCAAGCCGCGCCCGCAGCGAGCCCACCGCCGGAGTCACCTCCAGAGGCACCGCCCGCGGCGACGCCAGCGCCCGCGGCGCCGCCGCCGAGCGAGGCGCCGCCCGCCACGCCGGAGCAGCGCTACGCCAAGGGCAAGAGCCTCTTCGAGTACGGCGACTGCGCGGGCACCATCGACCAGCTCGCACCCCTGGTGGTGCCCGGCACCCTAGGCGACGAGCGCCAGCAGCTCGATGTTCACCGCATGCTCGGCATCTGCCTGGCGTTGGCCAACAAGCCCATCGAGGCGGCGCGCGAGCTCTCGAGCCTGCTCGCCATCGATCCCGAGTACACGCTCGATCCGTTCCTGACGCCGCCGGTCGCGGTGGAGATCTTCGAGAAGCAGAAGGCGTCGATGCGCGTGCAGCTCGAGGAGATCCGGCGCGCGCGCGAGGCCGAAAAGAAGGACAACCTCGACGGCGGCGTGCTGGTGGAGCGCGTGACCACCGTGCGCGAGACGCCGCTCGCCGCCGCGTTCCTGCCGTTCGGGCTCGCACAGGCCGCCAACGAGGATCTGGTGATGGCCATCGTGCTCGGCAGCGTGCAGGCGGCCACGCTCGGTGCTGCCGTGGTGGGCTTTTGGGGCGATCAGGTGGCGCGCGGCGACATCATCAGCATCTACAAGCGCGATCCCGCGTCGCCGCCGCCGCCCATCAGCATCGGTGAGGCCGAGGCCAACCACCACGTGTTCTGGGCCGTCCAGCTCGGCGGCGCCATGGCGTTCGCCCTCGCGTACGGCTTCGGCGTCGCGGACGCGCTGTGGAACTACGAGGACCGGGCCATCGTGGAGCGCAAGCAGACGCGCCGGCCGCTGACGGCCGCGGAGATCAAGGCGGTCCGCAAGATCGCCCCGGCGCCGGCCGAGCCCGCGGCGCCCCCCGGGGACCCGGTGCCAGTGGAGCCCTGAGTCGGAACGCGCTAGACCACCCGACGAGATGGCCACGCTCGTCACCTTGCATCCCGACGGCAGCGAGACGCGCACGCCCGTCTTCAAGAGCCTCACCACCATCGGCGCCGACCCCGAGAGCGACGTGCGGCTCACCGACGCAGGCCTGCCGTCGCTGGTGGCCCACATCGCCTACGACGGCAAGACCTTCACCATCGCCACCAGCGACAAGCAGCGCGAGATTTTGGTGTCGGGGCGCCAGGTGAGGAAGCAGCACCTGGTCGACGGCGACGACATCGTCATCGGCACGGTGCGGCTGCGCTTCTTCCTCGAGGAGCGCCCCAAGGTCGTCAAGCACGACGACGGCCACGCGCGCCAGATGGAGGCGTTCCGGCGCATCGTCGCGTTCTCCAAGAAGCTCGGCGAGGCGCGCGAGATCCCGGCGCTGCTCGAGGCGCTGATGGACGAGGTCATCGCGCTCACCGGCGCCGACAAGGGCTTCCTGGTGCTCATCGACGAGGAAGAGCGCGGCGAGGCCGGCTTGGCGCGCGTGCCGCGCATCAAGATGGCTCGCAACCTCAAGGGCGAGAACCTCGACCAGGCGGTGGCGCAGCTCTCCGACTCCATCGTCAAGCGCGCCATCGAGACCGGCGACGCCATCGTGGTGTCCGACGCGCTCACCTCCACGCAGTTCTCCTCGTCCGAGAGCGTGGTGAGCCTGAAGCTCACCAGCGTGATGTGCGTGCCGCTGGTGCGTGTGGGCGCGCAGGCCGACGGCGCGCCGCACCCCGGCGGCGTCTTTGGCGCCATCTACGTCGGCAACAACTCGGTCACCAACCTGTTCGACGACAAGAGCCTCGAGCTCCTGCGACTGTTCGCCGCGCAGGCGTCGCTGTTGGTGCAAAACGCCCTGCACATCGACGCGCTCACCGGCGAGAACCAGGGGCTCAAGCAGGAGCTCGAGAAGAGCCGCTATGGCGAGCTCATCGGCGCGTGCGAGGGCATGCGCGAGGTGTTCAAGAAGATCGACAAGGTCGCGCGCGCCGACATCTCGGTGCTCGTCACGGGCGAGACCGGCACCGGCAAGGAGCTCATCGCGCGCGAGGTCCACAAGCGCTCGCCGCGCGCGCGTGGGCCGTTCGTCGTCATCAACTGCGGTGCCATCCCCGAGAACCTGCTCGAGAGCGAGCTGTTCGGCCACGTCAAGGGCGCGTTCACCGGCGCCGTGGCCACGCGCCCCGGGCGCTTCCAGCAGGCCGACAAGGGGACCCTGTTCCTCGACGAGATCGGCGAGCTGCCGCTGCACCTGCAGGTGAAGCTCTTGCGCGCGCTGCAGGAGCGACAGGTCACCAAGATCGGCGACAACCGCGCCGAGCACGTGGACATCCGGGTGGTAGCGGCGACCCACCGCAACCTCGAGCAGATGGTCAAGGACGGCACGTTCCGCGAGGACCTCTACTACCGGCTCAACGTGGTGCAGATCCACCTGCCGCCCTTGCGCGAGCGCGGCGAGGACGTCGTCGTCATCGCCAACTTCTTGCTGCAGAAGTACGCCGAGGAGCACGGCAAGAAGTTCAAGGGGTTCACGCCCAAGGCGCTGACCGCGATCCGCAAGTACGCCTGGCCCGGCAACGTGCGGCAGCTGGAGAACCGGCTCAAGCGCGCCATCGTGCTGTGTGAGAGCAAGGAGCTGCGCCCCGAGGACCTCGACATCCAGAGCGAGGACCTCGAGGACATCTTGTCGCTCGACGAGGCGCTGACGCGCTTCCGCAAGCGCTACATCGACGAGGCCCTCGAGCGAAACGGCGGCAACCGCACCAAGACCGCGCGCGACCTCGGCGTGGATCCGCGCACGATCTTCCGGCACCTCGAGGCCGCCCGCGACGGCGACGAGCCCGGCGGCACGGGGGAGCGGTAGCGGGTGCGCATGGCCGCGACGCCCCTGTCGCGCTCGCGCCGTCCCCGCGCGGCGACCGACCGACCGCCCATGGCGGAAAGCGACGTCGCAGCCGGGGGTTATCGCCCGCGCCCGCGCCTGGCACCGGCGTTGCTAGCCCTGGTGGTGGCGCTCGGCGCATCGACCATGGGCTGCATCAACCCCTTCTACCTCGACGGCCTCAGGCCCCCCACGAACCACGCCCCGACGGGGCAGGCCATCAGCCCAGCGTTCAAGTTCGAGCCCAACCTCGCGCAGTTCGGCGAGGGCTGCCGCCCGCTGGTGGTGCACGTCGTCGATCTGTTCGACGCCGACCTCGACACCTTGACCGCGCGGATCACGCTCTTGCTCAAAAGGAACGGCGGCTCCGTTGACGGCGTGCGCGAGCGCCTGTTCGAGGACGAGCTCGTGCCCGTGGAGAATCAAGAGGGCGAGCTGGTGTACGACTTCATCCCGCTCGAGCTGACGGAGTCGCTGTTGCGCTCGGAGGTGGGCGACCTCGACGACCAGGTGGCGCCCGGCAACACGCTCACGCAGCTCCTCGAGCTGCGCATCTCCGACGGGGGTTTCGTGCCGGGCGAGGATCGGCCACGCGACGGCGCCGGGCTCCTGTCGTTCTCGTGGCTCATCGACCTCGACGACTCCGCCTGCCCGGTGGAAGGGAGCGGCACATGACGCGCCACCTCGTCGTCGTCGCGGCGGTGCTGGTCGGCCTGTGGTGCCAGGTGGCCTGCTACGAGTACGCCGCCGACGCGCCGTGCGGCAGCGATCGCTCGTGCGACGGCGGCTTCGTGTGCGCCTTCGGCACGTGCCTCGATCCCCTCGACCAGCGTCTCACCACCGTCGACGTCGAGGTCGACCCCGGCGCCGCGTCGGGCCTGCCGGTGCAGAACGTGCTGCGGGTGGACCTGTCCGACACCCCGCGCGTCGACGTGGCGCTGCGCCCGGGGGTGGCCGTGGAGGGGGCGGTGAGCGCCGGCGCCGCGCCCGTCGCCGCCAACGTGCTGTTGCGGCCCGCCCTGGCCATCCCGGGTCGGGCGCTCGCCCCGCAGGCCACCACCGACCCGGCGGGCCAGTTCAGCGTGGTGGCGCTCGACGGCGCGCGCTACGCCGTCACCGTCAACCCCACCGATCCCGCGCGCGCGCCGTACTACGCGCACGACGAGCAGCCGGTGGAGGTGGACAGCGACGGCGGGGTGTTCGCGCTGCCGCCCATCGAGCTGCCCGACGTGGGCCCGCGCGTCCACGGGCGCGTGGTGGCCGGCACGGGCGTTGCGGCCTCGGGCATCCCGGCGTTGGCGGTGCACGTGGAGCGCGCCGATGGGCGACGGCTCTCCTCCGTGGCCGCCACCGACGCCGCGGGCGCGTTCGACCTGGCGCTGGCCGAGGCCGTCGACGACGTGGTCTTGGTGGTAGGGCCCACGGGCGACAACGCCTACTACCCCACCGTCACCATGCCGGGCTTGACCCTGATGGACGGCGACAACCCCTTGGGCGACGTCGAGCTCGGCGACGTGCTCACCCCGGTGCCGTTCTCGGCGTCGGTGGTGGACGGCGCCGGGGCGCCCGTGTCCGGTGCGCGCTTGGTGGTGCGCGCCGTGGTGGGCAACGGCCTGTTCGAGCTGGCGGTCGACGCCGACGAGCGCGGCGTCATCGACGTGCCGTTGGTGCCGGGCACGTACGACGCGCTGGTGATGGGCAGGGCAGACGAGCCATCCGCCGGCATGTTGACGGTAGCGGGGCTCGCGGTACCGGCGTCGCCCGACACCCCCGTGGTGTTCCGCCTGCCCGAGCGGCTGCAGGCGTCGGGCGCCGTGCTCGACATCGAGGGCGGCGCCGTCGCCCACGCCAAGATCACGCTGGTGCGCATCGGCGGCGTCGACGGTGCGCCGGACGAGCTCCTGGGCGACCGCCTGGTGGCCGTCGAGGCCGAGAGCGACGAGCGCGGGCGCTGGCAGGCGGCCGTCGATCCCGGTCGGTACCGCGTGGCCACACGCCCACCCCCGTCGTCGTCGGCGCCGGCGTCATCCGAGATCGTCACCTTCGATGCCGGCCGCCTGGGCCACGACGTGGAGTTGCCGCAGCGCGCCATCGTGGCCGGCACCGTGCTCTTCGAGGGGCAGCCCCAGGCCGGCGCCTGGGTGCGCGTCTTCTCCGCGCTCCTCGACGAGCGTGGCGCCGCCATCCTGGTGGGCGAGGGGACCGCGGGCGCCGACGGGGCCTTCGAGATCGGCGTGCCCGACCTCGTCGCTGACGTCAGCAACCCCGAGCCGCCGTAACGACCGTTCACGTCGACGCTTGTCCCCGGGCCGGTCCCGCGTATATTCACCGGCAACGACCTTCTGGCCGCCCGGCGGACCGCCCGGGCAAACGGAGCCCGTGTGACCTCTCGCAAGCGTGAGCGCCCCGAATTCAAGCCGCAGGACCTCCCGGGCGAGCTGCCTATCCTGCCGCTGCGCAACAGCGTGTTCTTCCCGGGCGCGGTCATGCCGCTCACCATCGGGCGCGCCAAGACCATCCGCCTCATCGAAGAGGCCACGCGCGAGAACTCGCTCCTCGGCATCGTCACGCAGCGCGCGCCCGAGATCGACGACCCGTCGCAGGACGACCTCTACGAGATCGGCACGGCCGCGCGCATCATCAAGCTGGCGCGCACCGGCAAGGACGGCTTCAACATCGTCGTGGAGGGCATCTCGCGCTTCCGCGTCGACGAGATCACGCAAGAAGAGCCGTTCTTCACCGCGCGCATCACGCCGCTGCTCGACGAGGGCCAGGGCGACGTGGAGGTGGAGGCGCTGGCGCTCAACCTCAAGAACACCGCGCGCGAGGTCATCGACATGCTGCCGGAGATCCCGGTGATGGCCAAGCAGCTCCTGGAGAGCATCCAGGCGCCCGGCCACCTCGCGGATCTGATCACCGCCAATATCGACGCCACCATCGAGGAGAAGCAGGATGTCCTCGAGGCCGTGCACCTCAAGATTCGCCTCAAGCGCGTGCTCGAGCTGCTCTCCCGTCAGTTCGAGGTGATGAAGCTCAGCAACAAGATCAACTCGCAGGTCAAGGGCGAGATGAGCAAGACGCAGCGCGAGTACTACCTGCGCCAGCAGCTCAAGGCCATCAAGGAAGAGCTCGGCGACAAGGACGACGACGAGAGCGGCGTCGAGGAGCTTGAGCGGCGCCTCAAGATCGCGCACCTGCCGGAGGAGGCGGAGAAGGCCGCCAACCGCGAGTTCAAGCGCATGCGCAACATGCAGCCGAGCCAAGCGGAGTACACGGTCGCGCGCACGTACCTCGAGTGGCTCGCCGACCTGCCGTGGTCGAAGTCGAGCACCGACAACCTCGACCTCAACAACGCCAAGCGCCAGCTCGACGACGACCACTACGGGCTCGACAAGATCAAGAAGCGCATCGTCGAGTACCTCGCGGTGCGCAAGCTCAAGAACGACATGAAGGGCCCCATCCTGTGCTTCGTGGGCCCGCCCGGCGTGGGCAAGACCTCGCTCGGCCGCTCCATCGCCGACAGCCTGGGCCGCAAGTTCCACCGCATCTCGCTCGGTGGCGTGCGCGACGAAGCTGAGATCCGCGGCCACCGCCGCACTTACATCGGCGCGCTCCCCGGGCGCATCGTGCAGGGCCTCAAGAAGGCGGGCACCAACAACCCGGTGTTCTTGCTCGACGAGATCGACAAGCTCGGCCACGACTTCCGCGGCGACCCGTCGAGCGCGCTGCTCGAGGTGCTCGACCCCGAGCAGAATAACTCGTTCTCCGATCACTACCTCGACGTGCCGTTCGATCTGAGCCGCGTGCTCTTCATCGCCACCGCCAACCAGCTCGACACCATCCCGGCGCCGCTGCGCGATCGCATGGAGATCATCGAGCTGCCCGGCTACACGTTCGAGGAGAAGCTCCACATCGCCGAGGAGCACCTGATCCCCAAGCAGGTGAAAGAGCACGGCATCACGCCCGAGCACATCGAGATCCCCGAGCCCACGGTGCTCAAGATCGCGACGTCGTACACGCGCGAGGCCGGCGTGCGTAACCTCGAGCGCGAGATCGCCGCCGTGTGCCGCGCCGTCGCCGTCGATGTGGCCAACTACGCGCCGGGCACCAAGGCGGCCGATGAGAGGCCGCCGTTCCCCAAGGTGGTGGTCGACGAGGAGCGCCTGGCCAAGATGCTCGGGCCCGAGAAGTTCTACAACGAGGTGGCGGAGCGCACCTCTGTTCCCGGCGTGGCCACGGGGCTCGCCTGGACCGCGGCGGGTGGTGACCTGTTGTTCATCGAGGCCACGCGCATGGGCGGCAAGGGCTCGATGATCCTCACGGGCCAGCTCGGCGACGTGATGAAGGAGTCGGCCCAGGCCGCCATGAGCTGGATTCGCTCCAAGGCGACCGAGCTCGGCGTGGCCAAGAGCCTCGACGAGCACTTCCTCGAGAAGACCGACCTGCACCTGCACTTCCCGGCGGGCGCCATCCCGAAAGACGGCCCGTCGGCGGGCGTCACCATCACCACGGCGCTGGTCTCGTTGCTCACCGGGCGCTGCGTGCGGCACGACACCGCCATGACCGGCGAGGTCACGCTGCGCGGCTTGGTGCTGCCCGTGGGCGGCATCAAGGAGAAGGTGCTGGCCGCCCACCGCGGCGGCATCAAGCGCATCATCATGCCGGCGCGCAACGAGAAGGATCTCGTCGACATCCCGAAGAACGTGAAGGACGAGATGAGCTTCCTGTTCGCGAAGAGCGTCGACCAGGTGCTCGAGTGGGTCCTCGAGGGCGGCTACCCGGGCAAGAGCGTCGCGACGCAGCCCGCGGCGCACGCCTGACGCGCCGCGGGGTTGTCGCGCGCGGCGCGGTGATCATGGTGCCGGAAGACGCGCCGCGTTCGGCGCGTTTTCTTCGTGCCGGCGTCCGCGCCGTCGCGCGTGGAGGCCCCATGAAGAAGAAGCTCGCCGTCGCCGTCGCCGTCGTCTCGGGCGTGTACCTGTTCGTGCCCGAGCCCACCGACGTCATCCCCATCATCGGGTGGCTCGACGAGGGCATGGCCCTCGCGATGCTCGGCTGGGCCATGTCGACCCTCGGCATCACGCCGGCGCGCCTGTTCCGCGCGCGCGCGCGTGTGGTCACGCCGGAGCTGAGCGGGTGAGATCGTCGCTGTCGTCGAGGTCGCCGCGTGGTGGGCCGCGCGCGTCAGCCCGGTGACTTCGGCGCGGGCTTGCTCGGGTGATCGGTGCCCGCGGGGTGGTCGGGCTTGGCCGGGTGATCGGCCTTGGCCGGGTGGTCGGGCTTGGCGGCCGCGTCGGGCGCCTTGGCGCCGCCGCTCACCAGCGCGCCCATGATGAGCTTGTCGAAGGTGCGATTGAGGGCCTTCGACGGGAAGTTCTCCATCATCATGGGCTGCGCGATGGCGACGTTGTCGCCCACCTTCACCGAGGTCTTGCTGACGGCCGCCCACACCTCGCCGCCGGGGGTGTCGAGGCGCATGTACGTGTATTGCGGCACCTCGAGCACCTCGAGCACCTTGCCCTTGATCTGCAGCGCAGCGTCGTCGAGGGGGGGCGCCGTGGGCCCGCCGGGCTTGCCGGCCGCGGCGTCGTCGATGGGCGGGTGGCCCGCGGGCAACGCGAAGCCCGGATCGCTCCCCGTCGGGGCCGCCAC
>CAZONM010000230.1:0-9574 GCA_964580865.1 uncultured Myxococcales bacterium | reverse complement strand
CCGTCGCGCTGCTGCTGTCGACGCCGACCAGCACGAGCGCGTCGACGCCGAGGAGCGCGCCCACGCTCTTCGCCACGTCCTCGTCGATGGTGGCGCCCGCCACGGGCCGCAGCCCCGGGCCGTCGGGCCACAGCGCGCCGTCGAGCGCCAGGTCCACTTGCAGCGGCGCCACCGTCTCGCTCACGGTCACGCGCATGGGCACGCTGGTCGCCGTGCCGAGCGCGAGCCACAGGCGGTACTCGCCGCGGGCGAGCGCCGTGGGGCCGAGCGTGAGCGGCGTGCGCCCGACGTCGCGTCCCTCGAGGACCACGGTGGCGCCGCGCGGGCGCGAGTCGACCTGCAGTCCGCCCTGGCCGAGCGCCGCGAGCTCGGCGCGCGCGCCGTCGAGGAGCGTGAAGAAGCGCGCCGGATACTCGTCGGGCGACGGCGCCAGCGCCGGGCGCGCGCGCAGCGCGTCGACCAGGAGGCGCCGCGCGCGCTTGCCCTCGGCGGTCTCGGCCTTGCCCGTCTCGCGCTTGCCGCCCATGCCGACCAGGCGGCTCGCCAGGCGCAGGCGCGCCTGCTCGAGCAGCGCCAGCTTGTCGACGGTGGGTTCCTGGTCGACGGCGAGGTCGGCCACCAGGGTCTCGAGGATCTGCGCCACCTTGGCCTGGTCGAGCGCCGCCAGCGCCGCCTCGGCCTCGGCGAGCCGGGCCTGGTACGCCGCCAGAGGCGCTCCGCCGCGGCTCAGGTGCGCGCGCAGCGGGGCCCGGGTGGCGTCGTCATCGAGCACGTCGAGGCCGGCGGCGCGCAGCTGCGCGCGTACCAGGGGCGCTGCCGTGAGGGCGCGTGCAGCGCCGTCCCCGACGGTGTCGACCGTGAGCACCGCGACGCGGCCCGTCGGCGACGGCGCCGCGGCGACGGCCGTCGCCACCGTGAGCATCGCGAGACCGCCCCCCACCATGGTCAGTAGCTCGCGTTGGACTTGCCGCCGGTCACCATGGCCACCGACGCCGATGCGCCGATGCGATCCGCTCCGGCGGCCATCATGCGCTGGGCGTCTTCCGAGGTGCGCACGCCGCCCGACGCCTTCACGCCGAGCTCGTCGCCCACGATGCGCCGCATGAGCTGGACGTCCTCCACCGTCGCGCCGCCCGGGCCAAAGCCGGTGGACGTCTTCACGAAGGCGGCGCCGGCGGCCTTCGAGAGCGCGCAGCCGATGACCTTCTCGTCTTGTGTGAGGCCCGCCGTCTCGAGGATGACCTTCACGGGGTACGGCTTCGACGCCGCCACCACCCGGCAGATGTCGTCGAGCACCGTGGCGTAGTCGCGCGATTTCAGCGCCCCGATGTTGATGACCATGTCGATCTCGCGCGCGCCGTTCCTGACGGCCTCGCGCGCCTCGAACGCCTTGGCGGTTCCGGTCATCGCGCCGAGCGGGAACCCCACCACCGCGATGGGCTTGACGCCGCTGCCGGCGAGCGCCTTGGCGACGAGCGGGATGTTCGACGCGTTGACGCAGACGGTGGCGAAGTGCCACTTGCGCGCCTCGTCGCAGACCTTCTGCAGCTCCTCGCGCGTCGCGTCGGGCTTGAGCAGGGTGTGATCGATCATCGAGGCCAGGTCGCCGCGCGGGGCCGCGCCGCCGGCGGTGGCGCCGAAGCGCGCCGCGCCCGAGCTCACCATGGTGTCGAGCACGCCCTCCTTGCGCGTGGCGCAGAAGCCGCACCCGTTGCAGGTGGCGTCGGTGGCGTCGCACGGCGCCGTGGGGTCGCTGCCAGCGCCGTCTAGTGGCGCGAGCTGGAGCTGGCGCGCCACCTTGCGCGCGATGACCTCCACCAGCACCTCGACGCTACCGCTGCCCGTGCCGTCCGACGGAACGCCGCCCATCTCGCCTCCCGAACGCGCGGGAGAATCCCCGAGAAGCGCAGCGCTGTCTACAGCGCCGGTGGGAATGGCGCGGGCGACAGCGCCGGGGAACGTGCGGTTGGGCTAGTGCGAGGCCGTGGCGGCGAAGAAGCCCTCGACGAAGCCGCCGTCGTCCAGCTCGGCGCTGAAGGTGCCGGCCACCCCGTCGGCGTCGCGGGTCTCGAGCATGACCGTGCCAGCCACCGACGACGCGCGGCGCGGGTCGGCGGCCGAGAGGATCTCCACGCCGTCGGCGCGCTTCTCGACGACCAGGGTGCCCACCACGACCTGGACGGTGGAGACGCCCTCGTCCACGGCGCCCACGGCGACGGCCTCACCGAGCGGCAGCTCGGCCACACCGCGAAGGCGGACGTTCACGGTGCTCAGTGTCTCGTGCGCGGCCTCCGACAGCACCACGACACTGTCTCGACCCGAGGCATCGGACGCGGCCAGCGGGCTCTCGCAGCGCAGCGAGAAGTCCTCGCCCGCGAACACACCGTCGACCGAGGCGGGCGCCTGACAGGCGATGGACCCTGCCGCCAGGAAGGCGGCGAAGGTTATCGGCAGGGCCCCTCGGTTGGTCATATCCGTCATTGTGAGGACCCAGATCGGATCCCTCAAGTAATGGAAATCACGAGACAAGATCCGAGACAGGTGGGTCGGAGGGCGACCGTGTGCGCGCATGGCACCAAGTGTCGCCCGGTGCCGACCTCAAGTCAGGTTTTTGGCCGCTTGCGGACGCAGAGGAGCGACCATGCGCTTGATCTGCGACACGTCGCAGGGCGCTGGTGGCAACTTCGCCTACCGTGTGTCTCAGGTCATGGCGTCAGCGCAACGGTGGGATATCCCCGTGAGAGACATCACGCAGGTGCTTCGTGCCGCGCAGCGCGTCGAGATCGGACACCCCGATGGCAAACATGGCGATGCGCAGCTCATCGAGCACGTCTCCGATGAACGCGGCCAGGCGCTCCTCGCCGAGGTCGGCCGCCACGAGCATGGGCCTGGCCATGGCGCCGACGTCGGCGCCCAAGGCGATGGCCTTGGCCACGTCGAGGCCGCTGCGCAGCCCGCCGGTGGCGATGAGCGGGATGCGCTGCGAGGCCGAGCGGACGGCGCGGATCGCCTCCGTCGTGGGGATGCCCCACTCGCCGAAGGCCGCGCCCATGCGGCGGCGGCGCTCGGTCTTGGCGCACAGCGCCTCGACCTTCGCCCACGAGGTGCCGCCGGCGCCCGCGCAGTCGATGCCCGACACCCCCGCGTCGATGAGCAGGCGGGCCGCGTCGGAGGACATGCCGAAGCCGACCTCGCGCGCGAACACGGGCACGCCGCGCGCGCGCATGCCGCCGCACAGCTCGCGCACGCGCGCGGCCACGTCGCTGAAGTCCACGTCGCCGCCCTGGGCGGCCTCCTGCACCGGGTTGAAGTGCAGGTAGAGGGCGTCGGCCTCGATCATGTCGACGGCGCGGCTGGCGTGCTCGACGCCCCAGCCGCGCGCGAGCTGCGCGGCGCCGAAGTTGGCGAACAGAAGGATGTCGGGAGCGACCTGCCGCACGCGGAAGTACTGCGCGCGCTCGGCGTCTTCGAGCGCCACGCGCTGCGAGCCCACGCCCATGGCCAGCCCGAAGTGCTGCGCCGCCTTCGCCAGGCGCAGGTTGAGCTCGTGCGCGCGCGGCGCGCCGCCGGTCATGGGCGCGATCATCAGGGGCGCGCGCAGCGCCTTGCCGCACAGCGAGGTGGCGAGGTCAACGTCGTCGAGCGCCAGCTCGGGCAGCGCCTGATTGACGAAGTCGTAGCGCTCGAAGCCCGCGCGCTTGGCGTACTCGACCGCGGGCGTGAGGCACACGTCGATGTGCTGGAGCTTCGATGCCGGATCGCGCGTGGGCAGCGCACCGGCGGCGTCGAGGTCGGCCATGGGGCATCGGGCCACGACGGGGCCCGCGCGTCAACGCGTCACGACGTGGGCGAGCCGGGGTTGGCGGCCAGCGCCTCGTCGGCCCACGGCGCGTCGAGGCCCAGGTCGCCGGCCACCACGTCGACCGTCGGCAGCACGCTCACGCCCACGCCGGCCACCGCGTCCACGGCGGGCAGCTCGTCGAGGTCCTCGGCGGTGATGCGCCCCACCGAGACCTTGCCGCGCCCGGCCGCCGCGGTGAGCACGGCGACCTTGTCGCGCGCCTCGGCGACGGGCGCGTCCTTGGCGGCGGCGGCGTCATCGTCGACCAGGCTGGCGTCGGCCACGAGCACCGGCTGCGTCGTGGGCATGGGCGGCAGCGGCAGGCCGCGCGCCTCGGGGATCAGTGTGTAGCGAGCGCTGGCGTGCGGGATGGGCACGCCCTGCCCCTTGGCCGGGACGGCGCCGGCCGCGAGGCCCGTCGCGGCCGCCAACGTGTCGGCGCCGAGGCCGTACTTGCGCGCGATCTCGGTCACCGTCTGCTTGCCGGTGGCCTTGTGCACCGCCTTCACGCCCCGCATGCCGCGCAGCTTGTCCTTCTCGGGCAAGGCCGCGAGCTTGGCCTGCACACCGCCCGCGAGCCCCTTGGGCACGCGCAGGGAGAAGCCGTGCGGCAAGGGCACCTTGCCGGCGCTCGCCTCGTTGGTGAGCGCGGGGTTGAGCGCGTCGAGCTGCGCCTGATCGATCTCGCCGGTGGCGACGAGCTGCGTCGTGTAGAGCGGGAACGGCGCGCGCAGCACGTCGTAGGACCACGGCGCCTTCTTGGCCACGCCCTTGAGCAGCGTGTCTTGGTTGCGCAAGATGTCGAGCACGGCGAGAAAGCTCGCGTAGTAGTTGCGCGCGGCGAAGCCGAAGCGCTTGTTCTTCGACACCGCCAAGATGACGCCGAAGTCCTTGCTGCCGGCGTTCTCGGCGAGGCCGCGCATGCCGCCGCGCCCGTAGTTGTACGACGTGACCGCCAGCGGCCAGCTGCCGAGCTCCTTCTTCGCCTGCTTGAGGTACTTGCAGGCGGCCTCGGTGGCGAGGATGGGGTCCCAGCGCTCGTCGACCACAGCGTTGAGCTGCATGTACTCCTTGCCGGTGTACGACATGAATTGCCAGATGCCGGCGGCGCCCACCTTCGACTTCGCGCCCACGTAGAACAGGCTCTCCACGAAGGCCACGCCGATGAGCTCCTCGGGCAGGCCGTTCTCCTTGAGCTCGGCCTTGATGAACTTCTCGTACAGGCCCGAGTTGGCGTAGCCCTGCACGAAGCGCTCGCGCAGGCCGTTTTGCACGCGGAGCTTCGCCAGGCGCGTGTACTTGTCGGCGCGCGCGTGCCCGCCGACGTTCAGGAACACCTCGCGCTCGACGCCCGTGAGCCCGTCGGCGCTCTTGGGGTTCTTCTTGGCGAGCGCCTTGAGCGCCGCCTCGGTCTCGGCCTGGCCGCGCTTGATGGCCTCGGCGCGCGTGAGCCCGGCGGCGTTCTTGGCGCCGCGCGCGGGCACCGCGATGACCCGGTACACCAGGCCCAGGTCCTCCTCGTCGTGGAACGCGATCTGGTTCAGGCTCCACTCGATGTAGACCTTCTTCCAGAAGGCCACGTTCGGCTCGAGCGCGGGCACGCGCGTGAACTCGTCGGCGCGGGCGGCGGTGGACGCGAGCAGGATCAGGGTCAGGGCAGCGGCGACGCGCACGGGCTCGAACCTCGCACTTCCGGGGGTCACGTTACGGCGCGCCGCCTGGCGCCGCCTCGGCCTTCGGCGGCGACGCGCTCGCGTCGCTCACGACCTCACCTTCGACCTCGGTGGTCTCGGGCTCGGGCTTCCAGGTGCCGTTCGAGGCCAGCGCGGCGCCGATGAGGTTCTGCGCCTGCCACACGCCCGACACGCCGTCCTTGATGCTCTGGGAGAGCGTCGAGAACAGCACCAGGTCGCCGGCGGGGTCGGCCACGTAGCCCGACAGCGCCGACACCCCGCGCAACGTGCCGGTCTTGGCGCGCAGGCGCCGCTCGGCGGGGGTGTCGCGCATGCGAAAGCCGATGGTGCCCTGGGTGCCGGCCACGGCCAGCGAGCTGATGTACTCGATGCCGCCCTCGACGTCTCTCAGCATGTAGCTCAGCAGCCGCACCATCTGGCGCGCGGTGAAGCGGTTGACGTCGTTCAGGCCAGAGCCGTTGTCGAAGGTGTAGGAGCCCGGCTCGAGCCCGACCTTCTCCTCGAGGAACGCCCGCGCGACCTTGAGCCCGTTGTCGAAGCTGCCGGGGGCGCCATGCACCTCGGCGCCCATGGCCTTGATGATGGTCTCGGCGATGATGTTGTTCGAGTAGTGGTTGAGGTCGGAGACGATCTCGGTGAGCGCCGGCGACCGGTCGACCAGCACCAAGCGCGCGCCGTCGGGAACCGGCCCCTCCATGACCCGGTGCTGCACCTTCACGCCGCGCTGCTGCAGGAAGTAGATGAGCGTGCTGCCGAAGTGCCGGAGCGGCGCGTACACACGGCGGTATGTGCGAAACGGGCTCTGGCGCGCGCCCACGCTGCCCTCGACGGTGATGAGCGTGATCTTCTTGCCGTCGTCGCTCTCGTCACCCTTGGAGAAGAACCTCACGCCGCTGCCGAGCTGCTCCGTGAGCACCGCGCCCTCGAGCACCACCTGCTCGCTCGGCGGATCGATCACCACCACCGCGGGCTTGCCCGGCTCCGTGGGTCGCACGTAGATGGACGTGGCGTTGAAATTCACCGCCAGCGCCGTCACCGCTGCCGCGTAGGCGCGATCCGGCGCCTCCTCGATCTCCCAGCCGCGCGCCTCGTCGACGCCGTCGAACCAGGAGCCGTCGACGATGACGCCGCCGGTGATGCGCTCGACGCCGAACAGGTACAGCTCGTTGGCCACGCGCGCGAGCCGCTCGGAGACGATGGTGGGGTCGCCGTAGCCCTTGATCACCAGGTTGCCGAAGAGCGTGCCGTCCTTGAGCGTGCCGTTGACGAAGTACTCGGTCTTGAAGCGGTACTCGGGGTGCAGGGTGTGCAGCGCGGCGGCGGCGGTGATGAGCTTCGCGTTCGACGCGGGGTTGATCAGGCGATCGGCGCCGACCTCGCCCAAGACCAGCCCGTCCTTCACGCGCACCGCCAAGAAGCCGAGCTCGGCCTCGTCGAGGGCGGGCACGTTGATGGCCTCGGTGAGCGCGCCCTTGAGGCGCGCGTCGACGCCGCCGCTGGAGGTGAGCACGCGCGGCGTGGGGCGCGGCGGCGGCTCCTTCTTCACCTCGCCCTTGCCGGCCGCCCCGCGCCCCGCGCCCTTGCCCGCGGCCTGCGCCGACGGCGCGAGGACGGCTGCGGCGAGCGCCGCGGCCAGCACGGCTCGGCCCACAGCTCGACCAACGGTGCGGCGCGCGCGCGTCATCGGCTTTGGCCCCTCTTTCCCTCGGTCGGCATACCGACTCATTGTAGCGGCGACCCCGGACGTGGAGTCGAATTTGTCGGTCGAGCCACGCCGCGGCCATCTCCCACCCACCCGCACAGTGTCTGTCCGGGGGCCTGCTGCCAGCCCCCCTCGTCGTCGGCCAAGCCGCAGACGAGCCTCCCCCATGCCGGGCGTCGCCGAGCTCCTCCACCCGGCGCCTTCGAGGACGGCTGTGCGTCGCCCATGGATCACCCCGCCTCCGAAGGACGCTTGCAGGGCTCCGCGATGGCCCTCGGGATCCCCTGAGCCGCTGCCCCAGGTGCGCCCGGCGCGCTCCACTTGGCCGGGGTCGCTCGGGCTGTGCGCCGCCATGATGGCGCTCGCCGGCGCCGCGGGCTGTGCGCGTCCGCCCGCGCCTGCCGACGTGCTCGGCGTTGCGGTGGCCAGCGCTCCCGAGACGCTCGACCCGCGCTTCGCGACCTCGGCGGTGGCGCAGCGCCTCTCGGCGCTGGTGGCGGCCCCTCTCGTCATCATCGGTGACGACCTTTCGCCCGAGCCCTTCTTGGCGGAGTCGATCGACGCCGTCGATCCCCTCACGCTGGTGGTAAGGCTCCGGCCCGACGTGCGATTCCACGACGGCACGCCCGTCACCGCCGACGACGTCGTCTTCACCCTGGGATCGATGAAGGATCCAGCGCTCGGCTCGCCGCATGCCGCGCGCCTCGCGCACCTGGAGGCGCTCTCGGCGCTCGACGATCGCACCGTGCGGCTGACCTTCGACGGTGCCGTGGCGCCCTTCCTGGTGGACCTGCACGCCTGGGGCATCCTGTCGCGGGCCGCGTGCGCGGCGCCGAAGGACGCGTGCCGCGACCGGCCCATGGGCGCGGGCCCCTACCGCGTGGAGCACCCCCTGGGCGCCGACGAGCGCTTGCGCCTGGTGGCTCACGACGCCTCGCCCCTGCCCCCGCCGCCCATCCGCGCGGTGGAGGTGCGTGTGATCCGCGACAACACCACGCGCCTGCTCGAGCTGCTCGACGGCCGCACCCAGCTGGTCCAGGGCGATCTCCTGCCCACCGACGTGGCCGCCGTGGCCCACGAGCCCTCGCTGGCGGTGGAGCACGCGCGCGGGCTCGGCTTCGCCTACCTCGCGCTCAACGCGCGCAGCGGGCCCCTGGCCGATGCGCGCGTGCGGCGCGCGCTGGCCCACGCGCTCGACGTCGACCTGGTGATCGCGACCAAGCTGCACGGCCGCGCCGAGCGCGCCTCGTCGCTGTTGCCGCGCGGGCACTGGGCCCACGACGACGCGCTGGCGCCGCCGCGCTTCGACCCCGCGCTGGCCGAGCGCAGCCTCGACGAGGCGGGCTGGCCCCGGCGCGCCGACGGCACGCGCTTCTCCGTGCGCCTCGCCACCACCACCGACAGGCTGCGGCGCGCGTGCGCGCTCGCGTGGGCCGAGATGCTCCGCGCCGTGGGCGTCGACGTGCGCGTGGAGGTGCGCGACTGGGGTGCGCTCTACCAAGACATCCAGGCGGGCGCCTTCGACGCCTTCAGCGCCAAGTGGACGCCCGTCATCGAGCCCGACCTGCTCCACTGGGTCTTCCACTCGTCGTCGATCCCGACGCCCGCCGCCCCAGGCCGCCCGGCGCAGGCCGGCGGCAACCGCCAGGGCACGAGCGATCCGGCGCTCGACAGCCTGCTCGATCGCGCCCGCGCCAGCGCCGACCGCGCCGAGCGCGCCGCGCTCTACCGCGCCGCCGAGGCGCGCATCGCGGCCGCCACCGCGCTCGTGCCCCTGTGGTTCGAGGGCGAGCTCGCCATCCGCTCGACACGCCTGCACGGCTACGAGCTGTCGCGCACGGCGTCGCTCTTGCCCATCGCGACCGCGAGGCTCGAGTGAGCGGCGCCGGCGCCCTCGACTGGCTCACCGTGGCGGCGGTGGCGGCGGCCATCGTCGCCTCGGCCGCGCTCGGCCACCACAGCGCGCCGCGCCGCGTGCTCGCGGTGCTCGCCACCGCGCTCGGCGCCACCGTGCTCGTGGGCGTGCTCGTGCGCGCGGTGCCGGGAGATCCCGCGACCATCATCCTCGGCGAGCAGGCCACGACCGAGGCGCGCGTGGCCTTGTCGAAGGAGCTCGGCCTCGTCGACGAGCGCGGCGCGCCCGTGGGCGTGGTGGCGCAGCTCGGGCGCTTCGTGCGCGGCGCCGGCTCGGGCGTGGTGCTGGCGCTCGTCCCGCAGGGGCTCGAGGAGCGCTTGGCGCCGCACCTGCCACCCGAGCCGCGGAGCTTTCGCACGCGCGAGCCCGTGCGCACCGTGATCGCGCGCCGTTTGGGCGCCACGCTCGCGCTCGCGGGCCTC
>CAZONM010000229.1:0-9638 GCA_964580865.1 uncultured Myxococcales bacterium | reverse complement strand
GCGGCGCGCGCCTCGACCCCGCCATCGCAGGCGCCGGTGATCACGGCGTCGCCCACGTCGACGCGGCGGGCGTGTCCACGCTCGCCGCCGACGAGTGACACCGTGGCCCGCGCGCTGCCCGTGCTCGCGATCGCCCACGACGCCACCGAGCGCGGCCCCTCGGAGCGCGCCCTCGACGAGCTGTGGCCCACGGCGCGCGCGCGGCTGTGGACCCGTCGGTACTGGCGCGAGACCGTGGGCCTCTGGCGCCGCTTCCATCTTCGCCCCCTCGCACTCGGCTCCCTGCGCGTCGTCATCCCCGACGGCCAAGTGCCCGACTGCGACGCGTGCACCGAGGTGTGCTGCGCCGGCGAGCATGCGGTGGTGTCGCTGCGGTTTCGGGATCTGGCCGGTCTCGTCGACGCGGGCCTGCAGGCGCACATCACGCACGAGCGCCCCGCACCGGTCGAGCCCGCGGCCAGGCGCAGCTGGGCGCGCCGCGAAGCCGACGCCAGCGTGTTCGGCCGCGCGTTCCCGGTGCTCACGCGCGACCAGACCGGGACCTGCACGCTCTTGAGCACCGAGCGCACCTGCAGCGCCTGGCCGCGCTGGCCCCTGTCGTGCGCGCGCTACCCCTACGCGCTCGACTTGCAGGCACGCGTGATCTTCTGGGCGCGCGGGTGCCGGTCGTCGACGGTGGTGCCGACCGCGGAGGCGCCGGCGCGGGTGCGGGCGTTGGCCCGCGCCGTCGTCGACGCGTACAACGAGCGCCTGCGGGACGCGGTGCTGCTGGCCGTGGCGCGCCCCGAGCTGCACGAGCTCGGCCTGCTGCGCTTCATCGATCTCGCGCGCCTCGAGCGCGGCTGACCGCGCGTCGCGCTCGTGGCCAAGATGGCGCGCGGTGGTGTGCTGCTCGACCCTGACGCCTCGCCCTGACATCGCGCGCATCGGACGTTCGGCGGGTGGATGGCCGACCGATCGTGAGGCCATGGTCCGTACGACAGGATCATCACATGAGCCGCCTGCCCACCTTCGCGCGCCTCGCCGTCTTGCTCGCGTCGCTCACCGCGCCGCTGTGCTCGTGCGTGAGCGAGCGGCTACAGCCGAGCGGCGGCGATCCGAGCGACCCAGGCAATCGACCGCCGCGCGACGACGACAGCGACGACGACGACAGCGACGACGGCGGCAGCGACGACAGCCAAGACGACGGCCTTTGCAGCGACACACCCAACAAGTCTCGTCGTCACCACAGCTTCGTGTATTACGGCACCGCGAGGCCCACCTACGTCCCGCTCACCGAGGGCCAGATCCAAGCCGTCGGTACCTTCCATAGCTGCAGCGGCACCTTCATCACCGATTCGTGGGTGCTCACCGCCGATCACTGCGGCATCACCACCGCCGACGAGTTCTGCATCGGCGTGCAGCCCGGCAACCCCAACGTGTGTTTCGACGTCGCCGAGGTGCACTCGCACGCGCAGGGCGACCTCACCGTCGTGCGCATCGACGGCGCTGCCAGCGACGGCCTGCCCGGCACGCAGCCCATCCCGATCTTCATGGACTCCCTCGCTGGTTTCGAGGGACAGACCGCCGAGGCGGCCGGGTACGGCCAGCAGGAGGACGGCGGCTACGGCGAGCGCGAATTCACCGCCGAGCCCATCTTCGACGTGTCGGGCGACGAGGTAACCATCGACGGCCAAGGCTCCCGTGGCGTGTGCTTCGGCGACTCCGGCGGGCCCGTGATGGTGGTGGCCGCCGACGGGACCGTGCGGGTCGCGGGCGCGTTGTCGTGGGGTGACCCCGACTGCCTCGGTCGCGATCGCTACACGCGCGTCGACACGTACCGAGACTGGGTGCTGTCCTTCATCGGCCAGGTGCCAGACCCCGTGGAGCCGCCACCGCAGGAGTGCGGCGGCGCTGCCACGTCGTTCGGGCGTTGCGACGGCGAGACGCTGGTGTGGTGCGTCGACGGCGCCGTCGTCGAGCGGCCCTGCGGCTCGTGTGGCGGCGAGACTTGCGGGCTCCTCGACGCGGCCAGCGGCTTCGCGTGCCTCTCCGCCACGTGCAGCGATCTTCCCGCCGGCGGGGAGTGCGCCGGCACGGTGCTCTCGTCGTGCGCGAGCGGCACGCGGACGATCACCGACTGCGCGTCCGTGGGCGACATCTGCGATCTCGACGCGAGCGGCACGGCGAGCTGCTTGGCGCCGACCGAGTGTGGCAGCCTCGACTACCTCGGCCGCTGCGACGGCGAGACGGCGGTGTGGTGTAACGAACAGGGCCGCCGCGAGACGCTCGACTGCGCCGCGCGGGGTCAGACCTGCAGCTACATCAACGACCAGTACGGCTGGTATTGCTCGTAGCGCGCGCCCCGACGTCACCCGGGACGGCCGACGCGCCCCAGCTCGTCACGCGCGAACGAACGCCCGGTCGCCGCGCGACCCCGAGACATCGCGATCCCGTTGCCGGTGCGGCGCAACGCCCGACGCTATCGTCACGAGGTGAGTCACCGCCGCGAGCGCCAGCTCGCAACCGCCCCTCCGAGCACGGCGCAGCACCTCGATCACTGGGGCCTGCCGCTGTACCGGGCGCTCTTCGCCGTGGTGGCCGTGGTGTACCCGGCGTGGTGGCCCATCAGTGTCTATGGCATGGGCGCGGTCGTCGACCCGATCATCGAGCGCGGACTCGTCGGCGCGCTGGGCGCGATCGGGTGGTACGTGGCGTCGCGGCCGCGACTGCACCGGTATGTACCGGTCATGGCCGAGGTGGTCATCTACGCGCTGCCCATCCAGTACTTCACGCTCATCGTGCGCAACGACCTGATGGCAACCATGCAGGTCGGCGTCTTCGTCACGCTCGCCGCCATCGGGCTTGTGCCGCGCCCGTTCGGCCGCACGGCCGTGTTCGCCGTCGTCATGTCGGCGGTGGCCGCGGCGGCCTGCTGGCGCGGACGCGCCGACCACGGCACCTGGGTGCAGCTCTTCGGCGGCGTCATGACGTTCGAGCTGGTGGCGCTGGCCATCACCTGGCGCACCACCGCGATGAGCTCGGCGCGCGAGCTGGCCGAGCGCGAGGCACTCACCGCGCGCGACGCGGCCGAGAACGCCGCGCGCAGCAAGGACGACCTGCTGGCGCGCGTGAGCCACGAGCTGCGCACGCCCATGAACGGCGTCATCAACATGCTGGACCTGGTTCGCGACTCGCCGCTCAGCCCGACCCAGCGCGACCACGTCGACACCGCGCACGGTTGCGCGAGGGACATGCTGGCGCTCGTCAACGACCTTCTCGACCTCTCGAAGGTGACCGCGGGACGACTGACCCTGTCGCTCGCGCCCTTCACCGTGGCATCGCTCGTCGAGCGTGCGCTGCGGGAGCTGATGCATCGCGCAGCCGCCAAGGGCGTCTTGCTGCAGATCGAGGTGAGCCCCGAGGTCCCGAACGCGCTCATGGGCGACGCACAGCGCCTCCACCAGGTGCTGATCAACCTCATCGACAACGCCATCAAGTTCACCGAGCGCGGCGCCATCGCGGTGACCATCGCGCGCGCGCCGCGACCCGCGGGCGACGCTCATGCGTCCATCGCGATCTCCGTCGCCGACACCGGGTGCGGCATCGCTCCCGACGCGCTCGAACGCATCTTCCACGCGTTCGAACAGGCCGACGGGACCATCACTCGGCGGTTTGGCGGCACCGGGCTCGGGCTCACCATCGCCTCCGAGCTGGTGGCCCTCATGGGGGGCACGCTGACGGTCGCGAGCGAGGTCGGCGTCGGCAGCACCTTCTCGTTCGACCTGACGCTGCCTCGGGCGTCGACGACGGGGGCGCTTCCTGCGGAGGCGGCGGGCACGGCGATCGCGACGACCGAGCCCACGGTCGAGGCGCCGCTGCGAGTGTTGGTGGCCGAGGACAACCGAACGAACCAGCAGGTCGTGCGGCTCGTGCTCGAGGGCGCCGGCCACACCGTGCACGTCGCCGACAACGGTATGGCGGCACTGGCCGCGCTCGGCGCGCTCGAGGTCGACGCGCTCTTGCTCGACGTCCAGATGCCCGATCTCGACGGCCTGGAGGTCGCGCGCCGCGTGCGGGCTGGCGCCGTGCCGGGTCGCGAGCGCGTGGCCATCATCGCGGTGACGGCGCAGGCCGTGGCCGGTGACCGCGAGCGCTGCCTGGCCGCGGGCATGGACGCCTACCTGTCGAAGCCCATCGATCGCGCGGCGCTGCTCACGACGCTCCGACAGGTGACCGCACACCAGACCGCACGCGTCGCCGTGTCCGCCCGCAGCGTCGTCGCCATCGATCACGAGGATCTGGTGCGGCGCCTCGGTGAAGATCCCGCCATCCTCGGCCCGGCGCTCTTGGCGTTCTCCGACGCGAGCCATGAGCTCGTCGTGTCCATCGGCCGCGCCGTCGCGGCGCGCTGCGCGGCCGACCTCCGACGCGACACGCACAGCCTGAAGGGCGCGCTCCTCACCATCGGCGCGGGGGCCGCGGCGCGCGCGGCCGCGGCGCTCGAGACGATCGCCAAGAGCGAGAGCTGGGGCACGGCAGGCGACGCGCTCGCCGTCCTCGAACGTGAGATCGCTCGCGTCGACGCCGAGATCGCGACCCGCTACCGCGACGTCTTGGGTCCGGCACGTGCGGAGAGCGCCGCATGAAGGTCCTCATCGCCGACGATGAGCAGGTGTCGCGCGCTGTACTGAGCGCGATCCTGACACGCGCGGGGTATCAAGTGACCGTCGTGGAGCGGGGCGACGACGCCCTGACAACGTTGCGCGCGCACGACGGGCCGCAGCTCGCGGTGCTCGACTGGAACATGCCGGGCATCAGCGGCGTGGGCGTGTGCCGCGCGCTCCGGGCGGACACTTCGCACCGCTACCGCTACCTGGTCATCCTGACCGCCCGCGAGGGGCGCGCCGAGCGCCTCGAGGGGCTCGACGCCGGCGCCGACGACTTCCTCAACAAGCCCATCGACCAAGCCGAGCTGCTGGCGCGCCTGCGGAGCGGCGAGCGCATCATTCAGCTCGAGAACACCCTCGCGGATCGGGTCGATGAGATCGGGCGCGCCCTCGGTCAAGTGAGACAGCTCGAGGGGCTCATCACGATCTGCATGCACTGCAAGCGCATCGCCGCTGGCACTGACGGCTGGCAGCGCCTCGAGGCGTACCTCGCCGCGCATTCGAACGCCTCGTTCACGCACGGCCTGTGCCAAGAGTGCCTCGATCGGCACTTTCCCGAGGGCGAGGGGCCCGCTCGCTGACCAGCGCCGTCAGCTCATGCCCTGCGCGCGCAGCATCACGACGCCGTCGGCACACCCGAGACACACGGTGTCACCCACCAGCGCGACCTCGCCAGGCACGCGGCGTCCTTCATCGAGCTCCACGGCGTCGACGACGCGCACACGGGTGCCGCCGACGTCCACCACGAGCTGGTTCCAGCGCCCGACGCCGCGCACGAAGTGAAAGGCGCGACGTGCGCCCATGCCGACGTCGAGCACCAGGTCGGCGTCTGCGGGGCGCGGGGCGCGCGTGGCCAGCGCCGCCTCTTGCGGCACGCCCGCGACGTCGCCGCGATCGAGGCGCGCCAGCACGCGCACCACCTCGCGCTCGGCGTGCTCGGCGAGCACGTCGACCAGGTCCTCGCCCGGCATGCCGAACGGCACGGGGACCGACGCCTGCGCGAGCACGTCGCCGTCGTCTTCGCCGGGCGCCACGCGGTGCAGCGTCAGACCCGACTCGGTGGCCGCGTCGCGGTACGTCCAGAAGAGCGGCGCCGGGCCGCGGTAGCGCGGCAGCAGCGACGGGTGCAGGTTGACGGCGCCGAGGCGCGGCACCCCGAGCATCGCCGGCTTCAGCAGCTGATTGAAGAACGCGATGACGAGCACGTCGACGCGCTCGCGCTTCACCAGCTCCACGGCGGCGGGCGTGCTGGCATCGCCCACGATCCACGCCGGGATATCGGCGTCGGCGGCGACGGCGAACGGGTCGCGCCGAGCGGCTTCGGCGCCGCGCCCGAGGAGCCGTCGCACGGCGATGTCGAAGCCGCGGTGGCGCCGCAACACGGGCTGCGTCCGCGTCGCGAGCGGTCCGATGGGCCGCATGACGAAGCGCACGTCGTGGCCCGCGCGCAGCATCGCTTGCAGCGGACGCACCGAGAACACGCTCTCCATGCACAGGTAGCCGATGCGCACGCCAACTCCGGTGGCTACTCGAGCAGGAACAGGAACACGGCGCCCGGCACCATCCCCATCTGGCTATAGGGCGCGCCGAGCGCGAGCACCACATCGGGATCGGCGTCGCCGTCGAGATCGCCGCCCGCGACGTGGTTCACCTGCAGATCGAGCCCCGCGAGGTTGGGCAGCGCCGCGCCCGCGGCCACGAAGGTGCCGTCGCCGCGGTTCACATAGAGCTTCAGGTTGTAGCGTTCGAAGCGTGTGCCGCCGAAGAACAGGTCGAGGTCACCATCGGTGTCGACGTCAAGCATGAGGGCGCCCACGTCGCAGTCGTCGTGGTCGTCGGGCAGCGCCGCCCAATCGGCGACCAGCGTCGTCCCCACGTTCTCGAGCACCACCTCCGAGGACGTCGACGAGCCAGCGCAGATGGTCGTGATGACGTCGTTGTCGCCATCGCCATCGAGGTCGCCCGCGTCAATGTCGTAGAGGTCGCCCACCAGTTGCGCCAGCGACGCCGGCGTCTCCACGAGGAAGCCGAGCCCATCGTCGATGACGTTGCGCAGGATGCGGTTCTCCGCCGTGGCGTATGGGTCGTTGTTGACCACGGCGACCAGGTCGTTGTCGCCATCGCCGTCGAGGTCCGTGGCCACCACCTTGTGGTCGTGGACCCAGTCGTCCCGGTGCGGCACCAAGCCCGAGCGGTCGACGAAGCCTGCATCCCGCTGCTCCAAGAGCACGTCGGGGCCGTAGAGGTCGTTGTCGCAGTCGGGGTTGTTCACCTGGTCCAGGAACACATCGCAGCCGATGGTGTGGATGAAGATGTCATCGCGCTCGTCGCCCACCAGATCGACCAGCTGGGCCTCGAACGCGCTGTTGAACTCCGTCACCGGCAGCGCGCGCTCGTCGAACGTGAACGCCCCCGTCCCCTCAAGCAGGACCGCGCCGACGCCGCTCGAGGCGGCGAACAGCAGGTCCGGGCGCCCGTCCGCGTTGCTGTCGCCCACGTCCACCTTGTTGGCGGTAGTGAACACGCCGCTGTCGACGCGGGTGAACCGCGCGCCGCCGTCGTTCTGATGAAGCCAGCTGGTCTCGGGCACGCCGACGCGGCCGCTGGCGGTGGCGACGTCGAGATCGCCGTCGCCGTCGAGGTCGTGCACCTCGACGTGGTTGGTGTTCTCGCCGCTGGTGAACAGGCGCCCCGCCGTGCGGTCGACGAAGCGCCGGTAGGTGAACGCATCGGCGCCGTCCTCGCCGGTGCCGTCGGGGTTGGCGAAGCGCACGGTCACGGCGCCGAGGGCGCCCGCCGGGGTCTGGCAGGTCATCTCGCGCGACGACACGAACGTGCACGACGCCTCGTTCGCGCCGAAGTACACGCGCGCGCCCGACTGCATGCCGGCCGAGCGCACGCGCACGCGCGTGAAGCCCACGGTGAGCCCGAAGTCCGGGGTCACGGCCACGCCGAGGTAGCGATAGATCCCGGCCCCGGTCCCCTCCTGTCCGTCGGGGTTGACCACGCGCACGTCGGCGGGGCCCTCCTCGCCGGGGGGCGTCACGCACGTCAGGTGCTCGTGGTCGATGACCTCGACGTCGCTGCAGGGCGCGCCGTCGAAGAACACCAGCGCACCGGGGCGGAAGTACGCGCCGCGCACGGTGACGCGCTCGCCGCCGAAGGTTGGCCCATCGCGCGGGTCGACCGCGTCCACGCGGGGCGGCGCCAGGTAGAAGAACGCCTCCACGCCCACGCCGATGCTCAGCGGGTGGTTTTCCACGGCCACGTCCGCGGGGCCGGGATCGCCCGCCGGGGTAACGCACGTCAGCGACGTCGATGACACCAGGGTCAGCGCCGTGACGTCGGCCTCGTCGAAGCGCACGGCAAGCGCGCCGCCCTCGGGCACGCGGAAGAAGCGGCCGGTGACCACGACGGCGGTGCCGCCCTCGGTGGGGCCCTGTGCGGGGATGACGGCCGCCACCTCGGGGGGCCAGTAGTAGGTCACCCCGCGCGACAGCGTGCCCTCGCGCTGGTCGTCGGGCGCGCGGCGTCGCACCGTGACATCGACGTCAGCCGTGCCCGACGGCGGCGCCGGGAATGGCTCGGCGTTGATGGGCGGCGCGCGCACCACCAGCTCGCTCTCGCCCACGGCCCCGACGATCTGGGCAGGCGCCCCCGCGAACAGCACGAGGTCGTTCTCCGAGAGGCCGGCGCCGAAGACGCGCACGTCAACCCCGCCGGCGATGGGCACGTCGCGCGGCCGTACCAGCACCACCACCGGGGGACCGAGATAGGAGAAGCCGCCCGGGAGCACGCCCGCCTGCCCGTCGGGGTTCGTCACCACCACGTCGGCCACGCCGGGCACGGCGGCCCCCGTGGTGCACGTGAGCCAGGTGTCGTCGATGAGCGCGATGTCGAGGCACGCGACGTCGCCGACCGTGACCACCGTGCCGTCGACGAAGCCGCTGCCGACGACGACGATCTCGGTGCCGCCATCGCTGGTGCCGCTCTCGGGCGTCACCGCGTCGACGCGCGGGGGCGCGATGTAACGGAAGGCGTCGGGCAGGCCGCCCTGACCGCGCTCGTCGTGCGCCACCGTCACGTCGGCCGCGCCCTGCCCCGGCGGCGTACGGCAGCGCAGCTCGCTGTCGCTGACGCGCTGCAGCTCGCGGCACGGCGCGCCGTCGAACAGCACGCGCACGCCCGCGACGAAGGTGTCGCCGTGCAGCGTCACCTCGGTGCCGCCGGCCTCGGGGCCGCTGTCGGGCGTGACGCGCTGCAGGTGCGGCGAGGCGACGAAGGTGAAGGCATCGCTGAGCGCGGCGACCGCGCCGTCGGGGTTCTCGAGCTCGACGTCGACGCGGCCGGGAACGGCGCGCGGCGTCGTGGCCGCCACGAGGTCACTGCGCAAGAATTCGACGTGGCGCGCCTCGTCGGCGCCGAAGCGCACGCGGGCGCCCGGCCGGAAGTCGTGGCCGCGCAGCTCCACGCGCGTCCCGCCGCTCTCGGGCCCCTTGGTGGGCGCGATCGCGTCGAGCACGGGCGACGACGGCACCGGCCCCACCCAGAAGTCGTGCTCGCCCCGCTCGGGTTCGCGCGCGCACGCGCCCGCCTGGTCGCACGCGCGCACGAACCACACCACGTGCGAGCCGAGGGGCGCGCCGGGGATGGTGCCTGCCATGCGCACGCCGACGGCGCGGGGGTCGTCGGCCAGCGGCACCATGGCGGACGCGCCGCTGAGACCGCCATCGATGGCCCACACCACGTCGACGGGCCCGAGGCCGTCCTCGTCGTACACCGAGGCGCGCACCTGGTAGGGGCCCGCCTCCACGAAGGTGTCCGACACGAGGCCCGCCTCGAAGACGCGCGGCGGCGTGCCCCCGCACGCGACCAGCGCGCCGGTGACGACGAGCGCCGTGGCGAAGGCGTGGCGCGCGGCGAGGGTCATGGGCGGCGCTTCCGATCGGCCGCGCTGCCCGTGGGAGGCGTGTCGGCGCCCGCGCCGGC
>CAZONM010000228.1:0-9669 GCA_964580865.1 uncultured Myxococcales bacterium | reverse complement strand
GCGCGGCCTTCGCCGCCGGCGACCTGGCGCGCGCGCGCGCCCTGGCGCAGGCCGGCGGGCTCGCGAGCTACCTGCGCGACCTCGACGAGCTCGAAGCCAAGCTGGCGCAGGGCAAGGCCGCCCTCAAGCGCCTCGAGGGCGGCGAGGCGCTCGAGCCCCTCGACGACGCCTGGCGCTTGCTTGGCACCCTCGGCGGCACCGCGGCGTCGCCGGTGGTCGCCGACGTGCGCAAGCCCTACGCCAACGCGCTCTACCTCGCGGGCACCGAGCTGCTCGACGGGCCCACGCGCTGCGACGGCGCGCGCCTGATGTTCCGCGCGGCCCGCGTGGCCGCCGACGACGCCAAGGTGCAGGCCAAGCTGCGCGAGATCGACGAGCGCGCCACCGCCGGCCTCGAGCGCGCGCGTGGCGCGCGCGTGCAAGACCCGGCGCGCGCTGCCACCATCGCGCGCGAGCACCTGTGCCTAGCGCGCAGCGGCACGCGCACCTACGAGGAGCTGCGCGCCTTGGCGCGCCTGTGACGACGACGTCGAGGAGCGCGCGGCGAGAGCGCCACCAGCTCGGGGAACGCGCCGTCGGGCTCGGCGACCACGGGCACGCCGGCCGCCGCCGCCAGGTGCGCCCGCAGCGCCTCCACGTCCACCGCCTCGCAGCGACGGTCGGCCGTGACGACGTCGCCATCGACGTACACGGGAAAATCGGTGCAGCTCGGGGGCTTGTCGCGCGTGCCGTAGACCCGGCAGCGGCGTGTGTCCTCGTCATAGGCCGGGCACGTCTGCCCGTGCGCGAAGTAGTGGCCGCCTTGCATGCGCAAGTGCGCGGGACCGGCGCCGGCGGCGAGGTGCGCGTCGAAGGCGCGCCGCGGCTCGGTCACGTCGTAGAGCACCCGGAGGCGCCGCCAGTCGAGCTCGAGCACGACGGTGCGCAGCCGGCAGCAGGGCTCGGCGCAGCGCGCGCAGTGCGGGACGACCTGCCGCTCTTGCCACTGTGCCGCCGCGCGCGCCAACCGCTCGACGACGGGCGTCCGTTCACGCACGCAGCACCGCGAGCACGGCCTCGGTCCGTTCGCGCATCAGCGCAAGGTCGCCGCGGCTCTCGACGTTGACGCGCACCACTGGCTCGGTGTTCGACGCGCGCACGTTGACGCGCCAGCGTGCATGCTCGATGGAGATGCCGTCGGTCTCGTCGATCGACACCGCGCCATCGGCGAACGTGGCGCGCACCTTGGCGAGCGCGGCCGTGGCGTCGGCGAGCTTGAGGTTGATCTCACCCGACGCGGGGTAGCGGCGCTGCATGTCGGCCACCAGCTGGCCGAGCGTCTGCTTGGTGCGCGACATGGTCTGCGCCAGCAACAGCCACGGGATCATGCCCGAGTCACAGTAGGCGAAGTCGCGGAAGTAGTGATGAGCGCTCATCTCGCCGCCATAGACGGCGTTCTCCTTGCGCATGCGCTCCTTGATGAACGCGTGGCCGGTCTTGCACATGACCGGGCGCCCGCCGGCCTTGGCGACGAGGTCGATGGTGTTCCACACCAGGCGAGGGTCGTGGATGACCGCAGCGCCCTGCGCGCGACGCAACAGCTCCTGCGCGAACAGCCCCACCATGTAGTAGCCCTCGACGAACGCGCCGTGCTCGTCGAAGAAGAAGCAGCGATCGTGATCGCCGTCCCACGCGAGGCCGAGCGCGGCGCGCTCGCGCAGCACCACGTCGGCGGTGGCGGGGTGGTTCTCGACGAGGATGGGGTTCGGCACGCCGTTCGGGAACGTGCCGTCGGGCGTGGCGTGCACCTTGATGAACCTGAGCGGCAATCGCGGCTCGAGCTTGTCGACCACGAGCCCCGCGCAGCCGTTGCCCGCGTTGGCCACCACCGTGAGCGGCGCCAGCGTGGCGGCGTCGACGTACGAAAGCAGGTGCTCGACGTAGGCCGGCCACACATCCTCCTGCTCGAGCTTGCCCTTGAGCGATCCCATGGGAGCGCGCCGGCCGCGCTCGGCGAGCGCCTCGATGTCCTTCAGCCCCGAGTCGCCGCTGATGGGCACGGCGCCCTTCTGCACCAGCTTCATGCCGTTGTAGTCGGCGGGGTTGTGGCTGGCGGTGACGGCGATGCCGCCGTCGACGCCGTCACGCTCGAGGTGGAAGGCCGCGAAGTACACCAGCTCGGTGCCGCCGAGGCCAATGTCGATGACGTCGACGCCGGCCTCGCGCAGGCCGTCGGCGAGCGCGCCGGCGATGGCCGGTGACGACAGGCGCATGTCGCGTCCCACCACCACGCGGCGCGGGCGAAAGCGCTCGGCGTAGGCGCGACCGATGGCGCGCGCCAGATCCTCGTCGAGCTCGGTGGGGACGCGGCCGCGGATGTCGTAGGCCTTGAAACATGCGAGCCCCATGGTGCACTCCTCTCAGTACCGGCGAGCAGCTCGCCTCGTTCGGCGCCCTGCGAGAGCTCGAGCACGTCGACTCCCGCCGTGAGGCGCTGCTTCACGGTCGATGCCTTCGTCGCGTCCTCGCCCGGGAGCGCTGCTCCCTGACGGTCGGGCTCGTTGCCCGAAAGCACGAGACCGCGCCCGGCTCGATCCGTCGATCGGATCGGCGTACTAGTTCTACCCGATCACGCGCGCGAGCCCCGTTTGGGTGGCGCGCGCGCGTGATCGGGTAGAACGAGTGCCTCGAGCCCGAAATTCGTAGGGGGGCGACGGGGGCGCTCGGCGAGGGCGTGGAGCCCCCGTGAGGCGCCGCGTCGAGTGCGCGGCGCGCGCGCGGCCGCGCACGAGGCGGCAGCGTGGTACCAGGCGCTCGCCGTTCGCTCGGGACGCCCCCAGCCCGGCGGAGCGCCGCCGCGCCGACGCGCACGCGCGTGTCATGGCCGGTGAAGCGTTGGCGCGGCGCGCCACACGCCGATCAGCGCGCCGAGCACGCTCGCCTCGTCGCCGCTGTCGCGGCGCTCCTCGAGCCGCAGCGCGATCACCACCTGGCGCCTCTGCACGAGGCGCGCCTCGCCGGGCTCCACGCGCGCGAACACGCTGCGCCCGGTGCTCGCGTTGAGCTCGTCGAGCGGAGGCGGCACCTGGTCGTTGTCCTCCGGTTGGTCGGCCCACGACGACTCCGCGAAGGTCGCGATTTGGACGGTCTTGCCGTCGCGCTTCTCCTTGGCCACGCCCACCACGGCGGCGCGCGCGAGCACCAGCGTGCCCGCGAGCCTCTCGGCCTTCGCCGCTGCGCTGCTGACGTCGTAGAGCGGCACGCCGGCGGCGCGGCAGGCGTGGGTATCGGCCTCGACGAAGCCGCCGCGCCGCGCGATGACCTCGGCGAGCGCGAGCTGGAGCGCTTCGTCGCCCGCGAGGTCCCGCTGCCACGGGCCCGTCAGGAGCGGCGGCAGGTCCACGAGATCGTCGCGCGTGGCGCAGGCCTTCAGCAACGCCAACCCGCGCTTGACGTCGGCCGCGTAGTGCTCGCGCGCGCTCGCCAGGCATGCGTCGGCGCTGCGTGACGCGGCCGCGACCTCGGCGGCCGTGAGCTTCTTCTTCTCCGCGGATGCCGGCGGCGCCGCGTTGGCGGAGGCGGGGGCGGGGGCGCTGTCGGTGTCGCCCCACTCGGTGGTCTGCGGCCGGTACGGGTCGCCGGCGCAGGCGAGCGCCGGCAGCACGATCCCAGCGGTGACGGCGAGGGCGAGGGAGCGCGGCGGGGCGGACGCGAGCTGCATGGCGCGATGCTACCCTGGGCTCGTCGGTCGCGTGCGCGGCCGCGGGAGGCGCGATGCATCACGAGACGCCATGCACGAGACGGAGCCCGTGGCGCCGGCTCGTGGTCGCGCCCGTGGCGCTCGTCGCCGCGCTCGAGGGGTGCGCGTGCGGCGACGAGCATACCCTGCGCACCGCCGACGGGCGCGACCGCAGCTACCAGGTGCACACGCCGCAACAGCTCGACGGGCCCGCGCCCATCGTGCTGGTGCTGCACGGCGGCGGCGGCAACGCCACCGGCACCCGTGACAGCCTTGGCTTCGACACGCTCGCCGACGAGCACGGCTTCGTGGCGGTCTACCCAAACGGCACCGGCAAGCGCTTCTTCGGCAAGTTGTTCGGCACGTGGAACTCCGACGACGTGTGCTGCGGGGCGGCGCACGACGAGGGCGTCGACGACGTCGCGTTCCTACAGCAGCTCATCGACGTGGTGGCCACCGAGCACGGCGGCGATGCCGAGCACGTCTTCGCCACGGGCATCAGCAACGGCGGCGACATGAGCCACCGGCTCGCGTGCGAGCTGGCGGACCGCATCGACGCCATCGTGCCGGTGGGTGCGCCCGTGGTCATCGAGCGCTGCGCGCCGGTGCGCCCGGTGCCGGTGAAGATCGTCCACGGCACCGCCGATCCGTGCGCGCTCTACGACGGCGGCGAGGTGTGTGGTGGCTGTTGGACGCAGGCCGTCGAGGAGATCTCGGGTCAAGAGGCCGAGGGCGACAGCGACACCTTCCCCTGTCAGGCGGTGCCCGCGCAGGCCGCCGGCTGGCGGGCGAGGAACGGCTGCGGCGAAACCGCGACCGCCAGCGCCACCACCGGCGCCGCCACCTGCGAGACGTTCGCCGAAGGGTGCGCGGGCGCCGAGGTCGAGCTGTGCACCATCGAGGGCGGCGGCCACACCTGGCCGGGCACCGAGTACGGCTGCCGAGAGGGCACCGCCTTCTGCGACGCGTACGTCGACGCCGTGGGGCCCATCAGCGCCGACCTCGACGGCCCCGGCGAAGCGTGGGAGTTCTTCGCCGCGCACCTCGACTGACCCAGCGCCCTCCTCGGCGCTGGGTCGTCGACGCCGGGCAGGAGCTGCCGAACGCCCTCGTCAAGCCACCCGCGCGGCGATGGCGATCACGGGCCCGGGCGCGTGGGCGGCTTGAGCAGCTTGACCCGGCTCGCCTCGTCGAGGCGGACCACGCGCGGCGCCCCGGGGCCCACCAGCGCGAGCACGCACACGCGCTCGCCGTCTTGCAGGGTGGGGCCCATGAGCTCGTTGCCGTCGTCGTGCACGCGCACCCACACCGACGGGTGAAACCAGATCTGCCGCTCGCCGTAGACGCGCGTCTGCACGTCCTCGGCGGCGGCCTGCGCGAAGCGCACGGCGTCGAGGCCCTCTTGGAACCTCGCCGGCGGCGGCGCGCGCCGGGGCAGCGGCGGCAAGGTCACGGGCGCCGGCCGCAGCCCCCGGGGCTTGGCGAACACCTCGCGCTGCAGATCGCGGCGGAAGGTGTCGCAGGCCACGCGCTCGAGGTCGTCGGCGCCGAAGTGCGGGAACACCGTGTGCTGGTTCTTGGCCACGAGCAGGAGCTCGCCCACGCACAGCGCCACCAGCCCGGGCTCGCCGCTGTCGGCCACGTACGCGTAGCCGCCGCGTCCGAGCTCCACGACCCGCGCTCGCACCATCGACTGCCCGTCGTCGAACGACAGCTGCACGGGCTCGCGCAGCACGCGCGTCACCTGCTGGCGCGCCACGTCGAGGAAGCCGGGCCGGGAGGCGGCGAGGTCGCAGCGCTCGGGGTCGTCGGCGGCGTGGCGCTCGAACGCGACGCGGTAGGCCTCGCCGTTCTCGCCCACGGTGTGGAAGCGCAGCTCGTCGTGCGCCACGCGCGCATGCATGCCGCGCGGCGCCAGCGCGTCGTCGGGCGCGCGCGCCATGCGGCCGATCATGCGCCACAGGCTGCCAGTGCGCTCCTCCTCGTCGACGAAGGACTCCCACAGCGCGGCGGCGTCGCCCTTCAGGGTCAGGCTCATGCCGCAGATGCCGCCGAGCAGGTGGTTCCTGCAGGTGGCGACGGCGTCGATGCTGGTGCCCGACGGCAGCTCCAGCGTGATGGCCACGTCGGCGCCGACAGCGGGCAGCGGCGGTGCCAGGCGCACGCTCACGCCGTTGCGCGAGATGCCTTGGGTGTGCGTGGCCACCACGCCCGCCGGCAGCGCCAGGTGCGCGCGGAGCGCGAGCCGGAAGCGCGGGTGCTGGCGGTTCTCTCCGGAGCTCACGGGGGCAGTATGACCTGGGTCACAGCGGGGACCAAAGCGCCCGCGCGGGCAGCGCACGTGCTGTCTCGGAGCGGGGCGGCGCCGGCTCGCTCAGTCGTACAGCTCGAACCGGTAGGTGTAGCGCAGCACCGAGTCGACCACCTCGCCGTTCACCTCGGCAGGCGCGAAGCGGAAGCGCCGCAGGTACTCGAGCGCCAGCTTGTCGAGCGTGGCGTTGCCGCAGCTCTTGGCCAGCCGCACGGAGCGGATGTCGCCGTTCTTGGCGATCTCGACGAGCAGCACCGCCGCGCCCTCGATCCCCTGCTCAGCGAGGTCGCGCGGGTAGGGGCCCTTGTAGTCCTTGATGACGCGGGCCTCCTTGGTGATGGTGGAGGCGCGCGCGGCCTTGAAGTCGGGGCTGCCGCCGGCGTAGGGCTTGACATCCTTCGGGTCGACGAACTTCTCCTTGTTCGGATCGCCGAAGGTCGTGTTGCCCACGCGCACCGAGAAGCCCGAGCTCCCTTGCACCGTGCTGGCCATGGAGATGCCGGTGACCACGGGCACGGGCTCCGCCGGGGGCTCGGGCGGCGGCTCCTGGTTTGGCGGCGGCGGCGTCTCGGGGGGCGGCGGGGGCGGCAGCTCCTTGGGCTTGGGCTTGGGCTTCTCGGGCTCGGGTGGTGGCGGGGGCGGGGGCTCGGGCGGCGGCGGGGGCGGCGGGCGGTAGATGGCCATCTCCACCCGCTCCTCGAGCTTCCTGGTGGGCGCCAAGGAGGTGGTGGCGCCAAGCGAGCCGTGCACGGCCAGCGCGAGCACGAGGCCAATGGCGAACGGCCACACCGCGTCCCGATCGCCGTAGCCGGCGAGCAGGATCTCGTTGTGCAGCGCGGCCTGGGGTGTGGTGCTGTCGGCCATGGAGGGTGCGGCGAGTATGCCAACGAATCCGGGCGCGTGCCGATCCGCCCGGTTGATCCCGATCTCGTTGCGGTCAACCTCGGTGGCGGGTCACCCGAGGTGGGCGTCGGTCAGGCGCCCGAGTCGATGTTGAGGGCGAACTTGAGGATGCCCTCTTGTTTGACCACGTCGATGATGTGGATGACCTCGCCGTGGCTGGCGGTGCGATCGGCCGCGATCACGGCCTGCACGTCCTTCTTGCCCTCGGCCTTGACCTTCTGGATGTGCGCGCGCAGCCCGGCCTCGTCGGACTTCTCGCCGTTCAAGAACAGCTGGCGCGCGTTGGTGGCCTTGTCGACGACGTACGTGATCATCACCACCGACGGCTCCGTGTGATCGCCGGTGGCCGCCTCGGGCAGATCGACCTTGAGGGAGTCGGCTACCACGTAGCTGGTGGTGACCATGAAGATCACCAGCAGGCACAGCATCACGTCGACGAGCGGCGTGACGTTGATGTCGGAGATGAGCGCGTCGCCATCGTCGCTGCCCTTGGTGGTGCCCGCCATGCTTAGTGCTCCCCGGCGGAGGTCCTGAGCGGTGCTCGCTCGGTCTCCTCGCCGATGCCGTCGTCGCGTCCTCGGTCCATGCCACGAGGCACGGCCCTGCGGTGCTCCTCGCCCTCGGCGAGCATCCGCTTCCCGATCATCCGCTCATGACCTCCGCCGGGGACCACTAGCCCACCTTCTTGTGCTCGCTCGGCCCCATGTGCGCGAGCAGCACGTGCACCAGCGCCTCGGCGCCGGTCTGCAGCGTCTTGATGCGGCGGTTGAAGTAGTTGAACACCGCCACCGCGGGCAGCGCCACCAGCAGGCCAACGGCGGTGGCCGCCAGCGCCTGCGACAGCGTGGCCATGACGGCGCCGGCGCCCACGTTGCCGCCCGACTGCGTGCCGAGCTCGTAGAGCGCCGAGATGATCTCGAGCACGGTGCCGAACAGGCCGATGAAGGGCGCGTTGTTGCCGATGGTGCCGAGGAACGCGAGGCCGCGCTCGAAGCGCAGGCGCTCCATCTTGGCAGCGCTGGTGGCAAGCTCCTGCACGGCGTGCTTGCCGAGCGGGGCGACCTCGAGGGCGGCGCGCAATACGCGGGTCTCGAAGCCCTTGCAGGTCTCGAGGAGCTTCTGCGCCGCGGCGTAGTCGTTGCCGAGCAGCAGCTTGTTCAGGTCGGCCGCCAGCGAGCGCACGTCGTCTTTGTGGGTGGTGAAGAAGATCAAGCGCTCGATCATCACGGCCACGGAGAGGATGCTGAGCAGCACGGTGAACCACATCACCGCCTCGCCGGCACCGGTGCGCGACAGACGAACGATCAGCTCGGTAATCATGGACGATCGGCCTCCGATGGGAGCCCTGGGCCTAGGGGCTCCCTCGCCCGGGGTCAATGCGTGGTGGCCTCGGTCGTGATCCGGGTCCGGGATGTGGGATGCTGCCGACCCCTTCGGGAGATCGCCATGCCAGAGCCCGCCGCGCTGTCATCCCGCATCGATCGTGTGCAGGTCTATCGCCGCGGCGCCACGGTCACCCGCGTCGCCGAGCTGACACCGGACGGTCGCGTACCGGACGACGTGGAGCTGACCGACCTGCCGCTCACGCTCATCGATCCCACGGTGCGCGTGCGCGTGCTCGCGGTGGAGCCCGCCGGCGCCGAGGTGGTGGCCGCCGGCGTGCGAGTGGGGCTGTGGGTGCGACCCGGCGATCCGCCCCCCAAGGCGCCCGAGCAGCAGGAGCTCGAGGCCGTGCGCCTGCGCCTGCGCGACGCGCGCGAGCAGCTCGCGGTCATCGTGGCCGAGGTCGACGTGCTGCAGGGCGTGCCCGTGCCCGAGCGGCCCACGGGCGAAGACGGCAAGCCGCCGCCGGCCTCGCCCATGGCGGCGCGCCTGCACCTCGAGCAGTTCGTCGACGAGGCGACCCGCCGGCGCCTGGCCGAGCGGCGCGCGCTGCGCGAGCAGGTGCGCGAGCTCGAGGAGGCCGAGGCGCGCATCGTGGAGCGCATCGCCGCCGCGTCGTCGGCCGCGGCCGTCCACCTGCCCGATCTGCGCAAGAGCGCGGTGGTGCGCCTGCGCGCCACCGGCGCCGCGCCGCGCAGCGTGACGCTCGAGCTGTCGTACGTCGTGCCGGGCGCGCGCTGGGCGCCGGCGTACCAGTGCAAGCTGGCGCGCGACGGCAGCAACGCCGAGATTCAGATGCGCGCGTGGATCGCCCAGCGCAGCGGCGAGGACTGGCGCGGCGTGTCGCTCCGGCTCTCGACGGCGTCACCGCTGCGCTTCTCGGAGCTGCCCGAGCTCGCGTCGATCAAGATCGGGCGCGCGCAGCCGGCGGCCAAGCGCCCCGGGTTCCGTCCGCCGCCGCAGGGCGGCGACCTGTTGTTCCGCGACTACGACCGCGAGCTGCGCAAGGCCACGACGGCGCTGCCCGCGCTGCGCGGGTGGCGCACGCCGGACCTCGAGCCCACCACCATGCCGCCGGCGTTGGCGGCGCCGTCGACGCGCACGCACGGCGCCAAGAAGGCGGCGCGCTCGCGTGGTGAGATCACCGGCGTGTTCTCGCGCGACGAGCTCTCGAAGAGCGTGGAGCTGCGGGGCGAGGAGATGATGGACGCCGGCGCCGCATTGGACGAGGACGAGCTGCTCGGCATGGACGCCGAGGCCGACGAGGCGCCCATGACGCCACCGCCGGCGCCGCGCGCGCCGATGCCGGCCGCGGCCATGGCGCCCTCGGAGTCGCTGGCGCGTGGGCGCGCCG
>CAZONM010000227.1:0-9688 GCA_964580865.1 uncultured Myxococcales bacterium | reverse complement strand
GGGCCGCTGCCCCTGCCGCTCGCGCAGGTGCGCGCCGCCTGCGACCTGGTGCGGGCCCTGCGCCTCGACGGCGCGCTGCGCGACGCCCAGCCGGTGTGGGAGGGCGGGCTGAGCCAGGCGCTCGTGGAAGTTGCGAGCCGCGCGGGCACGGGCCTGTACGCGAGCGTGGCGCGCGCCCCGGTGGTGGGCGCCGACAACTGGCCCGACGACGCGTACCGCGCGTTCTTCGCTGAGGACGCTGTGGCCTTCGCGTTGGTGGTGCCGCCCGCGCGCTTGCAGGAGGTCGCCGAGCGCGCCGCCGCCACGGGCGTGCCGTGCGAGGTGCTTGGCGCGCTCGGCGGGCACCACGTCGCGTTGGCGGCCGACGGCGCGCCCTTCCTCGAGTGGCCGCTCGAGCACCTGCAGGCCGAGCTCGAGGCCGTGATCCCGCGCATCGTGCGAGGGGAGCGCCCGTGACCAGCCGGTTGCGCCCACCGCACGACGACGAGCGCGACGGCATGCGCGACCGCTGCGGCGTGGTGGGCGTGTACGGCAACCGCGAGGCGGCCAACCTGGCGTACCTCGCGATGTACGCGCTGCAGCACCGCGGCCAGGAGAGCGCCGGCATCGTGGCCGGTGACGGCGAGGAGCTGCGGCGCATCGCCGGCGTCGGGCTCGTCGCCGACATCGTCACCGAGCGCGCCCTCGAGGCGCTGCCGGGATCGGTCGCCATCGGCCACGTGCGCTACGCCACCGCGGGCAGCGAGCAAGACAAGGCGCGCGACGCGCAGCCGCTGCTGGTGCGCTGCCAGGCCGGGCCCATCGCCGTGGGCCACAACGGCAACCTGGTCAACGCCGACGCGCTCAAGGCGCAGCTCGAGGAGCGCGGCAGCATCTTTCAGACCTCATCCGACACCGAGGTCATCGTCCACCTCATCGCCACCAGCCACGGCACGCTCCTCGAGCGGCTCAAGAAGTCGCTGCGCCAGGTGCGCGGCGCCTACTCGCTGACCGTGGCCGGCGACGGGCGGCTGTACGGCGTGCGCGATCCCTCGGGCGTGCGGCCCTTGGTCTTGGGCGAGCTCAACGGCGGCGACCGCGCGGGCGTGGTGCTCGCGTCCGAGACCTGCGCGTTCGATCTGATCGGCGCCAAGGTCGTGCGCGAGGTAGCGCCCGGCGAGATCGTGATGGTCGACGAGCGCGGCGTGCACAGCCACCGCATCGACAACGTCGACGGCCTACCGCCGGCCGCGTGCATCTTCGAGCACGTGTACTTCGCGCGTCCCGACTCGCGCGTGTTCGGTCGCTACGTGCACGAGGCGCGCAAGGCGCTGGGTCGGCAGCTCGCCAAAGAGACCGCGGTGCCCGCCGACGTGGTCATCCCGGTGCCCGACAGCGGCGTGTACGCCGCCATGGGCTTCGCCGACGAGGCGCGCCTGCCGTTCGACATGGGCTTCGTGCGCAACCACTACGTGGGGCGCACGTTCATCGAGCCCGAGCAGCGCATCCGCAACTTCGGCGTCAAGCTCAAGCTCAACCCGGTGCGCGGCATCATCGAGGGCAAGCGCGTGGTCGTCGTCGACGACAGCCTGGTGCGCGGCACCACCTCGAAGAAGATCGTGGAGATGGTGCGCTCGGCCGGCGCCGCCGAGGTGCACCTGCGCATCTCGGCGCCGCCCACCACCAGCCCGTGCTTCTACGGCATCGACACGCCCACGCGCGAGGAGCTGATCGCCGCGCGCATGAGCGTCGGCGACATCGCGCGCTTCGTGGGCGCAGACTCCATCGGCTATCTGTCGCGCGCCGGCCTGCACGCGGCCGTGCGCGGCCTGTCGACGGAGGAGAGCGCCGCCGCCATCGCGGCGCAGGCCAGCGGCTACTGTGACGCGTGCTTCTCGGGCGACTACCCCATCTCCATCGGCGGGCACGCGGCGCGCCGGCGCTGAGAGGGCGCGCGCCTACAGGCGCCCGTCGCACGGCGTGCCGAGGGGCTCGGCGTAGAGGCGCCACGGCCCGTAGGCCTCGGCCGCGTGGTCCTCGACGGGCAGGGCCTTGAGCGGCAGCGGCGCGCCGCCCTTGGGCGTCCACGAGGCCACGGCGCCCACATTGAGCCGCCCTGGCGCGGCGGTGAAGACGCTCTCGTCGCGCTCGAGCATCACGCTCTCGACCTTGAGGAACGAGAACGCACCCGGTTTGCCCACGAAGAGCCGGAAGTCGCGGCTGCCCTCGGGCTCGCGCGCCACGTCGACGACGAAGTACACGCCGTCGTCGGTGCGCGCCAGGTGCGCGAGGCGCCGCTGCCAGCGCACCTGCATGAGGTGCGTGCTCTGCGGCAGCGTGGTGGGCGTGAGCTCGAGCTTCTTGTCGCCGCACTGGAGGTAGTGTTTGCCGTCCTTCTTGCCGAAGCTCGCCTGCCAGCGCTCGGCCACGCGCGGCTCCCAGAACACCAGGTCGAACGACACGTCGCCCTCGCGGCCGCCGCCCGAGACGCGCTGCGCGAACAACGCGCCCCCCGTGCCGGCGAAGAAGGGCGCGAACGAGTCCTCGCTACCCGGGTCGTAGGCGATCACGAGCCCCTTGCCGTCGGTGACGGCGAGCATGCGCTTCCTCACGCCGGCGTCGACGCGGGCGTCGATCTCGCGGGTGCTCTGGGGCGGGGGGCCGCTCGGCGCGAGCGCGAGCGTCCCGAGCGCCATCGGGGGCGCGCTCGGCGCGGCCTGCGACACCTCGGCCACCAGCGCGGGCAAGGCGTCGAGCACGTCGTCGAGGGAGCCGCCCTTGAAGCGACGGTCGGCGAGCCGCGAGGTGGCGGTCTTAGCGTCGACGCGGCGCAGCCCGATGAGCCAGCTCTGCCCCACCTTCGCCACGGTGCCGCCCACTAGCTCGTCGACGCCGAGGGCGGCGCCGAGCTGCGCCATGCACGAGTCGTCGGCGCAGCCCACGAGCTGCTTTTGCGCCTCGAGGTCCAAGAGCGCCTTCATCTGCGCCTGCGTGATGACCTCGCAGCCCGGCACGCGCGCCAGCTCGCCGGCCAGGGCCTCCGACAGCGCCGCGGCCGTCTTGGCGTCGACGTTGGCGCCGGCGGCGAGCGGCAAGGCGCCCACCTTGCGCGCGAGCGCGGCGGTGGACGGCATGAGGGCGGCGAGGGCGACAGCGAGCAGGAGCAGGGGGCGCATGCGGGGGAGCATACGCCCGCCCTCACCGCCGTTCAGCGCCCGATCGGCAACGGCGCAGGCAGGGCGGTCGAGCGCCCGCCCGCGGATGGCGCGGGCCCGATGGTGATCGGCATCCCGCCCACGGGTTCACGATCTTGCCGTGAGGCCGAGCCCGAACGTGCATCGGCGCGACACCACGTCGTCCCAGGGCACGAGCTCGACGGTGCCGAGGCGTTCGCGCCGCCCTCCGCCCGTGACGACGTAGCCACGCGGCGCGCCGAGGTCCGCCATGCACTGCCGGAGGCCCTTGAGGCTCCGCAGGTCGAGGGCGCTACCAAGCTTGATCTCGATGGGGACGATGCGCTGGCCGTCGGTGATCAGCAGGTCCACCTCGCCACCCGCGTCCGTGCGCCAGTAGTGGATGCCCGGGCGGACGCACCGCTCGCGCGCCAGCGCCGCGAGCTCCTCGATGACGAGCCCCTCGAACGAGGCTCCGCGGCGGCTCCAGACCGAGAGCTCGTCGGGCCCGCGCAGCCCGGCGAGCAGGTGGAGGATGCCGGTGTCCCGCAGGTAGATCTTGGGCGACTTGGTCAGTCGCTTCTGGATGTTCGCGTGGAAGGGCTGCAACCGCCGCACGAGGTAGACCCCCTCGAGCACGTCGAGGTCGCGAATGACCGTGGGCACGGACGCGCCGAGCGAACGCGCCAGATCGGACGCGTTCAGCACGTTGCCGTGCACGTGGGTGAGCATCTCGAGGAGCGTGCGCAGGCGCGTGGCAGGAAGGCGGAACCCGAGCGCCGGCAGGTCGCGCTCCAACACCGCCGAGACGTAGTCGTCGAGCCACTGCGATCGCTCTCGGCCGCTGCGCCGCGCATGCACCGGCGGGAAGCCGCCCCAGAACCAGCGATCGGGGGCGCTGCGCCGCCCGGCGGTCTCGGCCGCCAGGAAGGGCGTCAGCTCGAGCCGTGCGAGGCGCCCGGCCAGAGACTCGCCCGCCGTCTTCAGCAAGGTCGGGCTCGCGGAGCCAAGCAGCACCAAGCGCGGCCGGCCGCCGGTGCGCGTCCGCTGGTCGAGCGCGGCCCGCAGCGCCGGGAACAGCTCCGGCGCCCGCTGTGCCTCGTCGATGGCGACACGGTCGAGGTGGGCCTCGGCCCAGGCGTCGACGTCGGCGCGCACGAGCGCGAGCTCCGCGGCGCGCTCGAGGTCGACGTGCGTGAAACTGGCGAGCGCCGTGGCGACGAGCGTGGTCTTGCCGCACTGGCGCGGCCCGGTGATCAGCACGGCGGCGTTCGAGCGCAGCAGCCGGCGCAGCGCGGTGGCCGCGAGCCGCGGGATCACCGCGCGCGCCTCCTGTGCCCGAGGCATTGCTCGACGAGACATATCTTGGAGATTTATGTACTGGATTTAGAAATGCAGGCATAACTACGGACGCGCCACGGCCGAAAAACGAGCGGGGGCGCACGCCACAGCGCGTGCGCCCCCTGCCTTCGCGGTGATCGCCGCGCGCTCGCCGCGCGCTCACCGCCCCCACGTCGGCCTACCGCCAAAACCCCTCGCGGCGCGGCGCGGCGGGCGCGCGTCCGCAGTGGGCCTCGAAGAGGCGCGCGGCCTCGCCGATGGCGCGCTCCACGCCCGTGACGTCGTAGGGCCGCGCCAGGGCCTCGGCCAGCATGCGCAGCGCCTCCTCGAGCGCTCGCCGCTCCGCCGGGGCCACACCGGCCATGGCCATCTCCTCGAGGAGCACGCGCAGGCGCGCCAACAGCTCGGTGCCAAGCTGCGTGGGCGACTGCGTCGGCTGCGCCGCGACGAGCCAGTCGAGGAGCTCACCCATGCGGTGCGCGAAGTCGGCCAGGGTGGCCGGCTGGCGCCCCTTGGCCTTGTCGGCGTCCTTGTCGGCCTTGCCGCCCAAGAGCCCGCCCAGGAAGCCCACGGCCTTCTTGGCGAGGTCGGCGCCCGGCGCCTGTGGCCGGATGCCCGAGCGCGCCGCCTCCTGCTGCTCCTGCTTCGGCTCGGGCGCCATGGGTGCGCGGCGCGGGGCCGAGTACCTTGCCGCCACCGGCGCGGGCGGCGGGCCCGCGGCGTAGCTCTTGGCGCTGGCGAGCGCCTCGATGTCCGCGCCGCCCTCCTCGAGCGAGTCCATGGGCGCGCTCAGGTCGTCGCCGGCGTCGCGTGCGTCCGCGAAGCTCGCGCTGCGCTCGCTCTCGCGCGCCTCCATGCGGGCGCGCCCCGCCGGCGCCGCGCTCGCGGGCATGGCCGGCTGGGCCATGCGCATGCCGCCCGTGGGCATGGGCTTGGCTGGCATCACCTGATCGGGCGCGCCACCCCACCCCGCGGGCGCGTCGACGGCCTGGGTCACCTTGTGGCCCCAGCCGCCCGGGTTCACCGTCTGGTGATCCACGGCAACGAAGGCCGTGAAGCGGCACAGCACGCGGTGGCGCAGCGACACGTCGACGATCTGGCGCTCGAGCGCGCCGCGATCGCCGCGGCCGGCGTCGAAGCGATCCTCGAGATCGCGCAGGTGCAGGCGCGCCCACGCGGCCCGCAGCGCGGGGTTGTGCGTGGGCACCAACGCCACGCGCTCCTCGAAGCGGCCGCCGTCGGAGCGGCGTCCGCGCAGGATAGCCGTGGCGCCGCCGTAGCCGCCCTGCACGCGCGCGAAGATGGTGGCGGGCACGCCGGCGAACACGTCGGGGAGCTGGCCTGGCGCCGTGCTGCCGTGCACCAGCGACGCGCCCTGCACCTCGAGCGACAGCTCGCTGATCGCGGGCGCGTCCACGCGGCGGTGCACGCGCACCAAGACGTCGTCGAGGCGATCCTCGCTCTCGACCAGCTCGGCGTCGCCCGAGCGGCCGAGCTGCGCCAGGCGGTTCAGGAACGCGGCGTTCACGGCCTGGTCGATGCCGAGGGCGAACACGCGCGCGCCGCGCAGCCGTTGGCCGAGGAGCTTCATGAGCTGCGCCTCGTTGCCCACCTGGCCGTCGGTGACGAAGACGAGCACGCGATCGCGCTCGAGGTAGCCGCCGCCGAGCAGGTCGGCCGCGCGCGAGAGCGCGGGCGCCATCGCGGTGCCGCCGCGGGCCTCGACCTTGTGCAGCCACTCGGTGGCGCGGAAGCGGTTCCGGTCACCGGCCTCGATGAGCATGCCCTGGCCAAACGGGATCTCCTCCAGGTTGTTGTCGAAGGCGATGACCTGGAAGCGGTCGCTCGGGCGCAGCGCGTCGATCATGCGCGCCGTGGCCCGCCGTGCCGCAACCATCTTCCAGCCGCCCATGGAGCCCGAGCGATCGAGCACGAACACCACGTCCTTGGCGCGCGCGCCGACGTTGACGGTGGGCGGCAGCACGGTGAGCGCCAGCGTGCACGCGCCGGTCTCGTCGGCGTCGGTGACGCGGCCGGCGGTGTGCTCCACGGCGTCGCCAAGCCGGAAGCGCAGGATGAAGTCGCGGTCCAAGCGCTCGCCGGCGGTGGTGCGCACCGCGAGGCGGCCCGCGCGCTCGTCGGCGTAGGCCGCGTGCAGGGACGAGCGCACCTCGGAGAGCGGCAGGCCCGCGGGATCGAGCTCGACGCCGATGGACAGGCGTACGGGGTTCGGGAAGCCCGGCAACAGCACCGGGGGCGAGATGCGGCTCGCGTCGGGCACGGCGTCGGTGTCGGCGGCCACGCCGTCGCCCACGTTGTCACCGCCGAGACCGCGGCCGGGCATGTAGCGAGGCGCGACCACGAGCGGGAAGCGGTAGGTGACCTCGCCGTCGGCCACGGGCAGGGCGCCCGAGAGCTCGAGGGTGATGGCGGCCTGCTCGCCGGGCATCAGGTTGCCCACGCGGATGGTGAAGACTCCCGGGCGCTCCTCCTCGGCGATGGACGCGCGCTTGCCCTGCGCGATGGCGTTGTCGTAGGTGCGGCGCGCGGCCATGCGCTCCTGCAGGTCGCCCTCGACGCGGCGGCCATTCACCTCCATGACGAAGCGGTGCACGGCGGCGCGGTCGGGCAGCGGGAAGACGTAGGTGGCCTCGATGGGCACGCCCAGCGTGTTGACGAACACCTGCCGCAGCGTGGTGTGCGCGAAGGTGGCGATGACGCGCGCGTCGACGTCCATGGCGACCAGGGGCAGGTGGCCGCGCTCGGTGCGCAGGCAGCCGCAGCCCGCCTCCTCGAGCGCCACGTGCAAACGGCTCCACTCGTCGTCGCGAATGAGGGGCAGGGCGGTCATCGGTCATCTCCTTCGGGGCCCCTGAGGAGCCCCTGGGCGCGCAGGACATCGACGACCGGGCCGAGAGCCGCGCGCAGGGCCTCGAGGTCGTCGTCGCCGAGGGGCCGCGCTGCCGGGAACGACAGCGTGACACCCCCAGCGAGGGTGATGCCAGCGACGGGGGCCACGGCCTCCGTCGACGGCAGGGGAGCGGTGGGCGCGGCCGGCGCTGCGGGCTCGGCGCTCCAAAACGATCGTTCGCGGCGCGTCTCGACCTTGGGCGTCGGGCCGTGCACCTCGGCCGCGAGGGCCGCGATCTCGTCGTCGGGCGGCAGCGCGGCCAGCGCCTCGAGTCCGCCATCGTCGAGGGCGCCGAGCGCCTTGGCCACGTCGGCGAGCGGCAGGCCGCGCGCCTGCAGGCGCTTGATGGCCACGAGCTGCACGAGGTGGCGGCGCCCGTAGCGCACGCCGCGGCCCGCCGTGTACGGCCGGTCGATGAGCCCGAGGGTCGCGTAGTAGCGGATGGTGCGGCCGTTCGGCACCTCGGTGACCTGACCGTTCGACTGGCCCAGGTCCACGCTGCCGAGGGCGGCGCTCGCGCGCGCGCTCAGCTCGTCGAGGGTCCAGGGGGCGATCGGGTCCATACCTCCATCATAACACTGTCAGTGACACTGTCAAGATGGTCGCGACAGCGACCGGATCAGGCCCCGCGGGCAGGTGGGTCACATGACCGCAAGGTCCCGAGACTCCATGATTTCCGCGCGCCGAGAGAGCCGTAGTAGCGTCCGCGCCGGCCATGGCGACGCGTGACGGGGATCCCACCGACAGGGCGAAGCAGACCGGGAGCATCGTGCTGCCGGCGCTGGCGCGCGACCCCACACCCACCGCGCCCGACGACCCCACCCCGCAGGCCTTGGGCGCGCCCGAGCAGCTCGGCTTCAACCTGCGCTTCGAGGCCGGCCGCGCGCTGCTCGCCCTCGACAACCGCGCGGTGTCGCCGGGCGTGGAGATCAAGCGCGCGCTCTTCGAGGTGCCCGACGTCGAGTTCCCCCTCGACGTGTCGGGCGGCGCGCAGCGCTTTCAGTCGCGGCGGCTCACGCTGCGCGCCATCGAGCTGTCGTTGTCGCACGCGTCGCTCTACGTGCCCGACCAGCTGCGCGCGGGCGGCTTCACGCTGGTGCGCGAGCGCTCACGGGCCGGCGGCATCGAGCTCCTCGTGGAGGTCGCGGGCGCCGCAGGCCCGGTGCCGCTGCGCGCGCGCGGGCTGTTCGCGCCCGTGGGTGAGGCCGGCGTGGCCTTGGTGCTGCACGAGGTCATCGCGTTCGCGTCGCTGCCGCGGCCGCGCCTCGAGCTGGCGGCGCGGCTCTTGGACGCGCTCGCGCTGCCCGGCGCCCTGCCGGCGCGCGCCATGGTGCGGCGCGCCGATCCGTTCCGCGCCGTGTTGCGCCAGCTCTTGCCTGCCTACGGCTGGAAGGTGCCCGCGGTGGGCGAGGTGCGCGTCAATGAGGTGGTCTTCGGCAAGAGCGAGGTGACGCTGCGCGCCTGGTCGCGCGCGTTGCCCGACGGGTGGAAGGCGCCCAAGGAACAGAAGCGCGGGCCCCTGGAAGAGGCGGTGGCGCTGGCGGTGCTCGCCGACGGCATGGCCGACGCCGCTGACGACGACGCGCGCGTGGCGCTCATCGACCGCCTCATCGACGAGCGCGCGCTGGCGCCCGCCGTCGTGCCCTTCGCCGCCGAGGTGCTGCGCTGCTCGCCGCGTCGGCGCGCCGAGGGCGACGACCTGGTGACGCGCGCGTTGGCCGGCGCGCCCGAGCACCTGGGGTTGTTGTCGGCGCACGCCGAGGCCGAGCAGCTCGAGCCCGTGGAGCGCGGGCGTCGCCTGGTGGCGCTCGAGCGCGCCGCCGACGCCGCCGACGAGCCGTGGGTGGCGGCGCGCGCGTTCCTGGCGGCCGCCGAGTGCGCGCGCGCGGCCAACGACGGCGCCTTGGCCGTGGAGGCCGCCGAAGCCGCCTTCCTGGCCGACCCGTCGTTGCCCGAGACGGGCGCGCTGTTCTCGTCGCTGTTGGCGGAGCGCGGCGATCCCGGGCGCGCCCTGTCGGTGGGCAGAACGGCCCTCGAGCGCACCGACGACCCCGCGGCGGCCGATGCGCTGGCCGTGCGCTTGGCGGGCTTCGCGCGCCTCGCCGAGGGCATCGACGCCGCGCGCGTGCTCCTGCGCCGCGCCCTGCGCCGCGCCGATCGCGTGGACGCGCTCGTGGCCCTCATCGACGTCGAGGTGGCGGCGGGCGCGCTGGAGCGCGCCGCGGAGCTGTTGACGCGCCTGTTGGTGCTGGCCGAGCGCCCCGAGCACGCGGCCGCGCGCGGC
>CAZONM010000226.1:0-9690 GCA_964580865.1 uncultured Myxococcales bacterium | reverse complement strand
TTCTCGTGTTCGGTCCCGACGACCCAGCGTTCCCGCGGGCGCCCGCCGAGGCGCCGCACGCGGCCTTCGATCGGGCGCCCGCGCCGCGCTGACCGCCCGCGGAGCCCGCGTCGATCACGCCGGCGATCATGGCGTCGCCAAAGGCCACCAAGGCCAGCGGCGCCGCGCCCACAGCGCGCAGGCGCGTCTGCGCCTGCACCGACAGGTCCTGGACCACCAGCGCCACGGTGCCGTCGGCGAGCACCACGGCCGCGGTGGCGGCGTCGACGCCCTCGGCGCACGCCGGATCCGCGAAGGCGGCGAGGTCGGTGTCGAACGTGGTGGTGCACGTGATCGCCAGGCTGCCGCTCGGCGCCAGCGCAGACACGTCGATGCCGCTGGGAGCGAAGCCGAACGGTGACGGCGGGCCGGGCGGGTCCCCCTCCCCCTCGCCTTCCTGGCCCCCGCTGCCGCCGGCGTCACCCTCGCCCTCGCCCTCGCCGGTCGCGCGCGGATCGGTGGGCGGCACGGCCACGGCTGGCTGCTCCACCGTGCAGACGTGGTCGTCGCCGCAGCGCTCGCCGAGCGGGCAGTCGCGATCGAGCTCGCACGACAGCGCCGCCGCCGGAGGGCCCGGGCACGCGCCGAGCGCGGCCGCCGCAAGGATCGCGCAGAAAACGATCGTGTGGCGCATCGGCGCGGGAGGTTAGCAGGCCCGGTGTCGCCGAGCAGCGGCCTGCCATCGGATCTGCGACCGATGCCCACTCGGACCAGGCGGATTGACGGCCGGCGCCTGGTACATGGCCCCGCCGGCGCCGCAGGCGCGGGGGCTCGACGGCGGCGCGCCGGTCGCGCTAACGGCAGGCATGTCGATCACGCACCTCGCCCTGTCCCAGCTCCCCGCCCAGCCCGTGGCGCACGTCCCGCTGCCGCCGCGCCTCGAGGGCCTGCGGCGCCTGGCGTACAACCTGTACTGGACCTGGCACCCGCGGGTGATCTCGCTCTTCAAGCGCATCGACGCCCACGTCTGGCAGTCGGCGCGCAACCCGGTGCCGGTCCTGTCGTCGCGCGCCGACTGGTCCGAGTTCCTCGACAACCCCGAGTTCATGGCCGAGTACGAGACGGTGCTCGGCGCCTTCGACCGCTACATGGCCGACGAGACCGGCCACTGGTACGGCCGGCAGCGCACCGCCGGCGACCGCACCGCCGCCCTGCGCGGGCCCATCGCGTACTTCTGCGCCGAGTTCGGCCTGCACGAGCACCTGCAGATCTACTCGGGCGGCCTGGGCGTGCTCGCGGGCGATCACCTGAAGACCGCCAGCGACCTCGGCCTGCCGTTCGTCGCCGTGGGGCTGCTCTATCGCCAGGGCTACTTCCGCCAGACCATCGACGCCGAGGGCCAGCAGGAGCACGCCTACCCGCACCTCCTGCCCGAGCACATGCCGCTGTTGCGCGCCGACGACCCCGTGAGCGGCCGGCCGCTGCGCGTCAGCCTCGAGATGCCGGGCCGCAAGGTCCACGTCGCCGTGTGGGTAGCGCGCGTGGGCCGCGTGCCGCTCGTGCTGCTCGACACCGACATCGCCGACAACGCCTACGCCGACCGCCCCATCACGGCGCAGCTGTACGTGCGCGGCCGCGAGATGCGCCTGCATCAGGAGCTGGTGCTCGGCGTGGGCGGCCAGCGCGCCCTGCGCGCGCTCGGCATCGAGCCCGGCGTGTTCCACCTCAACGAGGGGCACTCGGCCTTCATGCTGGTGGAGCAGCTGCGCGAGAAGGCCAAGGCCGGCACGCCGTTCTCGTCGGCCATCGAGGCCGTCCGCAAGGGCGCGGTCTTCACCATCCACACGCCCGTGTCGGCGGGCAACGAGAAGTTCGACGCCAACCTGGTACGCCGCCTGACGCAGCCCATGCTCGAGGGCTCGGGCGTCGAGGTCGAGCGCATCCTCGAGCTGGGGCGCGGCGAGACCGGCGACCCCACGATGTTCGACATGACCGCGTTCTCGTTGCGCATGAGCAACCTGTCGAACGCCGTCAGCCAGCTGCACGCCCGCACCGCCAACGGCACCTGGAAGCACGTGCTTGGGGGCAAGGAGATCCTCGGCGTCACCAACGGCGTGCACATGGGCACCTGGCTCGGCCAGAGCCTGCGCTGGCTGTGCGAGGACGAGGGCATCTCGCTCGAGGACCTCGGCAGCGAGGAGGAGCAGGGCAACCTGACCGAGCACGTGGCCGCCATCGACGCCAAGAAGCTGTGGGACGGCCACCAGCGCCAGAAGCTCGAGCTGTTCTTCTTCCTGCGCGGTCGCCTGCGCAACATGTTGGCGCGCCAGGGCGAGGGCCCCGAGGTGCTGGCCGAGCTCGACAAGTTCTTCGACCCCGCGGTGCTGACCCTCGGGTTCGCGCGCCGCTTCGCCACCTACAAGCGCGCGCACCTGCTGTTCACCGACGAGGAGCGGCTGGCGCGCCTGGTGTGGAACACCGAGCGGCCGGTGCAGATCGTGTTCGCCGGCAAGGCGCACCCGGCCGACCGCCCTGGCCAGCGCGTGATCCAGAGCCTGTTCCAGAAGAGCAGGAGCGAGCGCTTCCGCGGCCGCGTCTTCGTCATCGAGGACTACGACATGCGCGTGGGCCGCTTCCTCGTCGACGGCGTCGACGTGTGGCTCAACAACCCGCGCCGGCCCCTCGAGGCCAGCGGCACCTCGGGCATGAAGGCGGCCGCCAACGGCGCGCCCAACCTGTCGATCCTCGACGGCTGGTGGGACGAGGGCTACGACGGCAAGAACGGCTGGGCCATCGGCGGCCGCGACCAGAACCCCGACGAGGGCGCGCAAGATCGCGCGGACGCGGCCTCGCTCTACGACGCCCTCGAGCGCGAGGTGGTGCCCGCCTACTACCAGCGCGACGAGCACGGCACGCCCACCGCCTGGGTCAACCTGATGCGCGCGGCCATGGCGTCGTCGATCTGGCGCTTCTCCACGCACCGCATGCTCGAGGAGTACTTCGAGCGCATGTACCTGCCCACCGCGCGAGGACGCCGGTGACCGCACCCAGCGCGGCCGACGTCGCCAAGGTGGCCGCGTTGGCCCGCATCCGCGTCGACGCCGCCGAGCTCGGTCGCCTGTCGGCCGACGTGGCGCGCGTGCTGCAGTACGTGGAGCTGCTCTTCGCCGTCGACGTCGAGGGCGTCGAGCCCCTGCGCCAGCCCGCCATCGAGCATCAGCCCCTGCGCGCCGATGAGGTGCGCGCGGTGCACGGCGAGCGCGCCATCGCGGGCTCGGCCGGCGCCGTCGACGGCCTGGTGCGCGTGCCGAAGGTCCTCGGCTGATCAGCGCTCGCTGACGAGCGTGTCGGTGCCGCGCGCCGAGTTGAGCGTGTTGCCGCTCTCGACCAGCTTCTTGCCGGCCTCCTGCAGGAGCGCGCCCGTGCCGTCGAGGCCCTGCTTGGCGGCCTCGAGCGCCACGCGCGCGGCGTCGACCGCCGCGGCGGCCGCGTGCTGCGCCACGCCCGAGCCGGCTTCGGTGGCCGCGTCGGCCATGTGCTCGGCGGCCTTCAGGAGCTTCTTGGCGGCGCTCTTGAGGTTGCCGCCGCTCGCCACCAGGTCGGCCAGCGCCGCCGTGAGCGCCTTCGAGGCGAGGTCGAAGTGCTCGCGCGACCGCGCCATGAGCTTCTCCGACAGGGGCGGGTCGGCGCTGTCGCTCGCGAGCTCGCTCACGACGGTCTGCGGGCCGCCGCCGATCCTCGCGAGGAAGTTCCCCACCGTGATGAGCGCGCGCCCGAGGTGCTGCAGCGCCGCGCCCAAGAGATCACCGATGCCCTCGGCGGCCGCCACCATGGCGCCGGCGGCGGCGTAGGCCGCGCCCTGCAGCGCGTGTCCGGCCGCGCGCGCGCCGTCGAGCGCGGCGTCGCGCCCTTGCACGGCCGCGGCGCCCGTATCGACCAGCGCGGCGCCCACGTGCTCCAAGGCCTTCTGTGCGTCGAGGGCCGACTGCCGCAGCTCGGCGCTCCCCGACTCGCGCAAGCGATCGGCGGTCTGAGCCATGCGCTCGGGCAGCTTGGGCGTGACCTTCTCGGGCATGCGTCACCTTGGGCGGGCGTGAGGGGACAAACGACGCACCACAAACGACAAGAGCCGCCCCCTCACGCGCGCGAGGGAGCGGCTCCTGGCAGCCTTCTCAGGCCGGCTGCACGCGCGTGTCGGTGCCACGAGCGCTGTTCATGGCGTTGCCCGCCACGATCAGGCCCTTGCCCGCCGCTTGCAGCGCCGCGCCCGCGGCGTCGGTGCCGAGCTCGGCGTACTTGACGGCCTGGTCGACGACCTTCACCGCCACCTGCGCCAGCTCCACGGCCTTCTCCGCGATCTCGATGACGGCGGCGTCACCGAGGTTCTTGGCGGCCTTGAGCGTCTCGACGGCGGCGTCGAGGGTGTTCTTGGCGGCCTTGCCGAGCTCCGCGCCGGCGAGCACGCCGTTGGCCACGGCGCCACCGAGGTGGTTCAGGCCCTCCATGTAGCTGTTGGCCGCGAGCCGGTACTGATCGCCCGAGAACTTCAGCAGGTCATCGGCCCAGGTCTTGGCGAACTTGTCGCCCGCGATGTCGCTGCAGGTGTACTGCTTGCCGCCGATGTCCGCGACCTTGCGCGCCTCGCCGCCCACGGCGAGCAGGAAGCGCCCGAAGAACTGCACGGCGCGCGCGAGGACGTTGGTGGTCACCTCGGCGGCGGCGGCCACGCCGGCCGCGCCCCCGGCCGCGGTGCCGGCCACGACGTGCGCGGTGCCCGCGACGCCGTAGCCGCCGGCCATGATCACGTTGGCGCCGGCGCCGAGCACGTGGTTGGCGGCCTCGGCGAGGTTGTCGGCGACGTTGCCGAGCTCCTTGCCCGCGTCCTTGAGGTCCTTGACGGCCTTGGCCGCCTCTTTCTTGCCGGCCTGGTCGAGCTTGTTCTCGGTGGAGGCGAGGTCCTTGGAGACGTCGCGCAGGACGAGGCGGCGATCACTGATGGTAGGCATGGTGTCTTGCTCCGATGCTTGCGTGCGAGTGGGTGAAGGGAGTGGGCGTCAGCCCGAGAGGAGGTGGCCGAGCTGGATGAGCTGCTCGGGGTTGCCGCGGAAGCGGACCCGGCCCTCTTGCATCGCCTGGGCGGCGTCGAGGCTGCCGGTGGTGAGCTGACGGAACTCGTCGATGCCCATCTCGAGCACGCAGTCGGTCTTCTCCTGGTTGTAGTCGCGGCACACGGCCTCGCCGGCGTTGATGAACCAACGGCCGCCATCCTTGCCGAAGATGTTGATCTCGTAGGTGCCGCTCACCTTCATGCCCTTCTGCTTGTAGGCGCTGAGCACCTTGGGCAGGGCGTCGGTGAAGAGCTCGGTCGGGTTGACCTTGGTGATGGGCTTGTTGGCCTGGAGCTGAACGGTCATGGGGGTCTCCTTGGTTCGGAGCTGATAGCGCCGATGCCGGCCTTTTGGCGAACGCGCGCCCACTTTGGCCCGCGCGCGGATCCGACGCGGCCGCGCGCGGGGCGCGGCCGCGACTGGCATCCGGGTCGAAATCCGTTGTAAGCAGCGGCACCTATGGCAACCGCCCCGCTCATCGCCGCGCTCCCGCTCGTGCTCATCGCTGCCGCCCCGGCCCTCGCGCAGGTCGACCCCGCGAAGACCGCCGACAAGTCGAAGCCCGCCGAGGCCGTGGCGGCGCCGCCGGCGGAGCCCGCCAAGGACTTCTCGCAAGAGGCCCAGGCCACGCTCGGCGCCCTGTTCAACGACGGCAACACCGCGGCGCTGGCGGGCCGCGTGGGCGGCTTCTGGCAGGGTCGCTACCTGGCGCACGGGCTGCGGGTCGACTTGGGCGCCGGTGTCGCCAGCATCGCCCAAGACCCCGAGGGCGACCCCGACGACGGCTTCGACCTGCCGCTGTTCGACCAGAGGAACCCCATGAACACCACGGCCCTCGGGCGCGGGCGCTACGACTTCTTCCTCGGCGCCGACGACTCCCTGTTCGGCGCGGGCTTCGCCTTCCACGACTCGGCCGCCAACCTGGCGGCGCGCCTGCGCGGCGAGCTCGGCTTTCGCCACTTCTTCTTCCAGGTGCCGAAGCACGCGTTCTCGGGCGAGGTGGGCGTGGTGTGGACCGTCGACAACGCGCCCTTCGACGGCGACACCAACAGCGACGGCGCCGTCACGCTGGCCGACGCCACGCACTTCGAGGACAGCGGCGGCACGCTGGGCGCGCGCGTCATGCTGGGCTACACCAACGCGCTCCTCGACAACCTGAGCTACACCGGCACCATCGAGGTGGTGCCCAACATCTTCCCCGACGTCGAGGCGCCCTTCGAGGTGGCGCGCAGCGGCGGCGGCGACGGCAAGCTCGGCCTGGGCGAGGCCACCGCCGCCGCGTGGAACAACACGCTCACGGCCAACGTGAACCAGCAGCTCGGCATCGGCTTCTCGCTCCTGTTCACCTACGACAACGGCGCCATCGCGCGCCGCAACGCCATCACCAACCACGACGTCGCGGCGTCGTTGCAGCTCACCTACAAGCTCTTTTGAACGCTCTGGGAGTCACCATGCGTATCGCACCGCTCTTGTCGTCGGCGTTGGTCGCCGCCACGCTCTCGTCCGTCGCGCTCGCCGACGAGTCCGACCGGCGCTTCCCCGGCTTCCGCCTCGAGCCCGCCGTGGACGTGGAAGGCATCGGCAACACCGAGTGGGGCGAGGTGCCCGAGCACCTGCAGTGGGACGTGGCGCTGTGGCTCGGCTACGAGAACGATCCGCTCTACCTGTTCACGCCCGTCGACGGGCAGAACCCGCTCGAGCGCGACGACGTGCTGGTGCAAAACCGCCTGCACACCAACCTGGTGGCGGCGGTGGGCCTGGTGGACTGGCTCCAGCTCGGGCTCGACATGCCGGTGCTGCTGGCGCAGTCGCGCGATGCCGCGCGCGCCCCCGAGCTCGACCTCGCCGTCGGCGAGATCTCGGGCTTCGGCCTGGGCGACGTCACGGTGTCCACCAAGGTGCGCGTGCTGCGCCAGCGCGACGGGGCCGCGTTCGACATCGCGCTGTTGGCGCCGTTCTCGGTGCCCACCGGGGCAGCCACCGACTTCTTCGGTGAGGAGGGCATGACCTTCAGCCCCGGCGTCGCGATCTCGCGCGAGGTGGGCGACGTGCGCCTGGCCGCGAACCTGCAGCACCGCTTCCGCGACGAGCTCGACAGCTACACGCTCACGCTCGGCAACGAGCTCATCGGGCGCATCGCCGCCGCCTACCGCTTCACCATCATGGCCGACAACCCGACCGAGATCGGCGCGTCGCTCACGTTCAACAACGCCACCAGCACCTTCTTCCGCGGCGACAACGCGCTGTCGCGCAACCCCGTGGAGCTCATGGGCGACGTGCAGCACAAGGTGTGGGGCCCCATCGACGCCTTCTTCGGCGGCGGCGCCGGCCTGGTGTCGAACTACGGCGTGCCCGACTATCGCGTGTTCGCTGGCGTGCGCTTCTCCGAGCGCCCGCCGCCCGACTACGACTTCGACGGCATCCGCGGCAACGCCGATCGCTGCCCCAAGGAGCCTGAGAACAAGAACGGCGTGCAGGACGACGACGGCTGCCCCGACGGCGACGACACCGACAAGGACGGCATCGTCGACGCCGCCGACGCCTGCAAGGACGTGCCCGAGGACAAGGACGGCGTGGAGGACCACGACGGCTGCCCCGAGGACGACGACAAGGACGGCATCGCCGACGACAAGGACGCGTGCCGCGCCGACCCCGAGGACAAGGACGGCTTCCAAGACGAGGACGGCTGCCCCGACCTCGACAACGACGGCGACGGCGTCAAGGACGCCGACGACAAGTGCAGGGACGTGCCCGAGGACAAGGACGGCTTCGAGGACCAGGACGGCTGCCCCGACGACGACAACGACCAGGACGGCCTGGCGGACGCGACCGACGCGTGCCCGATCGAGGCCGGTCCCAAGTCCAACAAGGGCTGCCCCGACAAGGACCGCGACGGCGACACCGTGGTCGACCGCCTCGACAACTGCCCCGACGAGCCCGGCCCGCCGGAGAACGGCGGCTGCGCCAAGAAGCAGCTGGTGGTGCTCACCGAGGCGAAGATCGAGATCAAGGACAAGGTGTTCTTCAAGACCAACAGCGACGTCATCGAGAAGAAGAGCTTCGCCCTGCTCGACAACGTGGCCGCCGTGCTGCAGGCGCACCCGGAGATCGCCAAGATCCGCGTCGAGGGTCACACCGACAACGTGGGCGACGCCGCGTACAACAAGGACCTGTCGGGCCGGCGCGCGGCCAGCGTGAAGAAGTACCTGGTGGGCAAGGGCGTGGTCGAGGCGCGCCTCGACTCCGCCGGCTTCGGCATGGAGAAGCCCATCGCCCCCAACGACGCCGAGGCAGGCCGGTCGCAGAACCGCCGCGTGGAGTTCCTCATCGTCGAGTGAGCCGGCGACCGCCCGAGCGGTCGCAGACTCGACAGCGGGCGGCCGAGCGTGCCATCACTGGCACATGCTCGCGCTCGCCCTCTTGTTGGCGGTGTCGCTCGACGCGGACCCGGAGTTCCAACAGGCGCTCCAGCACGCCGAGGCGTTCGACTACGACAAGGCCGTGCCGTTGTTGCAGGGGGTCGCCGCGCGTCCGGGCTTGGCCCCTGCCGACAAGGCGCAGGCGCTGGCGTGGCTCGGCCTGGTGTTCGCCGAGCTGCGCGACGACGCGCGCGCCGCGCTGTCGTTCGAGGACGCCATCCTCGCCGATCCGCTGATCGTGCTGCCGCGGGACGCGTCGCCGAAGACCAAGGCGCTGCTCGAGGACGCGCGCGCGCGCGTCCGCCTGCGTTCGCAAGCGCCCACGCCAACGCCTTCGCCCACGCCGACCCCCGCGCCGACCCCCGCGCCGACCCCCGCGCCCGCTGGCTCGATGCTCGCGCCCATCGGCATCGGCACCCTGGCCGTAGGCGGCGTGGTGGCGCTGGCCGGCGGCGTGGTGTGGGGCGTGGGGCTCGCGTTGCTCGGACAAGCCGAGGCCGAGCCCTATCAGTCGGAGGCGGCCAAGCTCGCCGAGCAGAGCGCCGCGGCGCAGATCGGCGGCCAGGTCTTGGTCGGCGTGGGCCTGGTGGTGGCCGCCGCCGGCGGCGTCGTGTTCGCCGTCGACGCGATGGAGTAGGCGCAGGCCCCGAGGATGTCGCTCACGGCACCACGACCGCGCGCCGCCGCACGACCGCGCGCCGCTCATGCCGAGCCGTGCGTCACGCCCGCCGCGCAGCGCGCGCTCCTGGCGTGGGGAGCGCGCGCGCTGCGCGACCTGCCTTGGCGACGAACGCGCGATCCGTGGGCCATCTTGGTTGCCGAGGTCATGTTGCAGCAGACCCAGGTGGCGCGCGTGGCGCCGCGCTTCCACGCGTTCCTGGCGCGCTTCCCGACCCCGGCCGCATGCGCCAGTGCCGGCGTGGGTGACGTCGTCACCGAGTGGGCGGGGCTCGGCTACAACCGCCGCGCGGTGGCGCTGCACCGGTGCGCGCGCGCTTGCGTGGCCGAGCACGGCGGCGCGCTGCCTGCGGACCTCGAGCGCTTGCGCGCGCTCCCCGGCGTCGGCCCCTACACGGCGCGCGCGATCCTGGTGTTCGCCTTCGAGCGCGACGTGGGCGTGGTCGACACCAACGTGGGGCGCGTGCTCGCGCGCCTGGCGGGCGCGGCGCTGCCGGCGTACGCGG
>CAZONM010000225.1:0-9735 GCA_964580865.1 uncultured Myxococcales bacterium | reverse complement strand
GCGACCCGCCGGCGGCGCGTGAGGCCGAGAAGGCGCTGCGCGGCGCGGCCGGGCGGCCCGTGGTGGTGCTCGACGCGCGCGCGGGCTTCGAGGCCGACATCGAGCGCGTCGTCGTGCAGCTGGCGCTCAAGGCGCAGACGTGCACCACGGTGATCGTGGCGCCGCACGACGAGCGCAGCCGCGCGCGCGTGCGCGCGCTGGCTGACACCCACGCCGTCGACGCGTTCCTCGCCTCGGGCGGCGACGGGCTCGCGCAGTCGGTGGCCGCCGCCGACGTCTTCCTCGGGCGCCCGGCCTGGGACGAGCTCTTGCTCCTGGCGCTCGATCGTTGCGCGCTCACGCTCCTGCCCGAGGACCGCCGCGACCCGCTGCTCGCCGCGCTGGTGGCGACGCCCGGCCGCCCCGCCGAGGAGCTGCTCGGCCTGTTGCAGCTCGCCGCCGGGCTCGACCGTATGCTTTCCGATCCGGGCGCCCTGGCGGCGCGCGGCCTCACCCTGCGCGAGGCGCTCTACCAGCCCGAGCGCGCGCTCCTCGACCAGCTCGCCGTGGTCGAGCCGCAGCCCCACGGCGCGCTGGCGCAGATCGCGTGGGAGGCCGTGGGCCCGCACGCCAAGGGCAGCACGCCGCCGAGCGCGCACGTCGAGGCGCGCGACGCGGGCGCCGCCGCCGAGCCCTCGCGCGCGCAGAAGATCGAGGACGCGCTCTCGGCGCTGAAGGCGCGCATCGCCGGCGGTGGCCCTCCGTGACCACGCTGGTCGATCTGCACTGCCACGTGCACCCGGGCGTCGACGACGGCCCGCCCGACGAGGCCGAGAGCGCCGCGCTCTTGCGCGCGCTGGCCGACGCGGGCGTGACGCGCCTCGCCGCCACCTCGCACGTGCGCCCCGACCACGGCTGGATGAACACCGTCGAGGGCGAGCCCGAGCGCGCCCTGCGCCTTGAGCGCATCCGCGCCGAGGCCGGCGTGGCCATCGACATCGTGCGCGGCGCCGAGCACTACTGGCACGAGGTGGTGCTCGGCGATCTCGATCGCTTCGCCGCGCTGGCCGTGCCCTACGGGAGCTCGCGCTGGGTGCTCATCGAGGCGCCATACCTGGGACCGCCGCCGCAGCTCGCCGAGCGCCTGTTCGCCGTGCACGCGAAGGGCTTCCGCGTGTTGTTGGCCCACGTGGAGCGCTTCCCCTACCTCGAGGGCGATCGCGCGCTGCTCGAGCGTCTGCACCAGATGGGCGTGCGTTTCCAGGTCAACCTGGGCTCGCTCTCGGGTGGGCACGGGCGCCCCCAGCAGAAGGCCGCCGAGCGCATGCTGAAGACCGGCCTGGTGAGCGTGCTCGCCGGCGACTGCCACCGGGCCGCCGACGTGGACGCCTACGTGGTGCGCGGGCTCGCCGCTGCCCGCCGCCACCTCGACGACGCGACGGTGCGGCGGCTGTGCGTGGAGGCGCCCAGCGCCATCCTCGACGATGCGCCCGCGGAGCGTGTGTGACGGGGAGGATCGTCAAGCTCCTCGTGGGCCTCGTCATCGGCGCGCTCTGCCTCTGGCTCGCCTTCCGCGGCGTGGCCAGCGCCGACCGCGACAGCGGCGTGAGCTGGGAGCAGATCGGCGCGCACCTGCGCGCCACGACCTGGTGGGGCTACGCCGGCGTGGTCGTGCTGTTCCTGCTGCAGGCAGCCGTGCGCGTGGAGCGCTGGCGCGTGCAGGTGCGCGGCCTCACAGGCGCGGCGCCGCCGTGGCGCGACAGCCTCGCCATCAACGCCGCCGCGTTCGCAGCAGTGTTCCTCATGCCCTTTCGGCTCGGTGAGCTGGTGCGGCCGAACCTGGCGGCCGAGCGGGGCATCCTGCCGGCGCCACAGGGCCTCGCCGCCAGCGCCCTGGAGCGCGTGGCCGACGGCATGGTCACCATGGGCGTCTTCGGCGTCGTGCTCCTGGTGCCGCGGGCGCAGCCGCTGCCGGGCTACGTCACCGCCGGCGGCTGGACGGCGCTCGTGGTGTTCGGCGGCGCCGCCGCGCTCTTCGCGGTGGCCTTTCGCCTGCGCGGCCTCTCCGAGCGCGTGACCGTGCGCGTGTTGTCGTTGGTGCACGGCCGCCTGGCCGAGCGCGTGGCCGGGTTGTTGCGCGCCTTCCTCGACGGCCTCGCGTGCTTCCGCCGCGTCGGCGACGTGGCGGCGTACCTCGGCTACACGCTGGCGTTCTGGAGCTTGAACGCCGTGTCGATGTGGGTGCTGTTGCAGAGCATGGGCATCGACCAGGGGCTCGTGGTGGCGGCGTTCTGCATGTGCTTCGTGATCATCGGCGTGATGATCCCGGCGCCGCCCGGCAACGTCGGTAACTTCCACGCCTTCGCGCGCCTGGCGCTGGGTCTCGCGGGCGTGCCGCTGGCGCCGGCGGTGGCCTACGCCATTCTCCTGCACGCGCTGACGGTGGCGTGCGTGGTGGGCTTCGCGCTGCTGTTCGTGCTGAGCGGTGACCTCAGCCTGTCGCGGGTGCGGCAGGCGACCGCGTCCACGGGTGAGAGCAGGCCTCCACCAGGGTGACCTTGGCATCCGAGTGCACGGACGACCGGTAGCGCGACGAGCTGGCGGGCAGGGACGGGCGGCCGCGCTGACGGCGCGGCACCGCGACCGAGCGGGCATGGCCCGATCGAATCGTCGCCGGATCACCGACGGCAGATCGTCGTCGAGACGGAGCGTGACGCCCTCGCTCGATGGGCCATGGTCAGCATGCGCTCACGGCACACACTGCGCCGACGCCGTGCGGAACCCCGGCAGCGGCGTGGCGCCGTCGTTCCACACGGGCGCGCCGAGCTCGCTCACGATCGCCTCGACGTACGCGTGCTGGTTCCAGATGCCGCGCGCCTGGGCCCAGCGCGTGCCCGAGTTCTGCCACGCATCCAGCCCCTGCGCGGTCGCGAATTGCGGCTCATTCGAGCCCGCCAGCAGGTTGGCGTGGCCGTCGTTGTCGATGTCGGCAATGGGCGTGTACTCGAACATGGTCACGCTCTGGCGCTCGGCGTCGTACACGGTGGAGCCGGTGGGGCCGTAGGACCAGACGTTGCCCTCGTCCGCGTACACGACGTTCTGCGTGCCGTCAGCCTCGAAGTCGAACCCCGCCGGGCCCGAGGCGCCGGTGCCGTCCCAGATGGTCGCGCGCCACACCTCGGCCAGGGTGTGCTGGTACACGATGAGGATCTCCTGCGACGCCACCGCGATCTCGAGGTCGCCGTCGCCGTCGACGTCGAGGATGGCGGGGTTGTTGGGGATGATGTCGCACGGGTCTTCCTCTTCACCACCGCCACCGCCGCCGCCCGTGCCGCTCTCGCACTCGGCGCCCATGGCCATGCGCGTGGGCGGCGCGATGGGTCCGAAGCGCACAGCGCCGGTGACGCCGTCGAACACGGCCAGCTCGCCGGAGCGGAACACCACCTCGTTGGTGCCGTCGCCGTCGAGGTCAGCCACCGCCGGGTGTCCGTCGAAGGTCACGTTGTCGAGGTTGTCCCACAGGATCGTGCCGTTGGCGCGGTAGGCCGTGGCGCCGGCCACGAGCTCGAGCCCGGGCTGCCCGTCGACGTCGACGAGCACGCTGGTGGGGCCGTGACCGGCCGATCCCGTGCCGCGCCCGCCGCGCCACAGGAGGCGGCCGTTGTGGTCGTAGAGGTGATCGCCCACGGCCACCTCGCCAAAGCCATCGCCGTCGGTGTCGCCCACGGCGATGCCGCCGGCGTCCTCGAGCTCGTTGGGATCGCGCGTCCACTCCTGCGACTCCCACTTCACGCGCCCCGTGCAGTCGAAGGCCAAGAGGTTCCCGCGCGCGAACTTGCCGTGCACCTTGGGCCCGTTGGGGATGGCCTCGACGCCCTGCAGGAGCACCCACTTCTGCCCGACGATCTCCACGCAGCCGTCGCCGTCGAGGTCCATGATCGCCGGCGTCACCGACGAGTTGAGGCGCGCCGCGGTGTCGGTGTTGGTCCACACCTCGTGGCCGCTGGCTCCGTCGACGGCGCGCAAGACGCCGGGCACGGGATCGTTCACCTGCTCCTCGGAGCCCGAGATGCCGCCCGAGCTGAGGTAGTCGGGCGCGTCGTTCGGATCGAAGGAGATGAAGACCACGCGCGGCGTGTCGTCGCGCGTGACGATGCCGTCGCCGTTGTCGTCGTTGAGGCGGGATACCAGCGGCGTCGACCACGTCTGGCGCGAGGCGGGCGCTTGGCCGTCGCCGTCCCACTCCCACAGCGCCTGGGGCGTGAACGCGGTCGGCTGCGGGCAGGGGGGCAGCTCGCTAGTGGTGCCGTTGCCGCGCACCGCCACGGTGGCGGCGCCGCCGGTGCAGGTGTTGGCGCCCACGGTGATGGTGGCGGTGTCGAGGGTGGTGTCGGTGGCCGTGTAGCGCACGGTGACGACGCCGGCGCCGCCGCCAGGGATCGACGACGGCGCGCTCAGGATCTCGAAGGGCGCGCCTACCGTCGGCGAGACCGCGATGGCGGCGCCCGTGGGGTTCTGGCACACGAACGAGCGCACGAGGGTGTCGCCGACGATGACCTCGCCGAAGTCGACGGTGGTGGGCGAGCAGAACAGGCCCGTGCACTCGCCGGGCGCGTTGGCGCGCAGCGACACGAGCTCGGGGTCGACATCGGAGAGCACCTCGAGCTGGCCGTACATGGCGGCGCCTGCCTGCGCGATGCCGGTGGCCGTGGGCGCAGCGCGCACGGTCACCACCGCGGCTTGGCCCGGCAGGAGCGACGACGGAATGGCAGGCCCGCTCTGCACGCGGAAGTCGGGGTGCGAGCCGGCGCGGATGTTGATGCCGCGCAGGAACAGCTCCACGCCGCCGCAGTTGGCCACCTGCACGGTCTCGTCGGCGGTGGCGCCAGTGGCCACGGCACCGAAGTCGAGATCCAACGGCGTCACGCTGATGCACGGCGCCTGGCCCGTACCCGTGAGCGGCAGGTCGAGGCCCTGGTTCGACGAGCCGAAGCCCATCTCCTTGTAGGTGAAGTGCACGTTGCCCGTGCGCGCGCCCACCACCTCGGGGCGGAAGCTGACGATGAAGGTGACGCTGTCGCCCGAGGGCACGAACGACCCGAACGGGAACATCGTGTCGAAGGGCGGCGGCAGCGTGTCGGCGAGCTGCGTGAGGGGCGGCTCGATGAGCCCGAACTCCGGCGCGCCGGTGGTGAGGTCGAGGTCGGTGATGACGCAGTCGTCCTCGCCGACGTTGGTGAGCACCACCTCGCGCTCGCTGGAGCGGAACAGCGGCTGGGCGCCCCAGTTGAGCGCCGTGGGCGCCGCCTCGAGGAAGCAGGGCGTCACCTCCACGCTCGTGCCCTGCAGCGGCACCTCGATGTTCGGGTGCACCGGATCGTCGGTGACCACGTCGAGGAAGCCGCTCTCGGTGCCCGCGATGCTGGTGGGCGCGAAGGTGACGTCGACGTTGCCGGACTGCGCCGGCTGCAAGACCGTGCCGCCCGTGACGTCCACCAGCGTCGACGAGAACGAGCCCGCGGGGGCGCGCACGGCGGCCGAGGTGAAGGTGCAGGGCAGCTCGCCGATGTTGCGCACCACCACCCGCTGTGTCGACGAGCGCCCCTCGCCGACGCTGCCGAACTGCACGACGTCGGGCACCACCTGGATGACGCATGCCGGCGGCCGGCGTGAGGTGCCGATGAGCTCGATGCGGTACTCGGCCGACTGCGCGGCGTCGGTCTGCAGCGTGATGGTGCCGCTCGTGCCGTTGGCCAGCGACCAGCTGTCGACGACGAGCGGGTGGAACGACACGGGGATGTCGATGGCCGCGCCCGGTGCCAGCGCCGCGCCCGTGGCCACGCCGCCGGCCACGAAGGGATCGGGGAACTGCTCGTCGAGGTTCGCCTGGGTGACGGTGATGGGTCGCGTGCCACACGAGGTCAGGTGCACCACGTCGTCGGCGGTGCTGCCCACGAACACCTCGCCGAAGTCGATGATGGCGCGATCGGCGCAGAGCTGTGGCGCGTCGCCCTGGCCCGTGAGCACCGCGCGCAGGATCGGGTTCGCCGCGTCGTCGCTGTGCACCTCCACCACCGTGCACGAGGGCGCGCCGTTGGTCGGCGTGAAGCCCACGGTGATGGTCTGCTCTTTGCCGTCGTCGAGGGTGAAGGCGCGCGGGGCGCCGGCGGGATCGGTAATCTGGAACGCCGCCGAGGGCGCCGGGCACAGGTCGAAGTCGGCGGCGGTGACCACGTCGGCCACCTGCAGCGCCTTGTTGCCGACGTTCTTCAGGACCAGCGTGACCGCCGCGGTCTGGCCGAGCGTGGTCGGCGCGACGCCCACCTCGAGGTAGGGCAACGGCGGCGCCTCGTCGTCACCGTGGGTGAGCACGGCGATGGGCGCGGGCAAACCGCCGAGCAGCTCGTCGCACTGGCAGGCCGAGAACGGGACGAGCGCCACCATCGACGCGAGCAAAGACCGGCGGAACAACATGTGTCCTCCTGAAGACCGGTGCCCGTTTATCCCTCGAAATGCGATCCTTGAAGGGCCGTCCAATACATCCTCGAGTCAGACCCGCCGGTATTTGTTGTATGCTGCGCTGTGTCATTGTGGCGCGGTGCGGCGCCCAGCGCGGCGTCGCCCGCAGGATTGCCGTGGTGCAGCGCGTCGTGGGACGCTGCGCGCGAACGGGGTTGAGGGGAGACGCATGCCCAAACAACTCGCCGCGTCGTTGCTGCGCGAGCACAGCGCGCCCATCGCCGCCGCCGCGTTCGCGCTCGCATGCAAGCTGCGCCCCGGGATCGCCGCCATCGACCTCGACGTGGGGCGCCGCTCCATCGGCGCCGTGGTCGCCGGCGTGGCGACCTACCTCGAGCGCGGCGACGAGGCCCCGCTCGTCGACTACCTGCACCAGCTCATCCGCCTGCGGCGCGCCGGGGGCTTCAACGCGGTGGACTTCAGCGTGATGTCGCACTGCTACCTGCCCGCGATCCGCCACTGCTTCACCGCGCGCGCACCGAGCGTCGCCATGGGGCTCGCCGCGTTCGAGGCGGTGGAGTCGGTGGTGCTGCCGCTGCTCGAGCGACTGTTCCGGGCGGCGTGGTCGGAGACCGTCGCCGACACCACCGAACCCGACGGCGATCCCACGGAGACCCTGATTGTCCCGGTCGCCGTGCGCGACGTCGCCGCCGACGCTTGGCCACAACGCCCGTGAAGCGCGCGGCGCGGCCGCGTGCGGGCGGTGTTCCCGACCGCTCGGAGCGCGAGCGGCGCAGATCGGTGCACCCGAGACGCCGCCCTTGGCGCGGTCGGCGACCAAGGCGATCCTGACGCCCTTGGCGCGCGGCGCGCGCAGGAGGATCGAGCACGGTGAGCACACGCTGGTGGGGGCTCGCGCTCTTGTCGTGCGGTACCGCGCTCGGCGCGTGCACATGCGCGGCACCGGTCCAGTCGGGCCTCACGGGGCTCGAGGTGCGGCCCACCTTCGACCCCGCGCTCACGGTCGACCAACTCGCCGTGAGCGGCGTCGTCGACGGCACCGTGGTCATCGCGCCGGGCCTGGTCCCGAGCATGCCGCGCGCGCTCGCTCCAGAGGGTGAGAGCGTCGTCGTGGTGGTGGACCGCGCGCTCGGCGGCGTCGTGGTGCGCGTGCGCGTCGACGCGCTCAGCGCGGGCGCGGTGGTGGGCACAGGCAGCGCCGAGGTGCGCATCGTCGCCGACAGCATCGTGCCCGTCGGGGTCACCATCGGCGCGCCGGTGGTGTGCGGCGATGGCGCCGTGCACCCCGACCTCGAGGCCTGCGACGACGGCAACGGCGCAGACGGCGACGGGTGCGCGGGGGTGTGCACGGTAGAAGAGGGTGCGCGCTGCGACGGCGAGCCCAGCGTGTGCGGCGTGTGCGGCGACGCCGTGGTGGTGACGCCCGTAGAAGCGTGCGACGACGGCGGCGACAACGACGCCGACGACCTCGGCGATGGTTGCAGCCTCTGCGCCATCGACCATGGCTTCGCGTGTACTGGCTCGCCGTCGGTGTGCGTCACCACGTGCGGTGACGGGGTGGCGGCGGGCGACGAGGAGTGCGACGACGGTGACCGGTTCGATGGCGACGGCTGTACCGCCGACTGCGAGCGCGAGGTGGGCTACGCGTGCGCCGGTGAGCCGTCGACGTGCACGCCCGCATGCGGCGACGGGCTCATCCGCGGCGTCGAGACCTGCGACGACGGCAACAGCGTGCCCGCCGACGGCTGCTCCACGATCTGCGCGCTCGAGCCCGGCGCCGTGTGCTTCGGCGAGCCGTCGGTGTGCCGCGCCGTGTGCGGCGACGGGTTCGTGCGCATGGCCGAACAGTGCGACGACGAGAACATCGGCGCCGGCGACGGCTGCGACGCCTACTGCCGCACGGAGTACGGCTTCTCGTGCGTGGGAGCGCCGTCGCTCTGCGGCGCCGTGTGCGGCGACGCGCTGGTGCTGCCGGGCGAAGCTTGCGACGACGGCAATGACGTGGGCGGCGACGGCTGCACGCGCACCTGTTTCGTCGAGAACAACTGGCACTGCGAGGGCAGCCCGAGCCGGTGCGCGCGCTGCGGCAACGGTGTGTTCGAGCAGGGCGAGAGCTGCGACGACGGCAACATCGCGCCGGGCGACGGCTGCGCCGGTGACTGCCAGGGCGAGGCGGGCTGGGCCTGTTGGGGGCAGCCGTCGACGTGCGCCGCGACCTGTGGCGACGGCGTGCAGGACGAGGGCGAGACGTGTGACGACGCCAACCAGGCCGATGACGACGGCTGCGCGCGCTTCTGCGCGACCGAGATCGGGTGGGACTGCGCCGGCTTCCCCTCGCTGTGCGCACCCGTGTGCGGCGACGGCTTGGTACGCACGGGCGAAGCGTGCGACGACGGCGGCCTGGGCTCGGGCGACGGCTGCGACGCCTTCTGCGCGGTGGAGCCGGGTTACACGTGCGACGGCGAGCCCTCGGACTGCTCCGTGTGCGGCGACGGGCTCATCGGCGGCACCGAGGAGTGCGACGACGGCGACCTCGACGGCGCGGTCGACGGCTGCGACGTGCTCTGCCGCATCGACGCGCAATGGGCGTGCAGCGGCGAGCCGTCGTACTGCACCTATCCATGCGGCGACGGGCTCACGCGCGACGCCGAGGAGTGCGACGACGGCGATCTCGTGGGCGGCGACGGCTGCTCGGCGGTCTGTACGCGCGAGCTCGGCTTTCAGTGCGCCGGGCTCGACCCCACGGTGTGCACCGCCACGTGCGGCGACGGCATCATCGTCGCTGCGGAGCAGTGCGACGACCGCAATGTCGTCGGCGGCGATGGCTGCTCGTCGAGTTGCCAACGGGAGCCGGGCTTCGGCTGCACGGGCGCGCCCAGCACCTGCACCACCACGTGCGGCGATGACGTCGTGGCCGGCCCCGAGTCGTGCGACGACGGCAACAGCGCGCCGCTCGATGGCTGCTCGGCCACGTGCGTGCTCGAGGCCGGCTACGCGTGCGCGCCCGGCGTGCCGTGCAGCCCCGTGTGCGGCGACGGACTGGTGGTGACGGCCGAGCCGTGCGACGACGCCAATCGCGCGCCCGGCGACGGCTGCTCATCCACCTGCGCCCTCGAGCCGGGCTACGCCTGCACGGGCGCGCCGAGCGTGTGCGCGCGCTGCGGCGACGGGCTCGTCACCGGCGGCGAGGGTTGCGACGACGGTGCCGCCACGGCCGGCGACGGCTGCTCGGCCGCGTGCCAAGAGGAGCCGGGCTTCGCGTGCTCGGGTCAGCCG
>CAZONM010000224.1:0-9868 GCA_964580865.1 uncultured Myxococcales bacterium | reverse complement strand
CGAGAGCGCGCCTCCCGCGCGCGCGGCGCTGGCGGCGGTGCAGGCCGCGCGCGTCGCCGCGCCCGCCAGGCGGCCCATGACGGGATCGGCGAAGCAGCGCGCGAAGTCGAAGTCCGCGCGCGCCGTGCACCACCCGCGCGCGCGCGCCAGCGCCACGGCGTCGTCGTCCACCAGCTCGAGCTCGGTGCCGAGCGTCAGCGCGTTCGAGATCGAGCGCACCGCGGGCGCGCGCGCCGCCGCCCACACGTTACCGGCAGTCTCGAGCACCCACGCCTCGCACGCGTCCACCACCAGGAACGACGACGCATACGCGAAGCGTGTGGCGCGATAGCCCATACGCCCGCCCTGCCCGTGACGCTTGAGCAAGCATGCGATGACGTCGACGGCGGCGCGCGCGCTGTCGGCCCGCTCCAACGCCAGGCGCACGAGGTCCATGCCGGTGAGACCCACGCGCGCCAGCGGCACCTTGGTGAACACCGCCTCGTTGCCGATGGCGACGCCGCGCTCGTTTGCGCCCATCTCGGCGCCCCACATCCAGAAGGGGCGCGAGATCGTCACCTCATGCGTCTCGGCGACGTCGTCGATCTCGAGGTGCGTGCAGCGCACCCGCCCGCCGCGGCGCGCGCGCGGCAGGTGCTCGACGAGCTGCGCCTCGCCGGGCTCGCGATCGCTGTTCTTGGCGAGCCACCAGCTGCCGTCGGCGGCCTTGGCGGCCACGGTGTCGCACATACTGCTCAGCCTCCGGTGGTGGCCACGTCCACCAAGGTGAAGCCCGCGGTCTCCACCTCGGCGACGAGCGTGGCGCCGGCGTTGGTGCACGTCATGCTCACGCTCGGCGGCAACGCGCCCGGGGCGACGCTGCCGGTGTCGAAGGCGCAGTCGCGGGTCTGGATGTCGTGCTCCACGAGGAATTGCTGGGACGGCGGATCGCTCCACACCACGCGATAGGTGCGCATGCGCAGCGGCACGCCGCGCCGGGCGTCGAGCAAGACCCACGAGACGTGCGGGTCGTCGCTCGGGTAGGTGGCGGCGTACCGGACGCCCCCCGCGACCTCGATGGCGAGGCCCGGCTGCGCGCCCACGCTGCTGGCCGCGTCAAGCCACACGGCCAACGCTTGATCGAGCATGGCGTCGCGCTGCGACGCCGGCACGCGCCCCACGCGCACCAACATGGCCGCGTCGGCGTCATCGAGCACCACGTCGAGATCGAGGAAGATCACGGCCTCGGCGAGGAAGCCGGCGCCGAGCACGCAGTCCGTCGCCAGCGGCAGCACGCAGTCGACGAACATGCCGGGCCACGCGCAGGTGACGCGCGCGGCCGCGTCGGGCGGCACCACCTGCACCAGCGCGCCGTCGGGCCACAGCGCGTCGGGCTCCACGCAGCGCTGCGCTGTCGAAGCGGCGTCGTGCACGCCGAGCGCCTCGAGCCACGCCCCCTGCAGCGCGGCGTCATCCGGGCTGCGTGCGTCCCAGCCAATGACGAACGTGGCGCGGCGCGGGTCGGCGCGCGGCTCGTCGACGTGCGCCGCGGCCACCTCCGCCATCGGTCGCGCGTCGCGCGCGCGCAGGTCGGTGAGCAGGCCGACGTAGTCCGCGAGCTCGAGGTCGTCGGGCAGGACGTCGAGGTCGCGCGCGCCCCCGCGCGTGGCTGCGTCGTAGCACACGCCCTCGACGCACGCGTCGGCGCCGCCGCAGCCGCAGCTCGCACAGTCGTAGCGCGGCATCGACGCGTCGGCGCCGCACGCGTACGGGGTGCCGTCGAGGCACGCGGCGCCCGCCGCCGCGCATGCGGCCTCCCACGGCATCAGGCACCGCGGCGCGGCGTCATCGGCCACGGCGCCGCACGCGCCGAGCGCGCACGGCACGTCGAGGCAGCAGGTGCTCGCGTCCTCGCCCGGGTCGGCGACGCCGTCACCGCAGCGCGGGGGCTCGCGGGGACACCCCGCGCCCACCGCCAGCGCGACGACGACGAGGCCACGCACGCGCTACCAGCCGCACTTGTTGGCCTTGTTCTGCTCCTTCAGCCAACCCGAGAGCGGCGCGAAGTAGTCGAGCATGGGCTGCGCGTCGAGCTGGCGGGTACCGGTGACCGCCTCGAGCGCGTCGGGCCACGGGCGCGCCGCGCCCATCTCGAGGAGCTTGGCCAACTTCGCGCCGGCCTTCTTGTTGCCGTAGATCGAGCAGGTGTGCAGCGGCCCCTTGTGGCCGGCAGCGTCGCACAGGGCCTTGTGCATCTGGAACTGCAGGATGCGCGCGAGGAAGTAGCGCGCGTACGGCACGTTGGCGGGGATGTGGTACTTGGCGCCCGGATCGAAGTTGGTCTCGCCGCGCGCGGCCACGGGGGCGATGCCCTGGTACTGCGTGCGCAGCTCCCACCAGCGCTTGTTGTACTCGGCGGGCTTGGTCTTCCCCGAGAACACGTCCCAGCGCCACTTGTCCATCAACAGGCCGAACGGGAGGAACGCCACCTTGTCGAGGGCGTCCTTCATCTGCAGGTTGATGAGGTTCTTCTGGTTGTCGGCCGGCGCCTTGTCGAACACGCCGATGGTCGTCAGGTACTTCGGGTTCACCGACAGCGCGATGGCGTCGCCGATGGCCTCGTGGAAGCCGTCGTTGGCGCCCTGCTGAAAGAGCACCGGCTTGCCGTTGTAGTACTCGTAATAATAGATGTGCCCGAGCTCGTGGTGGATGGTGACAAGGTTGTCCTCGTCGACCTTGATGCACATCTTGATGCGCACGTCGTTGGTCTTGGCGTCGTAGGCCAGGTCCCAGGCCGACGCGTGGCACACCACCTCGCGGTCGGCCGGCTTGAGGAACATCGACTTGTCGTAGAACGACTTCGGCAGCGGCTTGAGGCCAATGGAGGTGAAGAACCCCTCGCCGATGTTGACCAGGCCCACCTCGGTCTTCTTCTTCTCCTGCAGCGCCTTGGTGACGTCGAGGCTGGCCTCGCCCGGGAAGGGCTCCACCAGCGAGTAGATGTTGGCCCACTCCTGCGCCCACATGTTGCCGAGCAGGTGCGCGGGGATGGGCCCCTCGTTCTTCACCTTGCCCGGGTACGCCGCCGCCAGCTTGCCGCGCGCGTAGCAATGCAGGTCCTGGTAGAGCGGCTTGAGCTGGCCCCACACGCGGTCCATGTCGGCCTCGAAGGCCTCGGGCGCCATGTCGTAGCGGCCGCGCCACAGTGCCGCGACGTCCTTGAAGCCCAGGTCGCGCGCGCCCTCGTTGGAGAGCTCGACGTAGCGCTGGTACATGGGCTTCATGGGCGGCGAGATGCTGTGCCAGCCCTGCCACGCGTCCAACAGCTCGTCGTAGCTGCGGCTCTTGGTCATGACCTCGGTGAGCTGCTCGAGGTCCCGGCACTGCTCGGGCTTCTCGCCCTTCCGGCAGTACTTCCCCTTGCCGTACATCGAGGTGAGCTTGCTCGCGATCTCCGACAGCTCGGTGGTCTTCTTGGGGTCGTTGGGCGCCGGCAGATCGGGCGAGAGCTTGAGGAGCAGGAGCGCGCGCGCCGTGTCGCCGTCGAGGCCAGTGACGCCGTCGAAGCGGGCCGCCTCCTTGATGGCCTGCGCTTGGTAGAGCATGAGCTTCTCGGCGGCCTGCGCCGAGATGGCCTCGGTGTCGTCGGTGATGTACGTGTTCTTCACCCAGTCCGCGCGCGCCGCCTCGGCGTAGAGCTTCTTCAGCTCGTCGTTGACCTTGGCCACGAAGGCCTTGGCGTCGGCGGCCGTGGGCTTGCCGGCGGCGGCGGCGTTGGCGGCGGGCGCGGCACCGGCGGCCGCGGGGAGCGACAGCGCGAGCGCTGCCACGAGCGAGACGGGGGTGAGGATCTTCATGGCGCGCACGCTACCCGCGCTCGATTTCCGTGCAACCCGGTCGGCGCGCGACGTCAGAGGCGCGGCCGGGGCCCTGTCGACGCCGTACTGTCGCACTCGGCCCCACACCTGCGCGACCGCCGACACGTCGGTGGTGTCTCGACGGGGACCAGAGGCCGCGCCACCGGCGCGGTCCGTTCCCGCTCGCTACACTAGTGGTGTCGTCGAGGTCTCGACGAGGATCGGAGCGGAGCCATGGCCCTGTCCACCGTCTTGCTCGCAGGTGCCCTGCTCGGCATCCCGCCCGTCGCCGACGCCGCCAAGGCGCCGTCGGCCGCGTTCCTCGAGATGTTCGTGGCCGGCGTGATGCCGACGCCCGACGGCCACACCATGGTCCTGGTCAACGCCGAGGAGCGGGTGCTCCTGCCCGTGGGCGTCGGTCTCCCCGAGGCCCTCTCCATCCACGGCCGCCTCGAGCACCTGCGCGCCTCGCGGCCCCTGACGCATGACCTGCTCGACGAGGTGCTCAAGCGCCTCGGTGGCGAGGTGGTGCGCGTGCAGATCGACGACCTGCGCGATGACGTGTTCGTGGCGCAGGTGTTCGTGAAGAGCGGCGACCGGGTCATCGCCTTCGACGCGCGTCCGAGCGACGCCGTGGTGCTCGCGCTCGGTGCGCGCGCGCCCATCTTCGTCGCGCGCCCCGTGGTGGACCGCGCCGCCATCCACCCCGACGACGTCCCCGACGCCGGAGGCGACGAGCGCGGGCCGAGCCCCGAGGGCCAGAAGGTGCTCGCGCTGTAGGCATCGCGCCGTAGCCGTCAGGCGGGGATCGCGCTCGGGATCGTCCTCGGGGTAGTGTCCGCCCCGTGCGGGCCTACGACCTCATCAAGCACAAACGCGACGGCGGCGCGCTCCGCGCCGAGGACGTCCGGGCGTTGGTCGATGGCTACGTCGCCGGCAGCGTCGCCGACTACCAGATGGCGGCGTTCGCCATGGCGGTGTTCTTCCGCGGCATGGCGAAGGACGAGATCGTGGGCCTCACGCAGGCCATGCTGCACTCCGGCATCGTCGTCGACCTGAGCGAGGTCCCGGGCGTGAAGGTCGACAAGCACTCCACGGGCGGCGTGGGCGACAAGATCTCGCTGCCGCTGGCCCCGGCGGTCGCGGCGTGTGGCGTGCCGGTGCCCATGGTCTCGGGGCGCGGGCTCGGCCACACGGGCGGCACGCTCGACAAGCTCGAGAGCATCCCCGGCTTCACGGTCGACCTGCCGCTCGACGAGTATCGGCGCCTGGTGCGCGCGCTCGGGTGCTGCCTCATCGGGCAGACCAAGGAGATCGCGCCCGCCGACAAGAAGCTCTACGCGCTGCGCGACGTCACGGCCACGGTCGACTGCGTCCCGCTCATCGCGTCGAGCATCATGTCGAAGAAGCTCGCCGAGGGCATCGACGCCCTCGTGCTCGACGTCAAGGTGGGCTCGGGCGCCTTCATGAAGCGCCACGACGACGCCGCGGTGCTCGCGCGCACCATGGTCGAGCTCGGCGCAGGCATGGGCAAGCGCGTGGTGGCGCGGCTGACGTCGATGGAGCAGCCCCTCGGACAGCTCGTGGGCAACGCCCTCGAGGTCAAGGAGTCCATCGACGTGCTGAGCGGCGGCGGCCCGGCCGACATCGTCGCGCTCACCGTCGAGCTCGGCGCCGAGATGCTCGTGCTCGGGCAGGTGGCCAAGGACCTCGACGACGGGCGCGCGCGCATCGCCGCGAGCCTCAAGGACGGCAGCGCCAAGGAGCGCTTCGGACGCATCATCGAGGCCCAGCGCGGCGACCGCCGCGTGCTCGACGATCCCACGCGCCTGCCCACGGCGCCCCGCACCGTGCCCGTGCCCGCGCCGCGCGCCGGCTTCATCGGCGCCGTCGACGCCGAGGCCGTGGGCGTGGCGTCCATGCTGCTCGGCGGCGGGCGCCAGCGCGCCGCCGACGCCGTCGATCCGCGCGTGGGCCTTGAGGTGCACAAGCGCATCGGCGATCGCGTCGAGGCGGGCGAGCCGCTCGTGACGCTGCACGTGGGCGACGTGGGCGTCGACCAGGCTACGACGCGCGCGCGCGACGCCTTCCGCATCGATGACGCGCCCGCTGCGTCCCCGGCGCTGTTCTTGGAGCGCATCGCCGGAGGCCCCGCATGACGCCGCTCGAGGCGCTCAAGCACGGCGACGTCGGGCAGGACTGGGCCGGGCGCGGCATGTGCGTCGTCGGCATGGTCGCGATGATCGGGCTCGCGTGGCTCTTGTCGGAGAATCGCCGCCGCGTCGACTGGCGCCTGGTGGGCATGGGCACCGCGCTGCAGCTGGTGTTCGCCGCGCTCATCCTCAAGACCGACGCCGGGCGCGTGGTGTTCGCCAAGGCCAACGACGCGGTGACGGCGCTGCTCGCCTACTCCGAGACCGGCGCGCGCTTCGTCTTCGGCAACCTCGTGGACCTGGCGGTGCCCGCGGGCAAGCCGCTGTTCGAGCCGGGCGCGCAATCGCCCGTGCTCGAGCCGCAGTTCTGGGCCTTCACCGGCGCCATCATCGCGTTTCGCATCCTGCCGACCATCCTGTTCTTCTCGGCGCTGATGGCGCTCCTCTACCACCTCGGCGTCATGCAGATCGCCGTGCGCGGCGTCGCGTGGGTGATGCAGCGGACCATGCGCACCTCGGGCCCCGAGACGCTGTCCGCGGCGGGCAACATCTTCCTCGGGCAGACCGAGGCCCCGCTCCTCGTGAAGCCCTATCTCGACAAGATGACGCGCAGCGAGCTGCTCGCCATCATGGCCGCGGGCTTCGCCACCACCGCCGGCGGCGTGCTCGCGGCCTACGTGGGCATGCTGAGCTCGACCTTCCCCGACATCGCCGGGCACCTGCTCGCATGCAGCGTCATGGGCGCGCCGGCCGCGCTGGTCATGGCCAAGGTCATGATCCCCGAGACCGAGCCCTTCGATCCGGCCGAGACCGGCGCGGTCGCCATGGGCAAGATGGACGCCAACGTCGTCGACGCGGTCACGCGCGGCACCACCGAGGGCACCACGCTGGCCTTCAACGTGGGCGCCATGCTCATCACGTTCATCGCCATGATCGCCGTCATCAACGCCCTCATCGGCGGCGTCGGCGGCCTGGTGGGCCTCGACGGGCTCTCGCTCGAGCGCATCTTCGGCTGGGTCGGCGCGCCGCTCGCCTTCGTGCTCGGCGTGCCGTGGGACGACGCGTGCACCGTCGGCTCGCTCATCGCCACCAAGACCGTCATCAACGAATTCGTGGCGTACCAACAGCTCGCCGACATCCTCGCCAAGGGCCAGCTGCAGCACGCCAAGAGCGCGGTCATCGCGTCGTACGCGCTGTGCGGCTTCTCGAACTTCGGCTCCATCGGCATCCAGATCGGCGGCATCGCCGCCATGGCCCCGGGGCGGCGCAGCGACATCGCGCGCATCGGGCTCCTCGCCATGATCTGCGGCAGCTTCGCCACCTTCCAGACCGCGGCCATCGCGGGCCTCTTCCTCTAGGACCACCATGATCACCTCCGTCGGGCATCCCCAAGTGCAGGCCGCCGCCGCCTTCGCGCGCGAGCGCCTCGGCGCCCGCGCCGACGACGAGGTGGCCGCCGTCGGCGTCGTGCTCGGCTCGGGCCTCGGCCACGTGGCCGACGTGGTGGAAGACAACGGCGGGCGCGCCGTCGAGTACGGCGTGGTCCCGCACTTCCCCACCAGCTCGGTGGAGGGCCACAAGGGGCGCCTGGTGGCCGGGCGCGTCGGTGGTGCGCGCGTGCTGCTCATGCAGGGGCGCGTGCACCGCTACGAGGGCTACAGCGCCGCGCAGGTGGTGTTTCCCGTGCGCGTGCTGCACGCGCTCGGCGTGCGCCGCCTCCTCGTCACCAATGCCGCGGGCGGCCTCGGCGACGGCTTCGCGGCCGGCGACCTGATGCTCATCGAGGACCACCTGAACCTCACGGGTGACAACCCGCTGGTGGGCGCCAACGACGCGCGCTTCGGGCCGCGCTTCCCCGACCTGAGCGACGCGTACGCCGCGCGCCTGCGCGAGCTGGCGGTCAAGGCGGCCGGCGAGCGCGCCATCACGCTTCGGCGCGGCGTGTATGCGGGACTGCTCGGGCCGAGCTACGAGACGCCCGCCGAGATCCGCATGCTAAAGACGCTCGGCGCCCACGCCGTGGGCATGAGCACGGTGCACGAGGTGATCGCCGCCAACCACCTCGGCATGGAGGTGCTCGGCATCTCGTGCATCACCAACCTCGCCGCCGGCATCTCGCCCGTGAAGCTCAGTCACGACGAGGTCAAGGAGACGGCCACGCGCGTAGGTCAGGCCTTCTCGGGCCTGGTGCTCCAGCTGATCCCCGCGCTCGCGTGAGCGCCGCTACTGCGCGGCGGGGCGCACCGCCAACAGCGTCGGCGCGCTCGGCACGAACACGTCGACCCCCGCGACCCCGCCCCAGAGGAGCACGGCGCCGCCCACGGTGGCCGTGAGCGCGGTGCGACCGTGACCGACCAAGGCCGGCACGACGTGGCCGGCGCCCGCCACCGCGACCGCGTCGATGGGCGTACCGTCGTCATCGCCGGTGCCGAGCGCGATCAGCGTTCCGTCGCGCAGCGCCACCGCATCGCGAATGTCGGTGAGGCCCGCGAAGTCGGGCTGCTGGTCCGGCGCCGTCTCCACGTCGACGGAACGGAGGACCGAGCTGGTGGTGAGCGCCCACGCATGCCCGTCGATGGTGACGAAGCGCGCCACCGTGAGGTTCGGGCCCAGCTGCTCGACGACGGTGCTCGTCCCGGTGACCGAGTACAGCCGCGTGCCGCCGGCGGCCTCGGCCACCACCAGCGCGCCGTCGGAGCGCACGACGGCGTCGACGAAGGGCTGCGCCGGCGACGTCGCGCGAGCCCCCGACGTGCCGAGGGTCGCGGAGTCGTGAAGGGTCACGCGGTCGCTCTGCACCAGCCACAGCACGTCGTCGCGCAGGGCCACCAGCGCGTCGCAGCCGCTACCCTCGTCGACCCGCGTGCTGTCGGCAACGACATCGGTGCCGGCGAAGAGCGTGCCACCACCGGCGCCGCCGCAGTCGCCGACAAAGGCGTAGAGGCGCCCGTCGAGCGGATCGGTGGCCTGCGCCGGATCGTCGACGTCGTCAGGGAGCTCGGCGTGGCCCGCGCATGCCACCGAGGCGCTGGCCGACGCCGAGATCCCGTCGAGCTCGCGCGGCTCGAGGTCGCGGGCGCTGAACGACCACGCGCTGTTGCCAAGGAACCACGCGTTGCCAACGCCATCGGCGCACGCGGTGCCAGACGCCGCGGCCACGGGCGCATCCGTGAACAGCTGCTCGACCGCGTCGTAGGCGCCGAGCACCGCGGTGCGCGCCAGCGTGACATCGCTGCCATCGCCGATCGCGGGGATGACGACGGGATCGGCGCGCGCCAGGAACGCGGGGCCGTCTGGCGCGCCGGTGAAGAGCTCGAGCTCGAGCACGCGAGCGCGCTGGCCGAGCGGCAGCGGCTTGGTGGGTCCCCAGAACTCGTTGGACAGCGTCAGGGCCTCGAGCCCGTCGCCGTCGAGCACGCGGGAGAGCTGGAGGCACGACGCGGGCGAGTCGTCACAGCTCGGAGGACGCAAGCGGTCGGCGTCGCCATCGGGGACGCGCAGGGACAGCTCCACCGAGGCGAACGGCACGGGGTCGCAGCCCACCAGGGCCAGCACCGCCACGAGCACCGTCGCCCCGCTGGTCCTCACTGCTCGCCCCCCAGGTCGCGCACCGTCACCGTGTAGGCGCCGTCTTTGGGCGCGAGGGCCACGGCGGCGACGATCAGGCCGCCCGCCACCGCCGCCACCACGACGCCGCCGGTTACGGCGCCGATGGTCAGCCACGGTACCTCGTCGGCGGTGCCGTGAGGGTGCGCCTGGGGCCGCGCCGGGGGCAGCACCGAGGGCGGCAGCGCCTGCTCGCGCACCCCCGCAACGGTCTCGCCGCCGACGAGGTGCGCCACCAGGGCCTTCGCGGCCTCGTCGACGGGGGCCTCCGCC
>CAZONM010000223.1:0-9951 GCA_964580865.1 uncultured Myxococcales bacterium | reverse complement strand
CGGCGGCGGCGTCGAGCTCGCCGACGCGCTCGGCCGCGGCCCGCACCGCCGCGCTGTCCTGCGCCACCGCCGCCACGAGCTCGCCGAACAGCTCCGCCTCGCGCGCGTTGCGGCGCGCCTCGGCGCCCTCGACCTGCGCCTCCAGCTGGTCGAGCTCGTCGGTGGCGAAGCGCTCGCCGTTGGCCACCGTCTGTTTGCGCCGGTAGTGCGCGGGCACCTTGGCGAGGTGCGCCTTGGTGACCTCGATGTAGAAGCCGAACACGCCGGTGAAGCGCACCTTGAGCGTGGGGATGCCCGTGGCCTTGCGCTCGGCCTCCTCGAGCGCCGCGATGCGGTCGCGCACCGACGTGGAGAGCGCGGCGGCCTCGTCGAGGGCGGCGTCGAAGCCGGAGGCGATGACGCCACCCGCACCGAGCGCCAGCGCGGGCTCGTGGGCCAACGCGCGCGTCAACTGCGTTGCCAGGTCGTCGACCACGGGGAGCGCGGCGTCGGCCAGGGTGCGCACCTTCGGGAGCGTCGCGAGGGCATCGCGCAGACGCGCGAGGTCACGCGGCACCGCGCGCTGCGCCGCGCAGCGCGCCACCAGCCGCGCCAGATCGGGCAGGCCGGTCAGGAGCGCGCGCAGGGCCTCGCGCAGCCCCGCGTCGTCGACGTAGCGCTGCACGACGTCGAGCTGGCGCTCGACGCGCGCCACGTCGGCGGAGGGCGCGAGCAGCCGGCGCAGCAGCGTGCGTCCGCCCACGGCGGTCTTGGTGCGATCGAGCACCGCCAGCAGCGTGCCGTCCTTGCGCAGCTCGCCCGGCGGACCCGTGAGCGCGAGGTGGGCGCGGGTCACGGGATCGAGCAGCAGCGTGTCGCCCACGTCGAGCGCGCGGGGCGCACGTAGGTGCGGCGGCACCTTGCCCTGCCCGGTCTCTTCCACGTAGCTGAGCGCCAGCTCGCAGGCGTGCAGCGCCGACGCGCGCTCGGCGTCGAGCAGCCACGCGTCGGGCGCGCCCAAGCGCGGCACGAGGCGCGCGCGCGTCGGCGGCGTGCGCACCTCCACGCGCGCGCCCACACCCGCGGGGCGCGGCTGCACCACGCGCTCCACCACCTCGGGGGCCAACGCGGGATCGACCACGATCTCGCGCACCGACAGGCGCAGCAGCTCGTCGATGAGGGTGGCCGCCGGCACCGTGGTCGCCAGCACCTCGCCGGTGGAGACGTCGAGCGCACACAGGCCGAGCCGGTCGGCGCCATCCACCACCACGGCCGCGAGGAAGTTGTTGGCACGCGCGTCCAGGCTCTCGTCGTCGAGCACCATGCCCGGCGTGACCACGCGCGTGACGTCGCGCTTGACGATGCCGCGCGCCAGCGCCGGGTCCTCGAGCTGATCGCACACGGCCACCTTGAGGCCGGCGGCGATGAGGCGCGCGATGTACACGGGCGCCTGGGGGTGCGGGAAGCCCGCCATGGGCATGGCGTCGTCGCCCTTGTCGCGATCGCGCGTGGTGACGGCCAGGTCGAGCACCTCGCCCGCCAAGCGCGCGTCGTCACAGAAGAGCTCGTAGAAGTCGCCCATGCGAAACAGGAGCACCGCGTCTTTGGCCTTGGCCTTGGCCTCGAGCCACTGCCGCAGCATGGGCGTGACCTTGGTGGCGGGAGGCAGGGTCACCCCGGCGCTATGGATCAGGACCTCGTCCGCGATCACGCGCCCCTCCTCCCGCGTCGACGGGGCCGGCGCAATCCGGTAACGGTCCTCATGCTCACGTCCAAACAGCGCGCCTTCCTCCGCGCAGCGGCGCATGACAAGAAGCCCGTGGTCCTCATCGGGCACAAGGGCGTCACCGACGCCGTGGTGCAAGAGACCGCGGTGGCGCTCCTGGCGCATGAGCTCATCAAGGTGCGGCTGGGCGAAGGCGAGGACACGCGCGCCGAGGCACAGACCCTCGCCGAGGGCGCCAAGGCGGAGCTGATCGCGGTCACCGGCCGCGTCGCGATCCTGTTCCGCCAACACCCCAACGCCGACAAGCGCAAGGTGCAGCTGCCCAAGCCGAAGAGAAAGGAGCTCTTCGACGTGAGCGACGCGTAGCGCGGCCCGCGGTCAGTGGCCGCCGCGTGTCTCCAGCATTCGCTTGGCCTGCTGCGCCACGTTCGACGGGATCGACTTCGACTTCGAGAGGCCCTTGAGATCGTTCTGGCGCATGAGCGGGAGCCAGCGCATCACCAGCGAGATGGGCGTCTTGGGGTGCTGGATGAGGTTGAGCTTGACCTCGTAGCTCTTGGTCCAGTCGCCGGCGTTGCAGATGGCGCGAACCACGTCGTCACACAGGGACTTGTTGCGGACGATCTTGGGGATCTCGGCCTCGGTGATCTTTGGGTTATTGATACCCGCCGTGGCGATGGCCTTGTTGGGGCTCTTGATGGCCTCGAGCGCGAACTCGAGCCCGCCCATCATGGCCGCCTTCATCCGCTCCATCTTGTTCATCTCGTGCCACTTCTTGCGCGCGCCGGCTTCGGCGGGCGCGTCCTCCTCGAGGAGCTCGTCGATCTCCTCCTGCGAGAGGTTGTGGCCCTGCAGCGCATAGTCTTCGGCCGACACGCCGGCGGCGGCCGCGGCCGCGCGCTCCTCGTTGGTGAACAGCTCCTCGCGGATCTTGACCTTCTTGAGCGCCGACAGCATCTCGGCCTTGCCCAGGCGCACGAAGCTGTCCTCGAATTCGGGCACGTCGTCGAGGAAGACGCCCTCGCGCACCAGGAAGTCGATGGCGCGGTCGAGGTCGGAGCGCAGCGCCTTGGGGTTCTTCTTGAGGCCGCGCACGATGTCGTGGTCGCGCAGCAAGCGCTCCTGGTTCTCCACCACGACGTTGATGATCTTCTCGTCGGTGGCGTGCTCCGCGACCCAGATGAAGCCCGGGTCGGGCGTGGCGCGATTGAGCAGCACCTTCTCGATGACGGCGAATTTGTCCACCAACGTGTGGCAGAGCGCGTCGAGGATCTGCGGCGGAACGGAGGCGTCGCCTACGATGGGGGTGAGCAGCTTGTCGTCGAGGCCGCGAAAGGACTTCTGTGCCGCCGCCGCGATCTTCGGGTCAGGGTCCATCATCAGCTGGTAGATGATGGGCACGAGGTGTTTGGGCGGGATGGGCGCCATCGCGCGCGCCGCCATCATGCGCATGGGCGGCGGGCTCGTCGGGTCGCAGCTCTTGGCGAATTGCTCGGGGATGTAGCCCGGCGGCAAGGGCTCGAGCGGGAGGTCGTTGGCGCCGTCGACGGGCGCCGGGGCCTGGGGCTGGTCGCTCATGGCGGCAGCATGCACCTGCCTGCGGTCATCGGGCAACGGCCTCGGCGCAGGCCGCTGCGCCTTCGTCAGCGCGCGCGGGCGCGTACGGTCACGACCACTTGAGCTGGCTCTTCAACATCTCGCGCGCCACCTGATCGACGGTGGTCTTGTGGGCGTCGGCGATGCGCCGCAGCGCCTCGAGCTCCGGGCCCGACAGGCGCACCCGCACCTCGCCGTCGCCCTTGCCCGTGGGGCGCCCCGGGATGGTGCCGTGCGCGGGGCCGCCGTTGTTGTTGGCGCTCAACGACGCGTCGGTGAGCGCGCGCCCGCCCACGTCCTCGAGCTCGAGCACCTCCTCGTCGTGCTCGTGGGCCGAGCTGGCGCCCTTGGCCGCCGCGAGCTTCTCCGACTGCTCGGCCTCGCGATTCTTGAGGAGGATCTCCTTCTCGCGCTCGATCTCGTCGCCGAAGATCTGCTTCAGGAAGTTCGACAGGTGGATGTTCGACGGCGTGAACTCGGACGACGCGAGGTACGTGTCGATGTCGAACTGCATCTCCCACGCCGTCTGGTAGCGCTTCTCTTTGTCCTTCTCGAGCGCCTTCATCAGGATGCGCTCGACGGCCTCGGGCACGTCTTCCTTGAAGTAGCTCGGCGGGTAGATCTTGCCGTCGATGATCGACTTCAAGATCGCCATCTCGTTTTCGCCCGTGAACAGCTTGTAGCCGGTGACCCACTCGTAGATGACGCTGCCGAGGGCGAAGATGTCGCTGCGAGCGTCGAGCTGGTGGCCCATGGCCTGCTCGGGCGACATGTAGCTGAGCTTGCCCTTGATCTCGCCGGCGCGCGTCTGCTCGATCTGCGTGTTGGCCTTGGCGATGCCGAAGTCGACGATCTTCACCGTGCCGTTGAAGCCCACCAGGATGTTCTCGGGCGTGACATCGCGGTGCACCACGTGCAGCGGGTTGCCGTACGCGTCGGTCTTGGTGTGCGCGTAGTACAGCCCCTCGCAGACGTTGGAGGCGATGCGCAGCGCGTAGATCATCGGGAACGGGATGCCCTGCTTCTCGGCCTTGGGCATGATGCGGCTCATGTCGCGGCCGCTGATGTACTCCATGGCGATGAAGTAGCTGTCGGCGATGCGCCCGAGGTCGTAGATCTGGACGATGTTCGGGTGATTGAGCTGCGCGGCCAGCTTGGCTTCGTTCAGGAACATGCGCACGAAGTTCGGCTGGCTCGACAGGTGCGGCCGGATGCGCTTGATGCAGATGGTCTTCTCGAAACCCTCGAGCCCCTCTTGCCGCGCCAGGAAGATCTCGGCCATGCCGCCCACCGCGATGCGGTTGAGCAGCGAGTACTTGCCGAAGCGGGTGCCGCGCGACATGCCGGCGGAGGCTACCCGGATCGGCGGCGGCTTTTCACGGTGGATCCGCGCGTCGACGCCAGTTTCCGCGGGTGCGGGCGCGGGCGCCGGGTGCGTGGCGGCGGTGCTTGGCTGACCGCGCTCGGTGCCGACCATGGCGTTACCCCTTGTGCTTGCGCTTGTCGGCGCCGGCCTTGGCGAGGACCTGGTCGACGGCGCGCTCGGCGTCCGCGAGCACGTCGGTCACGTCCCAGCGCACGAGCTCGCGGTCACGGACCAGCCACTCACCGTCGACGAACACGTCGCGCACGTCGCTGGCCTCGGCGGCGTACACCAGCATGGCGAACGGATCGGAGTAGGGCGCCAGGTGCGGGCGCCGCGTGTCGATGACCACGAGATCGGCGCGCTTGCCGGGCTCGATGCTGCCGATGTCCTGGTCGAGCCCGAGCGCCCTGGCCCCCTCGATGGTGGCCAGGCGCACCACGCCCTTGGCGGGCATGGCGGAAGCACCACAGCGCGGCTTCTGCAAGAGCGCGGCCAGGCGCATCTCGGTGAGCTGCGACAGGCGGTTGTTGCACGGCGCGCCGTCGGCGCCGAGCGCGACGGTGATGCCCTGCTCGAGCAGCTCGGGGACGTGGGCCACGCCGCTCGCGAGCTTCAGGTTGGTCGAGGGGCAATGCGCCACCTTGGTGCCGGTGGTGCGCAAGAGCTTCTGCTCCTCGGAGGTGAGCCACACGCAATGCGCGAGGACCACGTCGGTCCCGGTCAGGCCGCGCTCGTGGAGCGCCACCACGTTGTCCTTGCCGGTGGCGGCGCGCACCGCGTCGATCTCGCCAGGGTTCTCGCTGGCGTGCGTGTGCACGAGGCAGCCGCGGGAGCGCGCGAGCCGCGCCGACTCCTGCAAGAGCGCGTCGCTGCACGAGAGGATGAAGCGCGGCGCATAGGCGTAGCGCAGGCGCCCGTCGGCCGCGCCGTGCCAACGCGCCGCGAGGTCGTCGGCGTCGCGCAGGCTCTCGTCGGTGCTCTCCTTGAGGCCCGGGGGTCGCCCCTGCCCCTTGTCCATCATGGCCTTGCCCGACGTGAGGCGCACGCCCGCCTCGCGCGCGACCTCGAAGATCGCGTCTTGGTGACGGACCGTGCCCATGTCGAGGGCGCACGTGGTGCCACCGAGCAGCAGCTCGGCGACCCCGAGGCGCGCCGACGCCGCGAGCGTCTCGGGCGTGTGCGCCCCCTCGAACGGCCAGATGCGCTGGCTGAGCCACTCGAGCAGCGGCAGGTCCTCGGCGAAGCCGCGAAACAGCGCCTGACACAGGTGCACGTGCGCCTGCACGAAGCCGGGCACAATCAGGCAACCGCGCGCGTCGACGGCGCGGGCCCCGGGGATGGTGCTGAAGGTGGCGCCCTGCCCCACGGCGGCGATGCGCCCATCGCGCACCAGCACCTCACCCCGGATGACCCGATCCGCCGGGTCGCAGGTGACGACGGTGCCGCCGACGATCAGGAGGTCCATCAGCGGCGCCCGTCCGATCCCTTGCGGCCGCTCGCGCGTTGCCCCGAGGCGAGCTGTGCCGGCGTGAAGGTCCCGGGAAAGAGCTTCTTGAGCGTCGTGCGAACGCGATCGCCCTGGGTGTTGACAAGGACGACGGCAAGGTCCGCCGCATGCTCGGCCAGCACCTGGCGGCACATGCCGCACGGCGGGCTCGGGGGCTCGCTCGCGGTGGCGATGGCGATGGCGTCGAAGTCGCGGCGGCCCGCGACCACCGCCGAGCCCACGGCGTTGCGTTCGGCGCACACGCACAGCCCGTAGGAGGCATTCTCGACGTTGCAGCCCTCGATGACGCTGCCGTCGACGCAGCGCAGCGCAGCGCCCACGAGGAAGCGCGAGTAGGGCGCGTACGCCCGCTCACGCGCGCGCAGCGCGATGGCGACCAGGGCGTCTTCATCCTTGCGGGAGAGGCGAGGCGGCACGGTGCCGGAGCCTAGGTGCGCCGGGGGGCCCACGTCTATGGTGCCAGCGCGCCGCCGGAGTCGGGGGACCCCGAACAGCGCGCGGCCTGCCCCAGGGCCGAAAGGGCACCGCGCCGTGCAGCAGGCCGTCAATTGCGAAGTCGCGATCGCTGTGCTTTGGGGTTCTTCTTCCCCGGACCCCAACGTGAAGTACGCCCCGCTCCCTTGGGTGCACATCGCCGATGCGCTGCGCCCGTCCATCCGCAAGCTCCGCATCGTCCTCGAGGAGCCGGCGTTCTTCGGCGAGCGCACGTTCGTCCGGCTGCACGACGGGCCGCGCTCGGAGTCGATCACCGACACGCACCTGCTGCTCAAGGGCCAGCACCCCTTGTCGGCGCGCGAGCGCGCCGCGGTCGAGATCCTCCACGAGGCCGGGCCGTCGCACGCCAAGAAGGGGCGGTTCTCGCTGACGCGGCACCAGATCGGGCGCCTGCTCGCCTTCGCGCACGACGTGCCGCTCGAGGTCGAGGGCAAGGGCGGCATCGCCGTGATTCCGCGCCCGGCGCGCGTCACCGGCCGCGTCAAGGAGCTCGAGGGCGGCACCGCGCTGGTCTTCGAGGCGGTCGACGCCGACGGCGCGACCATCACCGGCAAGGAGGGCGAGCAGCCGTTGGTGCTCGGCGAGCGCGAGGCCTTCCTGCTCGACGACCAGCTCAAGCTCTATCGGCTCTCGCCTCCGCTCCTGCCTGGCGAGACCAACGCGTTCCTCTTCTGCGAGCCCCTCATGCTCCAAGGCCTGTGCACCGACGAGGGCAAGGCCGGGTTCGAAGCAGTGGTGACGCTGGGCGTGGACCTCGCGGACCTGGTGGAGGTGGCGCGGCGCCCCGATGGTCACCGCCTGGTCTTGCGCGCCATGCTCACCCGCGCCGACGACGGACCCGGGTTCGCGCTGCGCGTGCACCTCGTCACCGAGCTGAACGTCGGCGGCCTGCACGACGAGGTGGAGGTGAGCGCGCGCGGCGGCCTGCCGCCGGTCCATGCCATCGCCACCGCCCCCGCCGGAAAGAAGCCGGCGAAGCCGCCGGCCAAGGAGGAGGGCTCCATGGTGCTCGTGGCGCGCCCGTCCACCGATGAAGAGCTGGCGCGCCAGGCCCTGTTCGACCTCGGGCTGCACGCCGCGGCGAGCCACCGCGGCTTCGGCGCCGTGGGCGAGCCGTCGCTCGACATCCTCGTCAAGATCGCCGCCGGCGAGGGGCTGCCAACCTTCGTCCACGTCGACGCCGACACGCTGCCGCGCATCATCAAGCTGCCGCCGGTGCCAGTGCTCAACGTGCGCAAGATCGCGGGCGACAAGCGCGGCCTGTTGGCCGTGCGCCTCGACGTGGGCGAGGAGGCCCGCAGGCTCGCGCTGCAATTCGGCGACATCGTGCAGGCGGTGATGGCGGGGCGCCAGTCCCTCATGCTCGACGAAGACACGGTGCTCGGCTTCACCGCCGAGGCCGGCAAGGCGCTCGAGCTCATCGCCGACTCGCTCGAGCTGAAGGACGCGTCCTCCGCGCGCGAGCTCGGGCCCGCGGAGCTCGCCATGCTGGTGGCCGGCCTGGAGGGCAAGGTCGACATCGACGCCGATGATCCGAGCATCAAGCAGCGCGTCGAGGAGTTCTTGAAGGCACCGGCCGACGAGGACCGCACCCTGCCCAAGGCGTTGTTGGCCACGCTGCGCCCCTACCAGCTCGAGGGCACCGCGTGGCTGTCGCAGCTGCACCGCCTGGGCGTGGGCCGCATCCTCGCCGACGACATGGGCCTCGGCAAGACGCTGATGGCGCTGACCATGCTCGCCAAGGCCAAGGAGAAGGACGGCACCAAGCCCTCGCTGGTGGTGGCCCCCACCAGCGTCATCGACGTGTGGATCGACGAGGCCAAGCGTCATGTACCGTCGCTCAACGTGCTCAAGTGGCACGGCCGCGATCGCAAGGGGCTGAACCAGAAGGCGCTCGAGGCCGACGTGGTGGTGACGAGCTACGCGCTCTTGCGCCGCGACGTCGACGGCGCGCTCGGCAGCGTCCCGTTCCGCTACCTCATGCTCGACGAGGCGCAGAACGTGAAGAACGCCACGACCGAGGCGTGGAAGGCGGCGCGCCAAGTGACCAGCGATCAACGCATGGCGTTGACCGGCACGCCCATCGAGAACCGCGTGGAGGAGCTGTGGAGCATCCTCGACCTGGTTGCCCCGGGCCTGCTCGGCACCGAGCGCAGCTTCGAGCGCCGCTATGGCCGGCCCATCGCCAAGGGCGACGCCGGGCGCCTCGAGGAGCTGCGGCGACGCACGCGGCCCGTCATCCTGCGCCGCAAGAAAGAGGACGTGGCCAAGGACCTGCCGCCCAAGATCGAGACCGTGCTGCGCTGCGAGATGGATCCCGAGCAGCGCGCCTTGTATCTGCGCGTGCTCGCCGAAGTGCGCAGCGACGTGCAGAAGGCGCTGCAGGTGCACACGCGGGCACGAGCGCGCGCGTCGATTCTGGCGGCGCTCATGCGCCTGCGGCAGGTGTGCTGCGATCCCCGTCTGATCACGTCCATCGACGGCAAAGACGGCTTCGCCGCCAAGGGCGTGGGCTCGGCCAAGCTCGGCCTGTTCGAAGAGGTGATGAGCGAGGCGCTCGCCGAGCCGCACCGCAAGGTGATCGTGTTCTCCCAGTTCGTCGAGATGCAGAAGCTGCTGTTCGACGTCCTCGAGAAGGTGGGCGCGAAGGGCGCCCTGTGGTTGCACGGCGGCTCCAAGAACCGCGGCGAGATCGTGGCGCAGTTCCAGGATCCGAGCGGCCCGCGCGTCATCGTCGTCAGCCTCAAGGCCGGCGGCACCGGCGTCACCCTCACGGCCGCCGACACCGTGGTGCACTACGATCCGTGGTGGAACCCCGCCGTCGAGGACCAGGCCACCGACCGCGCGCACCGCATCGGCCAGGAGAAGACCGTGCACGTCATCAAGCTCGCGTGCGAGGACTCCATCGAGGAGCGCATGCTGGCGCTGGGCGAAGACAAGCGCGCGGCCGCCGAGAGCGTGCTCGGCAAGGACGGCGCGGGGCCGAAGGCGCTGTCCCTCGAGGAGATCGAGGGAATGCTCGACGCCGAGGCCGCCCGCGGGTACTGACGGCGCCGCCGCCGGCCCGCACGAACACGTCGGGCTTGGCCAGCGGCGCGGGATTCACTATCTAGGGCGGATGCGCACCCTCCCGTTGCTCCTCGCCCTCCCCGCCCTGCTCGCCGCGCTCGGCTGCCCGCCCAAGGCGGACGACAAGCCGCTTCCGCCGTCGGGCCTCGCCGGCGCGCCCGATCCGCACGCCGCGCCCGGCGGCCTCGCGCTGCCGGGCGCGGGCGCCGCGGT
>CAZONM010000222.1:0-9966 GCA_964580865.1 uncultured Myxococcales bacterium | reverse complement strand
GGCGAGGGCGAGGGCGAGGGCGAGGGCGAGGGCGAGGGCGAGGGCGAGGGCGAGGTCCCGCCGGTGCCGCAGACCTGCGCGCACGTGCACGCGCTGACGCCCTCGGCGCCGAGCGGCCCCTATGCCCTCGATCTCGACGCCGACGGCGCCCTCGACGATCGCAACGACGACGGCACGGTCACCGACGTGGGCGACGGCATCTACTGCAACATGGACATCGCGGGCGGCGGCTGGACCAACATCGCCTTCATGGACCACGACCGCATGCTCGCGAGCGGCTGCCCGAGCGGGCTGCTCTTGGAGGACCAGGACGTGGCCCTCGGCTTCGTCGGGTGCCGGCGAGGCGTCGACAGCGCCGGCGCCACCAGCATGTACGCCGACACGTACCACCCCTACCGCGAGGTCATGGGTAGGGTGATCGCGGTGGGCTTCGGCGGCAGCGAGGCGTTCTACGACCAGCCGCTCGTGGCGGACGCGACCATCGACTCTCCCTACGTCGACGGCGTGAGCCTCACGGTGGGCGAGACGCGCCAGCACCTCTTCACGTACGCGGCCGGCCACCCGAGCCGAGCCGAGGGCGCCTGTCCCTGCGACGGCGGTCAGACCCCGCCCTCCTTCGTCGATGACGCGTTCGCCTGCGAGACCGAGCCCGCGGAGGTCGACACGGCAGGCGTTCCCGCCTTTGGGCCGTCGAATCGCCTGTGGAACGAGCTGGCGGGCCTGTGCGCCCCCACCTTCAGCGCTTCGCCGCACTTCGTGGCGGACGCGGGCGCGCGCATCGACACGCACATCGAGATCCGCCTCATGAACGACGAGCCCGGCGAGGACGTCGTGGTCACCGGGCTCGAGCTCTACGTGCGCTGACACGGGCGCGCGACCGCAGGAGCGCACCTCAGTTGCTGGCGCCGTCGTGCTCGTCGTCGAACAGGGTGCGGAATCCGTCGGTGTCGCGCACGACGTCGAAGAAGCGGTCGCCCTCCACCCACTGGCGCACGCGGTCGCGATCGACCTGCGCCGCCTTGCCGAGCGCCTCCAAGCACTCGGACGCGCGACCTTGCGCCGCCCGCAGCGCGGCCATGTGGTAGTTGGCCATGATGTCAGCGCCATCGATCTCGAGGGCGCGCGCCAGCGCCTTCTCGCTCTGCTCGTAGAAGCCCTTGGTGGCGTAGCAGTTGCCGAGGTCCACCCAGGCGTCGAGGTTATCGGGCTCGGCCTTCACGACGTCGCGCAGGTGCGGGATGGCCTCGCCGGGCTTGCCGAGGTCCATCACCACCGTGGCGAGCTCGTGGCGCGCCACGGGGTCCTTGGGATCGAGCTCGAGGGCGACCTGGTACTCCTTGAGCGCCTCGGGCAGCTGGCCCTTCTCGGCCAAGGTCAGGCCGAGGTTGAGGTGCACGTCGGGATAGTCCCACTCGAGGTCGATGGTGTCTTTGTACTCGCGCACCGCCAGGTCGTGGCCGTGCGCGGCCAAGAAGCACGCCAGGTTGTAGTGCGCCGTGGGCGACTGCGGCTCGAGGTCGATGGCCAACATGTACTCGCGCAGCGCCTCGCGCAGCAGGCCCTTCTCGGCGAACACCGTGGCCAGGTTGTCGTGGGCGTGCGCGCTATCCGGGTCGAGCTCGATGGCCTTCTTGAATTCCTTGATGGACTCGTCGAGCCACCCGCGGTCCGCGAGCTCGATGCCGCGCTGGTTGTGGAAGTCCGACTGCGCGAGCCGATCGGGCTTCTCCTTGTCTGCCATGGGGTGGTCCTAGCAAAGAGTCGCGCCGGCGGAAGGGGTGGCCGGCTGAGGCCTCGCGTGGGCAGCTCAAGGCGACGCGTGCTCGCCGCGCAGGCGTCGGCGCGGACCAGTGCGGGCGCCCACGCCGTCGCGGTGATCGTTCCCGTCACCCTGTGCCGCGATCTCCTCGTCGAGGAGCATGGCGCGCGTGCGCACCGCCTTGAAGATGGTCGCCAGGATGCTCATGAGCGGCACGGCCAACAGCGCGCCCACGATGCCGCCGTAGCGCTCGCCCACGACCAGCGCCAGCACCACCAGCACGGGGTGGATGCGCGCGGCGTCGCCCATGATCTTCGGGTTGAGCACGTACGCCTCGAGCGCGTGGATGCCGATGATCCAGGCCAAGGCGCCGAGCGCGGTAGTCATGCCCGACGACAGCGCCACCAGGACGATGGGGATGGTGGACAAGATGCTGCCGAACACCGGCACCAACGAGAACACCGCGGCCAGCGTCGCGAGCAGGTAGGCGAACTTGACCTTGAGGAGCAAGAGGCCCACCAAGGTGAGCGCGCCGTTGACGACGCAGATGGTGAGCTGCCCGCGCACCACGCCCGAGAGCCCGCTGTCGATGCGCTGCAGCAGGTCCGAGAGCTGCGAGCGATCGCGCACGGGGGTGATCGTGAAGAGGAAGCTCAGCAATCGGTCGGTGTCGGCGGCGATGAAGGCCGTGAGCATCAAGACCAGGAACGTCTTGAACACGAACCCGATGAGCGCGGTCACGAGCGCTTGCAGCCTGGCGAAGGCGGCGGTGGCGCCAGCGCGCGCCGCCGCCTTGGCGTCGCGCACGAGCCCCTGCACCAGCTCCGCCGCGTCCACCGTGAAGGCGCCCGAGTCCTCGAGGTTCCCGTCGTCTCCTGGGGCTTGCAGCTGCACGGGCACGTCCATGCGGTGCAGCCAGGCCTCGAGGCGCTGGATGTTCACCGCCAGGTTGTCGTCGTCGACCTGCTCGAGGAGCGCCGAGCCCTCCTTGAGCATGTTGCCCGCCTCACGATACAGGCGCGGCACCACCGTCGAGCCCGCCAGCCACACGACACCGCCGAAGGCGGCGTACAGCGTGATGACCGCCGCCCACCGCGGCATGCGCCGCTGACCGGGCAGCGGCAGGGCCGCCAGGCGGCGCACCAGCGGCGCGATGACGTAGGCGAGCAGGAACGCGAGCACGAAGGGCAACAGTGCGTCGCGCACCAGCACCAGCGCCGCCAGCGCGGGGACCCACAGCGCCGCCAAGAGCGCCATGCGGCGCACACGCTTGTCCTGCATGACGAGGAGCAGACGGCGGTTCATGGAGTCAGGGCTCGAGGGTGAGCTGTGGTGCCTCGGTCGAAGGGACCGCGGCCTCGAACGCGACGCAGCCGCGCGCGATGACGGCGCCGTCGCCGGCAGGGGCGTCGGTGGCGAAGGCGTACAGCACGCTCGCGCCCGCGGGCACGCGCCCGAGGCCCACGTCTTCGTGCAGGTCGCCGCCGGAGAGCGAGCGTTGGCCCGCCAGGAAGACGTTGAGCTCGGCGGGGAAGGCCGCGTCCAGGACGGCGCACGCTGCGCCCGGGCCCACCGCGAAGAGGAGGCCCTGCGCGCCGTCGACGGCGCGGGCGATGAGGAAGGTCGCGCTCAGGTCGACCTCGTCTTGCGGCCGCGCCTCGCAGGCGCCGTCGATGCACACCTCCACGCTCGGCGCCGCGCACGCCTCGCACGCCGGAGCGTCTGGAGGAGCGCAATCGGCGGGGGAGGCGCACTCACCCGCGCCGCCTCCTGGGCACGCCGCGCCGAGCGCGAGCGCGACGAGTGCACCTGGCACGGCACCGACCGCGCCTGTGCCGCGGGCTCGACGGGCCGGGGCTCGGCGGGGGTGTGCGTGGCGCCGCGTCATGGGCCGCAGGTCTGCCAACCCTTCGGGCACCTGCCAACGGCCAAACGCCGCCCGCGCGCGACCCCACCTGAACATTTGATCCGCCCCCGCAAATGAGCGCGGCGGGCGCGGATATCCCCGCAGAGGGATGTGCCTATGTTCGCTACCATCTACCGATTGAGCCCCGGCGGCGGGGGCCCTGGCCCGAGCGGGGTGCGTGCGGCCCTGCGTAGGATCGCGAGAGGGTCGGGCGCGCGACCCGCGGGACATGCCGCGCGCGCGCCGGGAGGAGGCGAGCTGGTGGCGGACGTGGCCTTCGCGATGGAGCCCCTCGGGGTGCCGAGCGTGGTGCGACCCACCCACGAGCCGCAGGTCGTTTACGTGCGGCTCGCGGCGCCCGCCGGAGCTGGCGAGGACGGCGAGCGCCGCGTCGCCGTGCTGCCCGACCCGGCAGCCGCACTGCGGGCGGCGCTCGAGGCCGCGGCGCGCGAGGGGACGCAGGTGGAGCGGGCGGTGGTCGTTGGCACCGACGCCATCCTCGACCCGGCGGCGGCGCACGCCCTCGGGCACGACGCGGCGCTCGCGGCCTTGGTGGAGCTCATCGGGGCGCTGGCCGCCGCCAAGCTGCCGTTCGTGTGGCGCACGCGCGGCGGCCTCGATGGCCCCGCGCCGCACGCCCTCGCGCAGGCCCTGGCCGACGCCGGGCGCCTCGCCGTCGTGGAGCTCGGCGTGCCCTCGATGGACGCGGAGCTGTGCGCGGCCCTCGAAGGCGGCCCGGCGGTGGCCCCCGAGCACCGCCTGCGGCTGGCGGCGGCCCTCGAGGCGCGCGGCGTCACGGTGCGGGGGCTCCTGGACCCGCTGGTGCCGCTGCTCACGGATCAGCAACAGAACCTCGAGGCGCTGGCCTCGGCCTTCGCCGAGGCGGGCGTGCGCAAGCTCGGCGCGCGCTACATCGTGCTCACTCGCGAGCGCGCGCGCGCCGTGGCCTCGCGGCTGGCCGGCATGCAGCGCGCGCTCTTGCAGGGGGTGTTCGCCGACGAGCCGTGGCAGAAGCCCGATCCCGAGGGCGGCCAGCGCGAGGTGCACAAGCGCATCCCGGCGCACCTGCGGCGCGCCGGACATCACCGCCTGCTCGAGGCCGCCGCGCGCCATGGGTTGTTCGTGGACATCCTCGACCCCCTCGACGAGGCCGAGAGCCTGACGCCGGGGGACGCGGGGTCGGCGGCGCCGGTCACCGGGGAGGCGGCGCTGCCCAAGCGACCGGCGAAGAAGCGGCGTCCGCAGCTCGAGCTGTTCCGCAAGGGCGACAAGCCGGGCTAGCCCGCGATGGCGCGCATGTCCTCGGCGCTGTTGGCGGTCGCGTGGCCGCTCGTGCTGCTCTTGGTGCTGCCCTGGGCGCTGGCCGCGCGCCTGGCGGACCGGCCCGCGCGCTATCCGAGGCGCCGCCAGCCGACCCGCGGCACTACCTCGTCGGGCTCGCGGGGCGCGCCAGCCCCGCGTGCGCCGTCGAAGCGCTCGCGGTCAGCCGCGTGATCGTAGGAGGCCCACGGGACGTCGGCGGGGTGCCAGGCGCCCATGCGCGTCAGCACCTCGTGCCGCTGCACCTGCAGGAGCTCGGCGCCCGCCATGAGCCACACCATCACGGCCAGGGCGACCAACCAGTAGTTGCCCGAGGCCAGCGCCGCCACGCCGAGCAGCACCGCGATGGCGCGGCTCACGGTGACGGCGGCGCGCGTGCCGGCAAACAGGCCGCGCCGCTTCGCGAGCATGGCGCGCAAGACGCGCCCGCCGTCGAGGGGCAGGGCGGGGAGGAGGTTGAACAGGCCGAGCATCAGGTTGGCGCCGCCGAGCCACACCAGGAAGCTCATGGGCAGCGCTGCGTTGACCGCGATGGCCGCGCCGCCGATGAGGAGGCTCACGGCGGGCCCCGCGAGCGCAATTGCGATCTCGTCGCTCGGCGATCGCGGCGGCGCCGCCATCTTGGCGACGCCACCGAACAGGTGCAGATCGATGCCTGCGATGGGCACGCCGCGCGTCCGCGCCACCACCGAGTGCCCGAGCTCGTGCGCGAGGATCGACGCGAACAGGAGCACCGACAGCAGCACGCCCAAGAGGCCGCCGTAGCTGACCCCGGCGAGGATGAGCGCCAGCGGCAGCGTCCAGTGCGCACCCACGCGGAAGCCGAGCACGGTGAAGAGGTGGAAGGAGCGTCCGCCGAACATGGTGGGAGCGTAGGCACCGGCGTGCGCCGCGACAAGCAAGGCCGGTCGACGGTGGGGTGCCGGTGTGGCAACACGTCCACATGTTTCCGCTGCGCCACAGGCCCTCGTCGCTTCGCTCCCTCGCGCGGCTCTGCGCGCTCCTGCCGCTCGGGGGCCTGGCTGCCTGTCGGTGCGAGGAGCCCGTGCAGGACGTCGAGTGCAACTTCGAGGTGACGCCGTCGGGCGAGGGGTCCACCATCCAGTTCAACGCGACCGAGATCGGCGAGAGCGCCGAGCGCAGCTGGCGCGTCACCAACACCGGGCGCGGCGTGGTGCTCGACGAGCTGCGCATCACCTTCGAGACCGTCAACGCCGAGCACTACGACGCCGAGATCCCGGAGGGCACCGCCATCGGCCCAGGCGACGACGAGACCTTCCTGGTGGTGTTCCATCCCCTGGCGGAGGCGGACCTCGCGAGCCGCTTCGTCGTCAGCCACCCCGACTACGGCAGCTCGCGCTGCCCCACCGCCACCGTCTTCGTGCGCGGCGCCGGCTTCGAGCCCCAGATCGTCGACGCGGGGCCGATCGACGCTGGCGACCCGGTGGACGCCGGACCCCCCGTGGACGCCGGCATCGTCGACGGCGGCTCCATCGACCCGCCCGACGGCGGCGCCACGCTCGGACCCGACTCGCGCTGGTTCGCCTACGGCGCCCTCGAGGACCCGCGCGCGCGCTTCGCCGCGGTCCCGCTGACCGACGGCAGCGACGACATCCTGGTGGTGGGCGGCTACGGCGAGGACGGCGTCGCCCTCGACAGCATCGAGCGCGTCGACGGGCGCACCGGCATCGCGCGCGTGATGGCCCACATGGCGGTCCCGCGCGCCGAGCCCGCCGCGGCGCGGCTGCCCGACGGGCGAGTGGTGATCGTGGGCGGTCGCAGTGCGACGTCGGGCGGCTTCGTGCTGCGCACCGCCGAGGCCTTCGACCCGGCCACGAACACGGTGACGTGCCTCGACGCCGCGGGCTGTGGGCTCGACGTGCAGGACGCGGCCGCCATGCCCGTGGGCCGCATCGGCGCCGTGGCGTCGTCGACCGCCGCGGGGCAGGTGGTGGTGGCGCTGGGCCGCACCCTCGACGTCGACGGCAACGAGGTGGCGGCCGCGGGCGGCGAGGTGCTGACCTTCGGCCCCCTTGCGGCCACACCGCTCTCCCCCGCGGGGCCCCTGACGGCGCGCACCTTCGACACGCGGGTGGTCGCGGACGACGGCGCCATTCTCGTGGTTGGCGGGCGCGCGCCCAACGGCTCCCTCTTGGGCGACATCGTGCGCGTCACCGCCGCCACCGGCGCGCTCGCGGTGGATGACCTGGCCACGCCGCGCGCGCAGGCGTCGGCCGCGCTCTTGTCGAACGGCGACGTGGTGGTCGCGGGCGGGTTCTCGGGCGACGGCTCGGGGCTCACCACCGCCGAGCGCATCACCGACGCCTTCGGCGGCGGCGCGGCCGTCGAGGCCGTGGACCTCGCGCTACCGGCGCGCGTGGGCGCGTCGCTGTTGGCGCTCGACGACGACATTCTCTTGTACGCGGGCGGCACGCGCCGCCGCAGCGACAACCTCGCGGTGGACGCGAGCGTGGTCCCCGCCCGCGACGCTGACGTGCTGATCCCGTTTGGCGCCGGTGACCTGCTGCGTTTCTCGACCGACAACTCGCTGGCGGTTGGCCGCCTCCATCACCAGGCCTTCGTGGTCGGCGCGGCGCGCGATCGCGCGGTGTTCTTGGGCGGCGTGGCGACGAGCCCGCGCCTGACACCGCATCCTCAGGTCGAGCACTTCGCGCTCGGCGACAACCGCTTCACGGGCGCCGGCCTGATGGGCGCGGGCGCCGGGCTCGAGGCCGGCGTGGTGCAAGGCTCGGGCGCGGCGCTCATCGCCGCCGGCGGCGTCGATCCCACCACGGGCAGCACGAGCGCCGCGGTGCGCGCGTTCGACGCCATCACCGGCACCTACGTGGAGGCCGGCGAGCTCTTGGATGCGCGCCGCGATCACTCGCTCACCCGCATGCTCGACACGGTCGCCAACGCGCTCCTCGTGGCCGGCGGTCGCGACGAGAACGGTGTGGTGCTGGCGTCGCTCTCGGTGCTCGACCCCGTGAACCTGAGCGATCGACTGCTGCCGGTGACGCTCGCGACGGCGCGGTATGGCCACACGGCCACGCGACTGGCCGACGACAACCCCTTGGGTGACGGGGCAGTGCTCATCTGCGGCGGGCAAGGCGCGGGGGGCGAGGCCCTCGACTCGTGCGAGGTCGTGGTGCCGCCGTCGAACCCGCTCGACCCGGGCACCTTCGACGAGGCCGCGGTGGTGCCGGTGCTCGGTCGCATGGCGGCGCGCCGCTTCGGCCACAGCGCCACCTTGCTCGACTCCGGCGAGGTGCTCCTGGCCGGCGGCGGTGACATCAGCGTCGATCTGGTGCAGGCCGACCTGTTCGTCGCCGACGACACCGAGCCCTACCTGGTGCGCACGGGCCAGCCGAACCGCGCGCGCCGCGGACACGCCGCCGTGTTCCTCGGCAGCGGACGCGTGCTCATCGTGGGCGGCGAGGTGTTCGACACCGCGCTTGGGGCCACGCGCAGCGCCGAGCTCTACGTCCGCTCGGCGGGCGCGTTCGTACCCGTGGGCGACATGGAGGAGGAGCGCGCCGCGCCGGCCGCCTTCCTCCTCGTCGACGGCAACGTCTTGGTGGCGGGCGGCACGCGCAACAACCCGAGCGTCCCGGGCGTGCCCACGCGCAGCAACCAGACCTCGGAGCTGTACGTCGTGGGCCCCGACGGCACCGGCGCCTTCGAGGCGTTGCCCGAGGTGCCGCTGTCATACGCGCGCAGCGACGTGCGCTTCATCGACCTGTTCGGGCGCGCCGTGGTGACGGGCGGCGACCACCGCGACGGCGTGGCCACGCCGGGCGACGAGCGGCGCTCGCCGCTGTTCTTCGTCGACTGGCTGCAGGCACCGGCAGACGCCATCGGGCCGTAGCGCGCGAAACGGGGGTTTGCAGAGCGCCCGCGATTGGCGATGGTCGCGGCATGGCGAAGGAACGGCGGCGACCGGGCGTCGCGCTCGAATCGACGATCTACGCGTTCGGGCTGCCGTACCCGAAGAACGTCGAGCTCGGCTGGAAGCTGGCGCGCACCATCGCGGCCACCGGCGCCGAGGCCAAGACCTTCGCCGTGGTCGACGGCGAGCTGCGCGCGGGCCTCACCGACAGCGAGCTCGACCGCATCGCGCGCGGCGCCGAGGGCGGCGTGGTCAAGCTGGCGGCCAGCGATCTCGGCCCCGCCATGGCCCTCGGGCTCACGGGCGCCACCACCGTGTCGGCCACCATGGCCCTGGCGCGCGGCGCCGGCCTGCGCGTGTTCGCCACGGGGGGCATCGGCGGCGTGCACCGCGACGCCGAGGAGACCTACGACGAGAGCCAGGACCTCACGGCGCTGGCGCGCTACCCCGTCGCCGTGGTGTCGGCCGGCGCCAAGGCCATCCTCGACCTCGAGAAGACCGTCGAGCGGCTCGAGACCCTGGGCGTGCCGGTGGTGGGCTTTCAGACCGGTGAGCTACCCGCGTTCTACACGCGGCGCTCGGGCATCACGCTGGCGCTCACCGTCAACGACGTGCAGACGCTGGCGCGCGTGGTGCACGCGCATTGGCGCGTGCACCCGAGCGTGGGCATCCTGGTGGCGAACCCCATCCCCGAGGAGCACGCGCTACCGCAAGAGCTCATCGACGACGCCATCGCGCGCGCGCTCGTGGATGCGCGCGACGTGGGGGCGCGCGGCAAGGCGCTCACGCCGTTCCTGCTCAAGCGCCTCGACGAGATCACCGAGGGCAGGAGCGTGGCCGCCAACATCGCGCTCGCCGAGAACAACGCGCGCCTGGCGGGTGAGCTGGCGGTGGCGCTGCACAACCTCTACGGCGACGACGAGGGGCCACACCTGGTGCGCGGGCCGTGAGCGGCGCACCGACGCGGCTCGTGCTCGCGTCGCGCTCGTCGATCCGGCGCGCCTTGCTCGAGAGCGCGGGGCTGACCGTGGAGGTCGACGCGGCCGACGTCGACGAGGCCGCGCTCGGCGCCGCGGTCGCGGACCCGGCCGA
>CAZONM010000221.1:0-9975 GCA_964580865.1 uncultured Myxococcales bacterium | reverse complement strand
CGGCATCGCACCGGCGACGCCCGACGGCGGCATGCCGTCGAGCGCGGCGGACGCGGGCGACGAGAGCGTCGAGGAGCACGACGCGGGCGCGGGCGCGGGCGCACCGCCGGCCGAGTGCGCCGATGACGACGACTGCACGGGCGCGCGCCGCTGCCACGAGGGGAGCTGCCGCTTGCCGTGCCTCGTGGGCACGTGCTTCCACGACCCCGAGGGCGGCATGTGCGCCGAGGGTTTCTGCGTCGAGTGCGCGCACGACGACGACTGCGCGGGCGCGCGCTACACCTGCGACCTGAACGAGCACCGGTGCGCGCCCCGGCACGTCGACACCAGCGGCACGCGCATCGGCATCTTCTACTCGCTGTGGCACTGCCCTTCTGCCGCCGACAACCCCGAGGGCCGTCCGGTCCACGACATCTCCCGCGTGCTGGCGGGCGACGAGGCGTGGGGCCCGCTCTTGTCGTTTCATTGGTGGGATCGCCCCGCCGCCGGCTACTACTGCTTGGCGCGCAACGACGCGCTGCTCGCCCAGCACGCGACCTTGCTGCGCGACGCGGGCATCGAGTTCATCTTCTTCGACGCCACCAACCACGCCTACGTCGACGCGCGCAGCGATCGCACGCGGCAGATGATCCTCGATCCCCTCGACCGGCTCTTGGCCGTCTGGCGCGACATCCCCGGCGCGCCCAAGGTGGTGCCCTGGGTACCAGTGGTGGCCGCCGGCACCGACGCCGGCGTGAACACCATTGACGCCATCGTCGCGCGCCTCGACGCAAACCCCCAGCTCGCGTTCGTGTACCAGGGCAAGCCGCTCATCCTCGTCACCGAGAACGACTGGTTCACCAGCAACGAGAGCAAGTTGGCGGCCCTCGCCACGCGCTTCACCATCCGCCGCATGTGGGCCCACGAGCCCGACGGCAGCACGCGCTGGAGCTTCCTCGAGGGGTGCGATGCCGATCCCGCGCTCACCGACGAGCCGTGCCGCCAGCGCATCGCCCCCCACGAGGGCGCGCTCGAGCAAGTGTCGATCACCATGGCCTATCAGCTCACGTACATGAGCGTGCCCGACTACGCCGTGCCGAAGCACGGCGGCCTCACGTTCCGCCGTCAGTTCCAGACGCTGTTCGACAACCCCGACGTCCCCATCGCCACCATCACGGGTTGGAACGAGTGGATCGCGCAGCGCACGCCGTGCGGTCAGCACCCGACCTGCCCGTGCGCGAGCTATCCCGACGGCTGCTTCCTCGACCAGTTCGACATCGAGTACAGCCGCGACATCGAGCCCGGCGACAACGAGCGCGGCGACGAGTACTACCGCCTGCTGGCGTCGTGCATCGCGGTGTTCCGGTCCGGGTGGATGTGCGACGAGGCCACGGCGCACGAGGCGTGCTGCGCGGCGGATGGGCCGTGACGGCGATCCGAAACGGTGTGCACCGCGCTCCGCATCACCGCGCGCGCTTTGCCAGGTTCACGCCGACCGCGGCGCGCACCAGCGCGCGGAACGCCTCCGGCGCCACGGCCTCGCCCTCGTGCACGTCGACGGCGCGACGCGCACCGAGCAGGCTCGCGTTGAAGATGCCGGTGGGGTCCGGCACCTGGGCACCGCGCGCGAACGTCACCTTGACCGCGCTCTTGTACACCTCGAGCGTGAGCACGAGACCCTCGCGAGAGTAGGTGGGCACGCCGAACGGGTTCGACGGCTTGATCCACTTGCGCTCCTCGAGGAGCGCGGGGTCGGCCTGGAGGATGAGCGCGCGCAGCGTCGCCAGCGTGGCGCCGCGCCAGCCGCCGATCTCGACGAAGCGCGCCTCGATCTGGCGGGCCACGTCGATCGCTGGGGTGGGCGCGCCGGTGCTGGCCATGCTCGGCCGCTCGCGCGCCGCGGGCTTCTTCTTCGCCGGCGCGCGCTTGACCGCGGTCTTCTTCTTGGGGGTCGTCATGGCATGCCCATACGCCGCCAGCCTCGCGCGACGCAAGCGCGTGCCGCTCCACCGCCGCCCTCACACCAACGAGCGCGCGATGATCTCCTTCATGATCTCCGAGGTGCCGCCGTAGATCCGCTGCACGCGCGCATCGAGGTACGCCTTCGCGATCGGGTACTCGAGCATGTAGCCGTACCCGCCGAAGAGCTGCAGGCACCCGTCGACCACGCGCCCGAGCATCTCGCTGCACCAGTACTTCGCCATGGAGCCCTCGACCGTGAGGTTCTCCCCCTGCTCGAGGCGCCGGATGCAATCGTCGACGAAGGTGCGTCCGAGCTTGATCTCGGTGGCCATCTCCGCGAGGCGAAACTTGGTGTTCTGGAACGCCGAGATGGGCTTGCCGAAGGCCTTGCGCTCTTTGCAGTACTCGATGGTGTGCGCCAGCGTCTCCTCGGCGCCAGCCACGTTGGCGATGGCGATGATGAGCCGCTCCTGCGCGAGCTGACGCATCAGGTACAAGAAGCCCTGCCCCACCTCGCCGAGCAGCTCGCCCTTGGGGATGCGGCAGTCCTCGAAGTGCATCTCCGAGGTGTCTTGCGCGTGCATGCCGATCTTCTCGAGCCGCTTGCCGCGCACGAAGCCCTTGGCCGAGGACGGCACCAGGAACAGGCTCATGCTCTGCCAGCCGGTCGCGGGGTCGTGGCCGGGGATCTCGGTGCGCGCCGCCACGATGGTCAGATCGCAGAGCTGGCCGTTCGAGATGAAGGTCTTGCTGCCGTTGATGACCCACTCGTCGCCGTCGAGGCGGGCCTTGCAGCTCATCGCCTGCAGGTCGCTGCCGGTGCCCGGCTCGGTCATGGCGATGGCGCCGATGATCGTGCCCGCGGCCATGCCCGGCAGCCACCGCTTCTTCTGCTCGTCGCTGCCGAAGTTCTCGATGTAGGGCACCACGATGTCGGAGTGCAGCGAGAAGCCCACGCCCGACGCATGCGCGCGGCTGGTCTCTTCTTGCACCACGGCCGCGTAGCGAAAGGGTAGCCCGCTGCCGCCGTACTCGGCCGCGCTCGGGATGCACAGAAAGCCCGCGGCGCCCGCCTTCTCCCACAGAGAGCGCGGCACCATGCCCTCGTGCTCCCACTGCGCGTGGAAGGGCTTGACCTCCTTGTCGAGGAACTTCTTGTAGGAATCGCGGAAGGCCTTGAGGTCGTCGTCGTACATGGACTCGTGCATGGTGCGCTCTCCTGTCCTCAGCCCTTCGAGTGGAACCGCTTGCCACTCTTGGCGTGGTCCACCAGCAGGTCGGCGGGCTTGAAGCGCTTGCCGAGCTTGGCGGCGAAGCGCTCGAGCGTCGACACGACGGTGGAGGCGCCCACGGCGTCGACGTAGCGGAACGGGCCGCCCGTCATGGGCGGGAAACCGAGGCCGAACACCGCGCCCGCGTCGCCGTCGAGGGCGCTCTCGAGGATGCCCTCCTGCAAGCACTGCACGGCCTCGTTGACCATGCGCAGGCCGATGCGCTCTTGCAGCTCACGCTCGTCCACGTCCTTCTTGCTGCCGTGCTTGACGCCGTGGCGCTCGAGGATCGCGAGCGCCCCAGGGTTGTAGGGCTTGTCCTTCTTGGAGGCGCCCATGGCCTTCTCGACGATGGCGCGCGCCTTCTCGACGGGCGACTGCTTGGAGCGCTCGTAGAGGAAGAAGCCCTTGCCGCCCTTCCGGCCGGTAAAGCCCTCCTTGACCATGGCCTCGAGCGCGCTGCGATCGCGCGGGCCGAAGCGCGGCTCGAAGAAAGGCGCCATGTCCTTCGACACGTGCGCGGCGACGTCGATGCCCACCTCGTCGAGCAGCGTGATGGGCCCCACGGGGAAGCCCCACTGGCGCATGGCGTGATCGATCTCGTGCAGATCGACGCCCTCGAGCGCGCACTGCGCAGCCTCGTCCATGAGCGGGCCGAGGATGCGGCTCGTGTAGAAGCCCGGACCGTCGTTGACCACGATGACGGTCTTGCCCTGCTTGATGCCCACGTCCACCGCGAGGGCCTTGGCCTCCTTCGAGGTGCCCTTGTGCACGATGATCTCGAGGAGCGGCATCTTCGGCACCGGCGAGAAGTAGTGCATGCCGATGATGTTCTGCGGCCGCTTGCTCGCCTCGGCTAGCTTGGTGATGGGCAGCGCAGAGGTGTTCGACGCGATCACGCAGTCTTGCCGGACGTTGTCTTCGAGCTCACGGATGATCTTGTGCTTGAGCGCCAGGTCCTCAAACACCGCTTCGATGACCAGCTCGCAGCGCTCGAAGCCCTGGTAGTCGGTCTTCGGCACCACGTTCGCGAACGTGCGATCCCGCTCGAACGACGTCATGGCGTGCGACTTCACGCGCTTGTCGAAGTCGCCCCAGATGCCCTTCTGCCCGCGCGCCAGCGCCTCGGCGCTCACGTCCTTCATGAGCACGCGCACGCCCTTCTGCACCGTCACCTCGGCGATGCCCGCGCCCATCAGGCCTGCGCCGAGCACCCCCAACGTCTTCAGCTCGGTGCCGGCCTTGCCGAAGCGGTTCTTCTTGAGCGCGGTCTGCGCGAAGAACAGCGTCATGAGCGCCGCGGCCTCCTTCGACATGACCAGCTCGCCGAAGCGCCGGCTCTCCTCGGCGTAGCCCGCCTCGGGGCCCTTGCTGGCGCCGGCCTCGACGACGTCGATGATGGCGAGCGGCGCCGGGTACAGGCCGCCGGTCTTCTCCATCACCATCTGGCGCGCCTGACGGAACAGGATGGCGCGGCCCGCGGGGTTGTCTTCGAGCGCGGCCTCGGTGGCGCGCTCGGGCAGCTTCTTCTTCGGCTCCTGGTGCGCGATCTCGCCCTTGATGAGGCGCTTGCACGTGGTCACGGCCGCGTCTTCGAGCCCGTAGGGCACGGTGACGGCGTCGACCAAGCCCATGCGCTTGGCCTTCTTGGCGCGCACGTTCTTGCCCGTGAGCATCATGTCGAGCGCGCCCTGGATGCCGATGAGCGCGGGCAGGCGCTGCGTGCCGCCGCCGCCGGGCAGCAGGCCGAGCATGACCTCGGGTAGCGACAGCGCGGTCTTCGGGTGATCGGTGGCGATGCGGTAGTGGCACGCGAGCGCGATCTCGAGGCCGCCGCCCATGCACGCGCCGCTGATGGCGGCGACGATGGGCTTCTTGCTCTGCTCGAGGAGCGCGAGCTGCTGCTGCATCTCGCGCGACAGGCGCTCCACCTCGGCGGCGCTCTTCCTGGTCTGGATCATCGAGATGTCGGCGCCCGCGATGAAGTCGGGCTTGCCGCTGATGAGCACGGCGCCCTCGATGGCGGGGTCGGACGCCACGCGCTCGAAGCACGTCTTGAAGCCGCGCTTGGTCTTCTCGGAGAGCGTGTTCTGCTTCTCGCCGGGCACGTCGATGGTGATGACGGCGACGTTATCGACGACCTTGAGCGTGAGCGCCTCGGCGGCGCCGTGCTCCTGGCCGTTCACCGGCGCGCCCTCGCCGCTCTTCTTGGCCGACGTGGTGGTCTTGGTGGTGGTCGTGCTGGAGGTCATGGGTAGCTCCGTTCAGCGCGAGGCGTTGGGGTTCTCGAGCAGGATGGCCGAGCCGTGGCCGCCGGCGGCGCAGCCGGTGACGACGGCGTAGCGCTCGCCCGTCACCTGCAAGCGACGCGCGGCGGTGGACAAGAGGCGCCCGCCCGTGGCGCCGAAGGGGTGGCCGATGGAGAGCGAGCCGCCCCACGGGTTGATGCGATCGAGCGGGATGTCGATGGGCGCCATGCGCACGCCCACGCGCTCCTCGAGGAACTTCTTGTCGGCGAGCAGCTTGAGGTTGGCCACCACCTGCGCGGCGAAGGCCTCGTGGATCTCCCACACGCCCACGTCGCGCGCGGTGAGGCCGTTGCGCTCGAGGAGCAGCGGCACGGAGAGCGCGGGACCGGCGAGCAGCTCCTCGAGAGGATCGCCGCCCGCGTACACGTAGTCCTTGATGACGGCGCGCGCCTTGAAGCCGAGCTGGTCGCAGCGCTCCTTGGCCATCAAGAGCACGGCGCTGCCGCCGTCGGTGAGGAAGCTCGAGGAGCCCGCGGTGATGAGGCCGAACTGCTTGTCGAAAGCGGGGCGCAGGCCGGCGAGCGTCTCCACGGTGGTGTCGCCGCGCGGGCCGTCGTCTTCCTTCACGAGCTCCATCTTCGGCGGCACCGGCACCGGCACCACCTCGTCGGCGTAGCGGCCCTCCTTCCACGCGCGCGCCGCCAGCACGTGGCTGCGCGCCGCGAACTCGTCGCTCTCCTTGCGCGTCACGCCCACGCGCTTGGCAAAGCGCTCGCAGCTCTCGCCCATGGTGAGGCCCGTGGAGAACTCGGCGGCCGAGGGCACGTCGGGGATGAGGTCCTCGGGGCTCAGCTCCTTCACGATCTCGAGGTAGCCCTTGGCGCCCTTGGCCTTCTGCGACTTCACCAGCGCCTGGCGCAGGTTCTTCGACAGGCGGATGGGCGGATCCGACAAACTCTCGGCGCCGCCCGCGATGGCGACGTCGATGTGACCGAGCTGGATCTGATCGACCGCGGTGGTGGCCGCCACGTTGGCCGAGATGCACGCGAGCGTGGTGGTGAAGGCCGGCGTGGTGTTCGGCATGCCGGCGGCGAGCATGGCCTCGCGCGCCAGGTTCGAGGTGCGCGGGTCTTGCACCACCGTGCCCATGGTGACGAGGTCGACGTCCTTGGGATCGAGGCCGGTCTTGGCGAGGAGCCCGACGATGGCCGCCTTGCCGAGCTCGTAGGCCATCAGCTCGGACCAGGCGCCGCTGGAGCGCGCGAAGGCGGTGCGCGCGGCGTCGACGAGGACGGCCTGGCGGCCGGCGGCGGGGGAGGGCGGCTTCTTCGGCATGTTCGCTCCTTCGGTGACGCGTTGTGTTAGCATCTTTGACACGCGTGTCAATGCGACATTGATAGGAATGTCAACCCCGCGGTCGATGGCGCCTTCGGTCGCGGTGGGCTCGATGATCGAGGCGCGCACGAGGTGGATCATGCGCGAGGTCGTCGTCGGCAACGGTCCGGGCCCGCTCGGGGCCGCGGCCAAGATTGGTCCGCACACCGTGGTGCTCGACGAGCCGGTCGTGCTCGGCGGCGCCGACGCGGGCCCCTCCCCGCACGAGGCGGTGCTGGCCGCGCTCGGCGCGTGCACGGCGGCCACCGTGAAGCTCTACGCCCAGCGCAAGGGCTGGCAGGTCGACGCCGTCGACGTCACGCTGACGACGGCGCTCGAGCCCGGCAAGAGGGCGCGCATCGACAAGCGCGTGGTGATCCGCGGCCCGCTCAGCGCCGAGCAGCTCGCGCGCTGCCATGAGATCGCGAGCAAGTGCCCCGTGCACCGGCTCTTGGTCGAGGGGGCGGACCTCCACGCCCACGCCGAGTGACGCCCGCGACGCCCGCCGCGCCCCCCGCGAGTTCCGCGTGACCTCCTCGATGCGCGATGGTAACGCGGGCCATCGAACGGCGAGCCTCGACGCGCCCCGCTCGCCTGTCATGAAGCTCGCCGAGCTGCCCATCCCGTCCACCTTGCGCGCCGACCTCGACGCGCGCGGCTTCGTCGACGCCACGCCCGTGCAGGCGGCACTGGTGGCGCCCGAGCACCAAGCGGGCGACCTGTTGGTGTCGTCGCAGACCGGCTCGGGCAAGACGGTGGCGTTCGGCCTGGCGCTCGCGCCCCTGCTCCTCGACGACGTGACCGCCAAGGCGCGGCGCGGCGCGGAGCCGCGCGCGCTCATCGTGGCGCCCACGCGCGAGCTCGCCTTGCAGGTGGCGCGCGAGCTCGCGTGGCTCTACCGCAGCGCCGGCGCGCGCGTGGCCACGTGCGTGGGCGGCATGGACATCCGGCGCGAGCAGCGCGCGCTCGACGCCGGCGCCGAGATCGTGGTCGGCACACCCGGCCGCCTGTGCGATCACCTCACGCGCGACAGCCTGCGCCTGGGGGGCCTCGCCGCCGTCGTGCTCGACGAGGGCGACGAGATGCTCGACATGGGCTTCAAGGAGGAGCTCGGTACCATCCTCGCGGCCGCGCCGGCCGAGCGCCGCACGCTGATGTTCTCGGCCACCATGCCGCGTGAGATGGAGGCGCTGGCGCGCAAGTTCACCACCTCGCCGCGGCGCATCTCGGCCACGGCGCCGAGCGCGCAGCACCAAGACATCGCTACCTTCGTGCACTTCGTGGCGCCGCGCGAGCGCGAGCACGCCGTCGTCAACGTGCTGCGCTTCCACGAGGCGCCCGCGGCGCTGGTCTTCTGCGCCACGCGCGACGCCGTGGCGCACCTGCACGCCTCGCTCGTGGAGCGCGGCTTTCAGGCCGTGTGCCTGTCGGGCGAGCTGTCGCAAGCCGAGCGCAACCGCGCCATCGGCGCCGTGCGCGAGGGCCGCGCGCGCGTGCTCGTCGGCACCGACGTCGCCGCGCGCGGCCTCGACCTGCCCGCTGTGGGCCTGGTGATCCACGCCGACGTCCCCCACGACGCCGAGGTGCTGCAACATCGAAGCGGGCGCACGGGCCGCGCGGGCAAGAAGGGCACCGCCGTGCTGTTGGTGCCGTTCGCGCGGCGCCGCGCCGTCGAGCGCATGCTGCAGGTGGCCGGCACCAAGCCGCGCGTGACCCCGGCGCCGAGCCCCGAGCAGATCCGCGCGCTCGATCGCGAGCGGTTTTCGCGCGACCTGCTCGCGCTCGCCGGCGAGCTCGACGCCGACGACCTCGAGGCCGGGCGCGCGCTCTTGGCGCAGCTGCCCGCCGAGTCGGTCGCGGCCGTGCTGATCAAGACGCTGCGCCGCAACCTGCCGGCCGCCGAAGAGCTCGTGGAGTCCGGCGGCGCCACGGGCCGCGCGGCCGCGCGCGAATCGCGTGACACGCGCGACCCGCGTGATGGGCGCGACCCACGCGCACGCGGCGGTGGGCCGCGGCGCCACGTCGACGACGAGGGCGGCGTGTGGTTCCGCGTCAACGTCGGGCGCGAGCAGCGCGCCGACCCCAAGTGGCTCCTCCCCATGCTCTGCCGCCGTGGCGGCATCACCAAGCGCGAGCTCGGGACCATGGAGATCGGGCGCCGCGAGACGCGCTTCGCCATCGACCCGCGCGCGGCCGAGCGCTTCGAGGTCGCCGCCGCGCGACCCGACAAGCAGGACCCCAAGATCCGCATCGAGCGCATGGAGCGGCGATAGACCGCGCCGCCGCGGTGGTGCCGTGCGAGCGCACTGCGTCCGCGCGTCAGCGCAGCCACAGCTCCAGGTGGACGATCTCGAGGTCCTCGTTGTCACTGGGGCTGTTGAACATGAGGCGCAGCTCGATGGGCTCGCCCGCGTCACCGCTCGACGACACCTGGAAGTCCGGCCGCGACTCGTCCGCGCTGACGCACGGCGCGTCGCCGATCATCTGCCCGTCGAACAGCAGGTCGGTCTCGTCGAGCACGCGGCGCGTGTCGTCCAGCGGGTCCACCGACAGGGCCGGCGACTCACAGCGAAACGCCGCGCCGACGAAGGCCGGTGCCTGCGCGCCGCCGGCGCACGGGCACTGATCCTCGGGCGGCGCGGGCAGATAGGCGTCGGTCTGCCCGTGCACGAACGAGAACAGGTGGCGCCGCGGCCAGCCCAACGTGATGGCGAGGCCGTCGAGGTAGATGTCGTCGACGCCGCCGCCGATGCCGTCGCTGAAGCCGTCGGCGACGCCGAAGCCGAAGGCGCGCACCACGCCGCGCACCTCACTGAAGCTCACCACCGCGTCCGTCACGGTCGACGCGACCGCGCTGCCCGTGTTGGCGGGGCGCCGGCAGCCGCGCGCTCCTCGCTCCCACCCCTCGGGGCACGCGGCGTCGTCCTCGTCGAAGCTCAGGGCGCGCGTCCAGCCGCCGCCGTCGGTGGCCATGTCGCATTCGACCGGAGTCAGCTCGTCGTTCACCACGATGTCGTACGGGCCGCTCGGCAGGCCCGGCATCCACCCGAGCAGATCGAGGCAGCTCTTGGGCAGGAACGGTTCGCCCTCGCCTTCACCCTCACCTTCGCCCTCACCTTCGCCCTCACCTTCGCCCTCAC
>CAZONM010000220.1:0-9999 GCA_964580865.1 uncultured Myxococcales bacterium | reverse complement strand
CACCAGCGCCTGCTCGTGCACGCGCCCCTTGGTGAGCGCGTGCGTGGCGCGCGCGTGCATGCGGCGCAGGCGATCGTCGAGCGCGCGGCGCAGCTCCGCCAGGCGCGGCACCGCCAGCTCGGCGGCATGCGTGGGCGTGGCCGCGCGCTGGTCGGCCACCAGGTCGGCGATGGTCACGTCGCCCTCGTGGCCCACGCCGGCGATGACGGGCACGCGGCAGGCCACCACGGCGCGGGCCACGCGCTCGTCGTCGAACGCGATCAGGTCCTCGCGCGCGCCGCCGCCGCGCACCAGCAAGATGACGTCGACCAGCCCGCTGCGATCGAGGCGCGAGAGCGCCGCTGCGATCTCCCCGGGTGCCTGGTCGCCCTGCACCAGCGTGGGCGCGACCACCACCGGCATGGTGGGGAAGCGCTCGAACAGGCGCACCAACACATCGTGGATCGCGGCGCCGTGCTTGGACGTCACCACGCCCACGGCGCGCGGCAGATAGGGGAGCGCGCGCTTGCGCTCGGGCGCGAACAACCCCTCCTTCTCGAGGCGCTCCTTGAGCTGACGAAAGGCGAGCTCGTGCGCGCCTTGGCCCACCAGCTGGACCTCGCGCACCGTCAGCTGCACGGAGGCGTAGTCGTTCAGGCCCACCTTGCCGTCGAGCACCACGGCCAGGCCGTCCTCGAGCTTGAAGCCCAGGCGCTTGACGTCGCGCGCCCACAAGGCGCACGGCAGGCCGGCGCTGCGATCGTCGAGGTCGAGGAGCTTGAAGAACAGGTGCCCGTTCCGGTGGTTGCGGATCTCGGCCACCTCGCCCTTCACCAAGCACAGCCCGAGGTGCTCGACGTTGGCGCGGGCCCGCCGCAACACCTCGCTCGGCGAGAGCGTGCCCGCCTGGCGGCGCTCGCCCGCGGCCGCGGGCTTCGGCTCGGCGCCGCCGGTGCCCTCCACGAGGTCCAAGGTGCGATTCCTGGTGGCCACGCCGGCTCCTCCCGCGCTCCGTGCAGGTAGCACCGCGGCGCCGGTCTGTACCACCCCTTGGGCGCGGGACCGACGGCGCGGTAGAACCAGCGGCACGCTCGCGCCGCCACCACCGCGCGCGCGACGCTGCCAGGGAGTGCGCATGTCCGACAAACCGCTGCCCCCACCAGGCCTGGCCGGCGCCCCCCCGCCGGTGCGTCCGCCCCCGAGCCTGGGCAGCGCGCCGCCGCCGCCGCCGGGCTTGCCGCCGCCCCCCATGACCCCCGCGTCGCTGCCGCCTCTGCCCCCGGGCTTGCCGCCGCCGCCGGGCCTGCCACCGCCGCCCGCCATGCCCGCGTTCGGCGCGCCCGCCGCCGCGCCCTTGCTGCTCGACGTGTCGCCGCCGCCGGCGGTGCGCAAGCTCGACGCCGTGGTGGTCGACTGCGTGCGGCGCACGCGCACGTGCACGTCGCTGTACCTGTTCGTCGGCGACCCCGGCCCCTATCGCGCGGGCCAGTTCATCTCCATCGACCCGCACCAGTTCCCCGAGCTGGCGCATTGGATCGCTTTTCTCGAGCACAAGAAAGGCAAGGCCGAGCTGCCGCGCGCCTACTCGCTGCAGTCGGCGCCGGGCGAGAAGTGCCTGTCCATCTGCGTCGAGGCGGAGGAGTACGACCCCGCGCACGGCGCGTGGCCACCGCTCTTGTCGCCGTTTCTGGCGCTGAGCGCGCTCAAGGGGCGCGAGCTCGTCGTCACCGGCATCACCGGCAGCTACACCTTGCCCGACGACGTCGATCGCCACGCCGATCACGTGCTGCACGTGGTGGGCGGCGCCGGCGTGGTGCCGAGCTACAGCATCCTCAAGGACGAGCTCAAGCACGGCAAGCACGCGCGCGTGCGCCACACGGTGCTCACGCACAACGCCACCGTGGCCGACAGCGTGCTGCGCGAGCAGCTCGAGGCGCTGGCGCGCGCCTACCCCGATCGCATGCAGCTGGTCCCGGTCGTCACCGACGAGGACGCCGCCGGCTGCTTGCGTGGCCCCCTCTCCGCCGAGCTGGTGCGTCGCTATCTGGGCGACGCCGCGAGCACGCGCGTGTTCGTGAGCGGCGCCTCGGTCACGCGCCACGATCGACGCGCGGCGCGCGAGCAGGGCGTCGAGCCGGCGCCGCGCTTCCTCGAGACGGTGGCCGCCATCCTCGACGAGCTCGGCGTGCCGCGCGAGCACCAGAAGCGCGAGGCCTTCGGGTGAAGGGGCGCGCCTACCCCGCTCCCTGGCGGTAGCTGACGGCGCGCCCCCACACCGCGAACGCCTCGTGCAGCCGCGCGCCCAACGCGGCCAGCGGCACGGGCGCGCCGAACGTGACCTCGAGGACCGTGTCGTCGACCGTGACGGAGGGCGCATGCGGCGCCAACGGGTGGAGGGCCGGCGCCAGCGCGAGCAAGAGCGCGGGGCCGTCGCCGCGCACCACCCACGCGTCGTCGACCACGGGGTCGCCGAGCTCGATCTCGCGCAGCGCCGCCATGGTGCCGCGAAGCCCGCGCTCGGGGGTGAGCGACACGTGCCCGGGCCCGGCCGGCAGCTGACCCACGAGCCGCAGGCGGCGCGCCTCGCCGTCGAGCAGCTCGGCGTCGACGCAGCCGGACAGCTCGGTGAACGCGAGCAGGCACGTGAGCCCGGCGCCGTCGGCGCGCACGTCGCTCACGAGGGACGACGCCTGCGCGGCGCCCAGCAGCACCTGCACGGCTACTTGGCCGCGAAGGTGCCCGCGCCGGGGGCCACCAGGTCGAGCGCCGCTTGTGACACGAAGGCCATGCTCGGCGTCGAGCCGCGCAGCTCGGCGTTCAAGAAGCCGATGCCGCTCGCGCGGATGGCCGGGAACGCCACGTCGGTGGCGATGTTCTCCTCGCCGCAGCCGTCGGTCAGCGTGTTCGACGCGTCGATCTCGAGCGCGGCGTCGATGGCCTCTACGTCGAGCACGCACAGGTCGCTGTAGGTGAAGTGCCCGGCGTCGTGCAGCGACAGCCACCACGTCTGGCCCGCGGGCAGGTGACTGACCAGGGCGGCGGCGTTGGTGTCCTCGGGCAGCGTGCGGTCGAGCCCGGCGGACTGCACCAGCACGGGCCGCGGCATCTCCTCCATCACCACCGACGACTGCAGCTGCACCACGTCTTGGCTCGGCGGCGCGTGCGCCACCACGGCGTCGACGCGGTAGTCGATGGTGCCCGCCACCAGGCACGTGAAGGCGCCGAAGGAGTGGCCGGCGCAGCCCACGCGCTCGAAGTCGAGCAGCGCGCGCAGCGGATCGTCGGCCGCCAGGCCGTCGCGCAAGAGGTCGAGCAGCGCCACCACGTCGTCGGGGCGCTGGGCCATGGCCTCCATCACCGTGTCTTCCTGCAGGTCGCCCTCCTCCACCAGCTCGCGCAGCAGATCCACGGTGGTGTCGCCCTGGTGATCGGGCGAGGCCACCACGTAGCCGTGGCTCGCGAGGAAGACGGTGAAGTAGTTGCTCTGCTCGCGCAGCCCGCCCTTGCCGTGGCTGAACACCACCACGGGGAAGGTGACGCCGTCGGCGCGCGGGGCGGCGTCGCGCACCGCCTCGGTCTGCAGCGTGCCGAGGTCCTCGGGCGACAGGCCCTCGCGCAGGTCCTCCGGCACGCGGTCGTAGAGCGCGTAGCTCTGAAACGGGCCGGCGCGCGCGGCCTCCACCGCGGGGTACCAGATCTCGGTCACCAGCTTGCGCGGCTCGCCCGTCTGCGGGTCGATGCGCAGGGTGTCGACGAAGCTCTCGGTGCGCACGCCCACGGGGTAGGGCCCGAGCACCGCCGGGTCAGGGGCCGCGTCGGGCGAGGCGGGCGCGAAGGGCAGGGGCTCGCCGGGCGCGCAACCCGCGGCCGCCGCGGCGAGCAAGACTGGGCAGACGAGCCGCATGCGGCCAGACGATACCCAAACGAACGGCCGCTGCCACCGTCTCGCGGTGGCATCAATCGCAGCGACGTGCCATGCACGGGCCATGGCCGTCGCCGAGCGCCTGACCGACGCGGTGAAGCGGTTCCTGGTGCTGGCCGCGGCCGCGGTGGTCACGCTGCTGGCGCTGCCGGCGCCCATCCACTCGAACGCGTGGGACCCGCCGCGGCGCCCCACGCTCGACGGGCCCCTGGCCGTCAACCACGCGCTGCGCGGCGCCGATCGGTTGGCCCCCGGCCAGCTGGTGGGCCCGAGCGGCGTGGTCGTCGACGCCACCGGTCGCATCACCACGGGCACGCTCGACGGCAAGATCGTGCGCATCGCGCCCAACGCGCCCCTCGAGGTGCTCACCGAGACCGGCGGACACCCGATCGGGCTGGCGCTCTTGCCCAACGGCGACCTCGTCGTGGCCGACGCCATGAAGGGCCTGTTGCGCGTCGACCCCGAGGGCCACATCGAGGTGCTGGCCCATGAGGCCGAGGGGCAGCCGCTGCGCTTTTCGCGCGGCGTGGCGGTGGCGCGCGACGGCACCATCTACCTCACCGACGCCAGCGACCACCACGAGTGGCACGAGCAGCTGGCCGAGGTCCTCGAGGCGTCGCCGTCGGGGCGCCTGATCCGCTTCGAGCCGGCCACGCGCGTGGCGACCGTCATCGCGCGCGGCCTCTACGTCCCCGGCGGCGTGGCGCTCTCGCCCGACGAGCGCTACCTGGTGGTGGCCGAGAGCGGCGGCTACCGCCTGACGCGCGTGTGGCTGACCGGCGACCGGCGCAACCTCGCCGAGCGCTTCACCGACAACCTGCCCGGCTTCCCCGAGGGCGTGAGCTTCTCGCCGCGCGGCACCCTGTGGGTGGCGCTCCCGTCGCTGCGCAGCCCCACGCTCGACGCCATCCACGCGCTGCCGTTCCTCAAGGACAGCCTCGCGGGGCTGCCGGCGTTCCTGCGGCCGCGCGGGCGCGCGCACGGGCTCGTCATCGAGCTCGACGACGGCGGCCGGCCGCTGCGCAGCTTCCACGACGACGGCGGCGCGCTGTTTCGCGACGTCAGCTCGGTGGTGGAGGACCGCGGCGCGCTCTTGTTCGGCAGCGCGTCGGGTACGGCGGTGGGCAGCCTACCCTTGTGACCGCTCCTCGTGTCGACGTCAGCCCGGGCGCAGCGTCAGCACCGTCACCTCGGGCTCGCTGCCCACGCGCACGAGCGGTGAGCCGCGGCCGAAGCCGAGGCCGCGGCTGACGTAGAGCTGGTTGCCGCCCACGTGGTAGTGGCCGCGCACGAAGGGCTGGCCGGCGCGCGCGAACACGCCCTCGGTGACGCCCCCGAGCCACACCTGTCCGCCGTGCGTGTGACCCGACAGGCACACGAAGCCGCCGTCCTTTGGCAGCTTGGCGGCGGTGGGCGGCGTGTGCGCCAGCACCACGCGCGTGCCGTGCGTGGGCGCGCCCTCGAGCGCGCGCGCCACGTCGTCCTGCCGGGTGGCGCCGTCGTCGACGCCCACCACGCACAGGGGCGCGCCGCGCGCGTGCAGCGTGGTGTGCTGGTTGCGCAACACGCGCATGCCGAGGCGATCGAGGTCGCGTGCGATGGTGCGCCCGTCGGTCCAGTGATCGTGGTTGCCGAGCACGGCCACCACCTCGCCGTCGAGGCGACACAACAGCTCGGACACGCGCTCGAGCGGGTCGCCCCTGCGCGTGACGTAGTCGCCCGTGAGCGCCACCAGGTCGGGGCGCGCCTGGTTGAGCGCGTCGATGGCGGCGATGACGCGCCCGTCGGGGGTGTTGGCGCCGATGTGCAGGTCGGTGAGCTGGCCCACGCGCAGGCCGTCGTGCGCGGGGTGCAGCCCGGGCACCACCAGCTCCACCTCTTCGAGGGCGAAGGCCCAGCTCTGGCGCACCCGCGCGTCGCGGCGCTCCTCGGCGCGGGCCCGGCGGCTTACGAGCGCGGCTCCGACGAGCCCCGTGAGCACGCGGCGGCGAGGCAGCATGGCGGCAAGCCTAACCACCGGACGCGGGGGGCGCTTCCCGGGCGGATCAGGTGGGAAGCTCTCTTACCCCCCGCGGATCACGCGCGCGGCGCCCTTGCCCTCGAGGAAGGCCACGGCGCGCTCCACCAGCTCGCCTTGCAGCACCACCGCGCCGCCCTCTACGCGCGCGCCGCAGCCGAGCGCGCGCTTGAGCTCGCCGCACAGCTCGTCGAGCACGGCGGGCGCGATGCCGGCGATGAGCGTGACCGTCTTGCCGCCGCGGCCCTTGCGTTCTTTGCGCACCACGACCTTCTCGAGGAAGAGCTTGCGCGGCCGCTCGGCTCTCGAGGGCGCGGGCGCGGGCGCTTGGCCGGGCGGCAGCTGGTCGCGCAGGGCCGCGAGCTTGTCGAAGGGGTTGGCCATGGGCGGTGCTCCGTGGTGATGGTCAGCGCCGGCGCGGGGCGTCGTCGTCGTCGTCGTCGTCGTCATGATCGGGGAGGTCGGGCAGCTCGGTCTGCGCGGCGGTGGCGCGCGCGCCGGCGACGGCCAGCTCGACGCCCACGGGGCAGTGGTCGGAGCCCATGACCTGCGGCGCGATCCAGGCATCCTCGAGCTTCTCCTCGAGGTCGCGCGACACCACCACGTAGTCGATGCGCCAGCCCTGGTTCGTCTCCCGCGCGCGCGTGCGCGTCTCCCAAAAGGTGTACTGGCGCGGCAGGTCGCCCCTCTCGGCGCGGAAGGTGTCGACGAAGCCGGCGGCGAGCAGGCGATCGAACCAGGCGCGCTCCTCGGGCAGGAAGCCGGAGATGCCCGACCACGCCTCGGGCTGCGCCAGGTCGATGGCGCGGTGCGCGACGTTGAAGTCGCCGCACACGACCACGGCGCGCGAGGCTGCCAGGCCCATGAGCTCGTCGAGGAAGGCGTCGTGCCAGGCGTGCTTGAACGCCAGGCGCTCGGGGCCGCTGCCGCCGTTTGGGAAGTACACGTTCAACAGCACGAACGCGCCGAGGTCCACGGCCACCACGCGGCCCTCGGTGTCGTAGCCGGGGTGCGCGGCGCCGCCTACGGAGAACCGCGCGGGCTCGGCGCGCAGGTGCTCGCGCACGTACACGGCGGTGCCCGAGTAGCCCTTCTTCTTGCCGAAGCACCACAGCGAGCGAAAGCCCGGCGGCGCGCGCAGCTCGTCGGTGACGTCGCCGGCTTGGAGCTTGGTCTCTTGCAGGCACAGCACGTCGACGTCGCCGCTGAAGGCCCACTGCACGTCGCCGCGCTTCCACACGGCGCGCAGCCCGTTGACGTTCCAGCTCACGATGCGCACGCGCGCACCCTGCTCTATGCGGCGCCCGCGGGCAACGAGCCCCGCGCGAGGATGGCGTCGGCGAGGGCGGCCGCGCTCGCGCGCTGCCAGCACAGGTACAGGCACGGCTCGATGAGCTCGAGCTCCATGAGCCAGGGCGCGCCGTCGTCGCCCTGCACCAGGTCGACGCGCGCGTACAACAGCGGCTCGCGCACGGCCGCGAGCGCGCGCTCGGCGGCGCCGAGCCACGGCGCCGGGGGATCGACGCGCTCGATTCGCGCGCGGAACTCGGGCTGCGTGCGGAAGTCGCCGGCGGCCGGCGTCTTGGTGACGGCGTGGGCGAAGCGTAAGGCGCCGCGCTGCGCCACGAAGATGAGCGACAGCTCGCCGGCTGCGATGCCAGGCACGAAGGGCTGCACGAGCACGTCCTTCGTCGTCAGCAGGCGCTCGGCGTGCGCCTGCGCGGCCTCTAGGTCGTCGGCCCCGAGCTTGAGCGAGTCGCGCGCGCCCGCCGACACCGCGGGCTTCACCACCAGGCCGCGCTGCCAGCCGGCCTCGCGCGCGAGGCGCGCGACGTCGACGGCGCTGCCGGCGCGCAGAAGGCGCGTGGGCACGACGGCCACGCCGTGTTGCTCGAGCTCCAGGAGGTAGCCCTTGTGCGCGTTCCAGCGCACGACGGACGCGCGGTTCCACAGCCGCCCGCCGGTGGCCGTGTCGACGCGCTCGGCCCACGCCACGAAGGCCTGGTGGTGCTGCGTGTAGTCCCAGGTGGAGCGGATCACGCTGACGTTGGCGTCGACGAAGGGCGCGTCGCCCGCGCTCCACACCGGGTGGCACACCTCGGCGCCGCGGGCGGTGAGCGCCTCCACGAGCGGCTCGTCGTCGCCGTCCAGGTGGGGCAGCTCGGCGCACGTGGCCAGCGCGACCCTCATCGGCCGACCTCCAGGGCGAAGCTCACGTCGGCGGTGTCGGCGTCGAGGGCGCTGTAGCTCACCCAGCTGCCCGTGACCTTCTTGACGTAGTTGCGCGTCTCCTCGACGGGGATCTGCTCGACGAACCAGTCCACGGGCATGCGCATGCCGCGCGGGGGCAGCCACGTCTGCACGGCGCCGGGCCCTGCGTTGTAGGCGGCGATGGCGAGGAGCGGGTGGCGCAGCCCCTTGAGCCGGCGCGCCAGGTGCGCGGCGCCCAGGCGCGCGTTCAGGACGGGGTCGGTGAGCGCGGCGATGCTCGGCGGCGGCAGCCTGAGCGCCTTGGCCTCGTCGTTGGCGGTGGGCGGCATGAGCTGGCACAGGCCCACGGCGCCAGCCCACGAGACCACGCCGGCGTCGAAGGCGCTCTCCTCGCGCGCCAGGCCGAACAGGAGCGTGCGCGGCACGCCGAGCTCATCGGCCGCGGGCTCGATGGCAAAGGCATACGCGCGCGGCCACCCGAGCGACCACGCGAGCGCGTTGTCGCGCCCGGGCTGGCCCGGCAAGAGCGCGAGCCCGCCGTTGCGCAAGAGCGCATGCCCTTGGCCCGGCGCGCCCACGCGCGCCACCAAGAGCGCCAGCGCGAAGCGGTCCTCGGGGGCGGCGCCGTCGAGGGTCACGAGGTCCAGCGCCAGCAGCGCCTCGTCGTCGTAGCCGCCCTCGACCAGCGCGCGCGCGAGCTGGAAGGCGGGCTGCGCCGCAAGCCGCGCGCTCGGCGCCACGGCGCTGTCGGCGGCGAACGCGCGCACGGCGCGCACGCTGGGCGTCGGCGCGGCGCTCGCGGCTCCGCCACCGACGAGCAGCAGGCGCGCCAGGTGGCCGTAGTAGCTGGCGGGCCGGCTCGTCGCCAACGCGCTCAGGGCCGCGCGACCCGCGTCGCGCGCGCGGGTGTCGGTGGTGACGTCGAGGCGATCGAGGCGCGGCGCCAGCTGCAGGCGCGCCGACCAGTAGAGCGCGCGGTCCAACAGGTACGGCGCCGTGCTCGGCGCCGTGCGCGCGGCCTCGTCGAGCGCGGCGCGCGCGCCCTCGACGTCGCCGCGGCGGGCGCGCACCATGGCGCGCGCGAAGCGGGCCTCGTGCGCCATGTCGCCCGTGGGGAAGCGCGTGAGCAGCTCGGTGAGCGCGGCCTCGGCGCCGTCGTCGTCGCCCTTGCGCGCCGATAGCTCGCCCTGCCAGAGGAGCACGTCGTCGGTGAGGGCGTCGTCGGGCCAGGCGCGCGCGAACTCGCGCAGCAGCGCGGGCGCGCGCGCGTTGTTCGACACCGCGGCCACGCGCGCGGCCAGGTAGGCGGCGCGCTTCTTGGTGTCGTCGCCGCAGCGCTTGGCGACGTGGTCGAGCGCCGTCTGCGCCGCGCGGTACTTGCGCAGCTTGCGCCACGCCTTGCCGAGCAACAGGCGCGCCTCGCATGCGGCGGTGCCGTCGTCGAGCGTGAAGCGCGACAGCGCGTCGATGACCTCTTGGCTCTGGTGCCGCTCGGCGAGCACGGTGGCGCGGGCGAGCGCGGCCGTCAGGTCCTCGGGCGGACGCGCGGCGGCGGCGGGCAGCGTGGCCGCGCCCGTGGCGGCCTCGGTGTCCGACAGCTCCACCAAGAGCCGCTCGAGCGCGCGCGTCGCCGACGCCGGCGGACCGCGCGTGGCCACCACCAGGAGCGCGCGCCCGAGCGCCGCGCGCCCGTCGTCGTCGAACAGATCGGCGCGCGCGTCGAACACGCGCAGCACCTCGGGGATGGGCAGGGCGCGCCGCTCGAGGAAGGCGGCGAAGTCGTCGACCACGTGGGCGTCGGCGCCGAGGGGCCCGGCGCCCACCTCGAGCCAGGCGGCGAGCGCGGCCGCGGGGTCGGTGGCCTCCAGGC
>CAZONM010000219.1:0-10011 GCA_964580865.1 uncultured Myxococcales bacterium | reverse complement strand
ACGCTCGTCGGCGCCCGCGCCCGCGCCCGCGCCGCCGTGCTTGGCCGCGCCGAGGGCGCGACCAGCGGCGCGCTCGGCATCCCCATCCCGCCCTATCGCGCCCGCGTCGTCGACGACGAGGGCCGACCGGTGAAGGCCGGCGTGGTGGGCGAGCTGGTGCTGAAGGGCCCGGGCGTCTCGAGCGGGTACGACGGCGACGCCGCCGCCACCGCGCGCGCCACCACCGACGGCTGGCTGCGCACCGGCGATCTCGCGTGGAAGAACCGCGCCGGGCTCATCGCGTTCGCCACGCGCAAGAAGGACGTCATCAAGCACGGCGGCTACTCGGTGTTCCCCGCCGAGGTCGAGGCGCAGCTCTGCGAGCACCCGCTGGTGGCCGAGGCGGTGGTGTTCGGCGTGCCGCACCCGAAGAAGGGCGCGGTGCCCGCCGCTGCCGTGGTCGTGAAGAAGGGCGCGCGCGTCGACGAGGCGGCGCTGCTCGCGTGGGCGCGCGAGCACATCGCGCCCTACAAGGCGCCGCGCTCGCTCGCCATCGTCACGAGCGGCGAGGTGCCGCGGAACGCGAACCGCAAGGTGCTGAAGGACGAGCTGCGCGAGCGGCTCGTGGCGGCGGGGGCGCTCGTCGGCTGACCGTCACCCGCCCACATGCCGCAGCCGCTCCAGATCGCGCACCAACCTCCGCGCGTCCGCGAGCAGCGCCTGGATCGACGGCACCTCGCCGGTGGTCTCCTCGCGGTCGCGCATGTTGCCGATGAGCCGGTCGGCGCCGTCCATGAGCCTGTGCGCCAGCTCGGCCACCTCGAAGAAGCGCGCCCCGTCGTCGACCACGAAGGTCTCGCCGTGCTTGAAGTGCAGGCCCAGGAGGTGGCGCGCGGCGCCGATGGTCTCGGTCAGCACCTCGCGCGTGCCGGCGCGCTGCTCCTCGGTGCTGCGCTCGAGCTTGCTCATGTCGTGCAACGAGCGCTCGATGCGGCCCACGAAGGTCTGCATGTCGCGCACGAAGGCGCTCATGTCGGTGATGGGCGTGCGGTCGTCGCCCATCGACGCGACGATCGCCGCCGCCACGCGCGCCACGTCGGCCTCCACGTCGCCGAGGTCGGTGACGCCGAGGCCGTCGGCCAGCATGGCGGCCAGGCGCGCGTCGTGGCGCAGCGAGGCGCCGAGGGGCGCGAGCTTGCCGGCCGGCGCGCCGCCGCCCATGACGGGCATGCGCACGGGCAGGACGCGCGCGCGCCGCACGTCGGGGCGCGGCAGCGAGACGGCGTCGGTGCCGTGGGGCCAGGGCACCACCACCAGGTCGGCGGCCGGCAGCAGGCGCCGCTGCACCAACGGGTCGCTCGGCAGGTCGACGAGCGCCACCTCGAAGGCGGCGGCCAGCGCTTGGAGCGCCTCGGCATCTTGCGGGTAGCTCGCGATGGTGGTGGGCGCGCCCGAGCCCGCGCGCGCGCTCCAGCGCAGCACTGTCTGGTTCGGCGCGGCGTCGACGAGGAGCACGCGCTTGCCCTCGGCCACGAGCTGGCTGCCCACGGCGGCGGCGGCCGTGCTCTTGCCGGTCTGCGCGCGCGCGCCGCCGAACGCGATGAGCGGCATGGCCCCTCCCTCCGTCGGAGGTTAGCGGACTGGCGCGGCAAGGGCCCGATCCTGACCGCGCCGCGGCACCGGGCCGGCCGCGCGCGACGCTCCCCCTTGCCCTCGTGCCCGCCAGTCGACCAGGCTCGCCGCGCATGATGCGCGCCCTCCTCGTGGCCAATCCGACGGCGCAGAGCGGCAAGGCGCTCCCGCGCATCGCAAGCGCCAAGGAGGGCCTGGGCGCGCGCGGCTACGACGTCGCGCTCCTCGCCACCGAGCCCGCGGGGCGCACCGTGGCCGCCGTCGCCCGCGCCATCGACGAGCGCGCCGTCGACGTCGCGGTCGCCGTAGGCGGCGACGGCACGTTCGCGGAGGTGGCGAAGGGCATCTTGGCGTCCGCGCGCCGCGTGCCGATGGCGTTGGTGCCCGCCGGCACGGCCAACGATCAGGCGCGCTCACTTGGCATCCCGCTCGACGACGTGGACGCCGCGCTCGACGTCGCGTGCGCGCGGCACGTTACCCGGCTCGACGTCGGCGAGGTGCGACGCCTCGAGGCGGGGCGCGTGGTCGACGAGCAGCTGTTCTTCGATAGCGTCGGGTTCGGCTTCCAGGCGGAGGTCTTGAAGAAGCGCGGCGAGGATCGGGCGCGCGTGGAGCGCGTGCCGCTCTTGCGCGACCTGTACCGCGACTACGCGGTGTACGCCGGCGCGCTGCTCGACGCGTACCTCACGAGCTTCATCGAGCCCACCAAGCTCGGCGCCGAGGTGGTCGCCGACGGCCGCACCGTCACGCTCGACCCCATCATCGACCTGATCGTCAAGAACACCGCCGTGTACGGCGGCGCCTGGGTGCTGGCGCGCGACGGTCGGCCCGACGACGGGCTGGTGGAGGTGGTGCCGTTCGTAGGACGGCGTGAGCTGTTCTCGAAGATGATGACCGACCTGTCGGCGCTGCCGCCGCTCGACGAGGGGCTCGAGGTCCTCGGCGTCGAGCACTCGCGCGCCTTCGCGGCCGCGCACCTCGAGATCCGCCTACGCCGACCAGGCCGCCCCGAGGTGCGCGCCCAGATCGACGGCGAGGACTGGTGCGAGGGACACCACTTCCGCGTGGACGTACTGCCGCGCGCCGTCGAGGTGGTGACGCCGGCCGGCTTCGTGCCGCCCTGGCGGCGCTGACCTACGCGACCAGGTGCTCGACGAGGATCTTGGAGCCGACGCCGATGAGCGCGAGTCCACCCACGAGCTCGAGGCGCGCCCCCAACGCCGCGCCCACCCTGCGCCCGAGGGCGAGGCCCATCGCCGACAGCGCGGCGGTGGTGACGCCGATGGTGCCAACGGCGACCAACGGCGGTACCGCGAGCAGCGGCAGGGTCACGCCGGCGGCGAGCGCGTCGATGCTGGTGGCGAGCCCGAGCACCAGCACCGTGCGGGGCGCGAATGGGTCGGCGGTGGTCGCCTTGTCGTCGTCGGCGCCGCCGCCGCGCCAGGCGTCCACCAGCATCTTGCCGCCGAGGATCACGAGCAGCGCGAACGCGATCCAGTGGTCCCAGCGCTCGATGACGCTGCGGAAGCGCTCGGCGAGGGCCCAGCCGAGCAGGGGCATGAGCGCCTGCATGCCGCCGAACGTGCCGGCGATGAGCGCCACGTCGCGCGCTCGCAAGCGCTCGGCCATGAGCCCCCGCGCGGCCGCCACCGCCATGGCGTCCATCGACAAGCCCACCGCGAGCACCAGGAGCGCGACCATGTTGGTGAGATCCTCTCGGTGGCGTCGTCAGTCGAGCGCGCGCCACAGGTACCACGCCGCCACGCTGCGGTAGGGTCGCCAGCGCTCGCCGCGCGCCAGCACCTGCGCGGGCGTGGGCAGGGCCCGCGTCTTGAATACGCGCTGGAAGCCCTTGCGCACGCCGTAGTCGGTGGCCGGCAACACGTCCGGCCGCCCGAGCCGGAAGATCAACAGCATGTGCACGGTCCAGGGCCCGACGCCGCGCACGGCGGTGAGCCGCTCGACGAGCGCGTCGTCGTCGAGGGCGCGGGCCTCGGCGAGCTCGGGCAGGCGGCCGTCGTGCGCGTGCGCCGCGAGATCCTTGAGCGCCGCGGTCTTGGCGCGTGACAGCCCGGCGCCGCGCAGCGCGGCGTCGTCGAGGGCGAGGAGCTCGGCGGGCGCGGGCAGGACGCCGCCGCCGAGCGCCTTCACGCGATCGAAGATGGTCGCGGCGGCCTTGCCGGTCAGCTGCTGGTAGACCACGGCCTCGGCGAGCGCCTGGTAGATCGAGGAGACGTCGTCGACCCGCAGGCGATATCGGCCGACCCTTTCCATGTGGCGGTACAGCGCAGGGTCGCTCGCGGCGAGCGCGCGTCGGGCGGCAGTCGTCGAGGGGAGGCGCGGCACGCGCTGCAGGGTAGCGTGCGCGGCTTCGGTGGTCATCGTGCCGCGCCCGCACGCGAGCGGGCGCGGTACGATGACGAGGTGAAAGAGATCTCGACGTTCAAGGGCGTGCTCGTCATCGGTGCGATGGTCGGCGCCGTCGTGCTCTACGCGATGTGGCCGTCGGGGCCGCGTAGGCGCGAGCCGCCGGCGCCGGCCACCGTGGTCGACGTCGGCTGGGTGGTCACCACCGGCACCCAGCGCTGCCAGCTCGTGGTCACCGAGAAGTGGTGCGACGAGATCGACCCGCGCCTGCCGAACATGACGCGGCGCCAGGAGGTGCGCGACCGCATCCGCACCGACGACTGCGCCAAGCAGGAGCGAAAGCGCAAGCGCAAGGGCAGGGAAAAGGGCGTGCTCGACTACCTCTGCACCGCGGAGTGGAAGGACGTGATGGGGGAGATGTGCCGCAGCGAGCAGCTCGCTTGGGTGCCGGTCGCCACCAACGCGGCCGAGGTGCACGGCCGCAGGCTGCCGGTCCCGCCGCCATCGCCCGCGGCGCCCCCGTGCGGCTCGCCCGGGTGCGGTGTTGGCTGCGAGGCGCCGCTCGAGCTCACCGCCGCGCACGTCGTTTGGGCCAGGCGCGACGATGACCACACGCTGTGGCGCTGTCCCTCAGAGCCCGGCCCGTGGAACATCGCGGAGCCCGGGCAGCCCTTCGCAGCGCGGTTCAAGCTCTGCGCCGCCGCCACCAAGTGGTGAGCGCGCGGCGTCCGGCCGCGTCTCCAAGCCACCTGCCAGCGCCGCCCCGGCCCGCGCAACCTTTTCCGTGTGGGCTCGATAACCACCTTACCCTACAAAACCTGCAACCAAGGTACAGCCATGCCCGTCAGCGCCACGTCCCCCGCCCCCGCCGCCCCGGCCGCCCGTCTCACCCGCATGCCGCCGCCGGGCTACGCCATCGCGCCCAACTGCGGGCTCGTGCCCCTCGCCGACAAGGACGTCTGGGACACGAAGGTGGGGCAGGCCGGCCACGCCCTCGACACGGCGAGCCGCGGCGTGGGCCCGGCGGAGCTGCAGGGGCTGCTGGCGGTGATGACGCGGTCGCCCGCCGAGTTCCTGTCGCGCCTCGCGGCCGACTCGGAGAACGGCACGCCGGTGAAGTACACGATCAAGGCGAAGAAGATGCAGGACTTCGGCATCGCCCGCCTCGACGTCAAGGTCGAGAACCGGAAGCTCGAGGCCACCGTCACCTTCCAGGTCACCAACAAGGCCGTCAACTCGGTGACCGCGCAGTACGCCGACAAGAAGACGGGGCCGCGCCTCACGGCCGAGCTCAAGCTCACGGGCGACATCGATCCGAACACCGCCAGCATCGACAACTTCTCCGTCGGCCTCGACGTGCAGAACCTCTTGAGCTTCGACGCGCACGCCATCGACCAGACCAAGGCCAAGCTGCGTGCGTTCAGCGACGCGCTCAAGAAGCTCGACAAGAAGGACGCCCACGCGCAGGCCGTGGTGGCGACCGCCGACGCGCTCACCAAGGCGCTGCAGGAGGCGTCGCTGGTGGCCGTGCTCATGGAGCTGGCCCACGACGACAAGAAGACCACCATGCGCATCAGCCGCGAGGGCGAGGCCGTGCGCGCAAAGGTCGAGCTCGGCGACGACAAGTTCGCGGTGGACTTGGAGAACGTGCTCGGCCGCGTGGGCGCGGGCTACCCGAAGACGCACCTGGTGATCGCCGGTGGCACCGACAGCGCGAAGAACAAGGTGGCGCTGCAGACCATCCGCTTCTTCCACAACGACAAGCTGTCCTTGTCGTTCGAGGGCGGCGCCATCCCCAAGTTGTTCAAGATGAACAAGGACGGGACGCGCACGGAGCTCAAGGGCGACGCCGGCATGCTCATCGCCGGCGCCGGCGCCCTGCCGATGCTCTTGAACCGCCCGTGAGGCGGAGCGCACAGCCGGCGATCAGCGCTTGAGCTCGATCGCCTGGCTGCGCGCGAGGCGGTAGGGCTCGAGGAGGCGCACCAGCTGACCGAAGCGCCCCTTGGGCATGGCGTTGAGGCCGAACACGGCGCTGCGCACGACGGCGACCTCGGTGCCCTTGTCGACGGCCTCGAGCGTGGCCGAGCCGAAGTCGGTCTTGCCGTCGACCTTGGCCGGCAGCGCCTTGGCGGAGAACCCGGCCGGCAGCTTGACGCGCAGCTCCTCGATGAACGTGAGGCCGTGCGCGATCTCGATGTCGGTGACGCGCTTGCTCGGATCGACGTCGGCGGCGATGCGCTCCTCCAAGGGCGACCACAACAGGTCGAGGGGCACCAACAGGCGCGCGCCGTCGACGGTGGCGAAGCCCGGGATGGTGAGCTTGGCCGTGCGCCGGCAGCGCCCCTGCACGCGGTCACAGGCCCAGGGCGCGGACGCGTCGAGCCTGGCCGTGCCGCTCCTCGGCTCGATGAAGTGGCGCCACTCGTGCGCGGTGGAGTTGTCGTCGGCGGCGCGCGTGCGCAGCGCGGTGTACGCCGCGGCCTCGCCGCGCATGACGTCCTCCACCTCCACCTCGGCGTCGCCGTTGTCCTTGAGGGTCACCGCGTAGGCCACGCGGTGGTCGTTCTGCGGCAGGGGTGCGCCCTTGATGGGCAGCCACTCGGTGGTGATGCGCCACCGATCGCCGCGCGGCGTGGCCACCAGCGCCTCCACGCCCACGTCCCACTCGGGGATCTGCCCGAGGCCGCACGACTCGCACGACGGGTCGACGAAGGCGCCGCCGTTGAGGCCCGGCAGGTACACGAGCGCGTGATCGAACCACGCCCCCGACGGGAAGGTCTTGACGATGGGGTAGCCCGGCGAGCGCTCGACGACGGCGATGCGCGCGTCGACGTCGGCCGAGCGCAGCATCGACCACAGGAGCAGCGCCTTCTCGATGTTGTTGGCAGTCTTGCTCTGCACGATCTCCGCGGGCTTGCGCAGCTCGAGCTCGTCGGAGAAGCCGATCCACTCAAAGGCGCGCAGCTCGGTGAGGGCGCGGTTCGCCACGCAGTCGACGGCGCCGTTGCAGTCGGCCGCCGAGAGGCGCGGCAGCCCCGCCACCGGCTTGTTCTCGACCGTCTCCTCGTAGAGCGCGTACGGCACCGCGCGATCCCACGCCACGAGGCCAGGTTGCGGGCCCGCCTTGGCCGAGCGGATCTCGGTGATGCGGTAGATCCACCAGGGAGCGCCCGTGCGCGCCGCCGGCGCGAACGCCTCGTCCTCGTCGAGGGCGGGCAGGTCGTGCAGCTCCATCACCACGCGCTGGCGCCCGTCGGGGTCGGGCACCTGCTGCAGCGGCGCGGTGGTGCCGTTCAACAGGAAGTCGAACGTCACGTTCGGCGGCGTCGACACGTCGGCGCGGTAGGTTGCGATGGGGTAGGGCGACGCGGTCTCGCCGGCCCACGACAGGAACACCGAGGTGGTGCGCGTGGTGTAGAGGATCTCGAGGATCGAGCCCACCTCAACCTTGGGGAATTGGAAGAAGCGCAGCTCGGCGCCCACGCTGCCCTCGACCACCGTGCGGGTGCGCTGGATGGCGCTGGCCTCGACCGGCGTGCTGGTGCCGTCAGGCGACACGGTGCGCGCCGCGAGCTGCACGAGCTCACCGTCTTTGGGGATCATGACGCGCACCTTGGCCGCGTCGAAGCCACCCTCGCTGAGGATCTTGATCACCTCGTGGTTGTGGAACTCGGTGATGGGATCGGCGCTGGTGCGCGCGCTGCGCACCACGATGCTCTCCTCGCGCAGGAGCACCACCGCGGGCGCGTTGTCGGGCACCTTGGCCGCGGCGGAAAGCGCGCTCACGTCGGCGAACTTGGCGGAGGCCACGGCGCCCTTGATGGCGGCACAGCCCGTAAGGAGCGCGGCCGCGGTCGCGGCAACGAGGAGCGAACGAATGGCAGCTCTCACTGGTCTCCTCCATGCACGACGACCTTCTGCTCCTCGGCAGCAGCGATGCGCGTGGCGGCGTCGACGAACGCGGGGATCTCGGCGTGCGGCACCACGCGCACCTTGGTAGTAAGCTCGCGCTTCACGTGCACCGCGCCGTCGACCACGGACCACGCGAGGGCGTAACGCACGTGCGCGGTGTCGATCTCGACGGGCGGGGGCGTGCGCGCCACGCTGGTGCCCGCGGGGAGCTTGAGCACCACCGTGTCGCCGAGGGCACGCCGCGGCCCGAGCACCACGGGGGCCTTGCGCGTGGGCGAGACCGAGGGGAGGACCGGCGCGAACAGCGCGCGCGCCGACACGAGCGCGTCGGCGCCGGGCTTGAGCGCGGCGCTGACGCGGGTCTGCACCTCGCCCTTGACGATCGCCGGCGTCACCTCCTCGGGCGGCGTGGCGTTGTCGACCGTGAAGCGCGCCACGCGCGCGTCGTCGAACGGCAGCACCTTGGCGATGGCAGCCGGGCGCTTCGCCTCGGGCTCCGACAACAAGAGCTCGCGCACGCCATCGGCGAAGAACCCGTTGAGCTCGGCGGCGAACGTGCCGTTCGCCATGCCGTCGGCGGCCAGGTTCAGCTCGGCGGTGGTGGTGGAGCGCTCGCGCGCCGGGTCGGAGGCCAGCGTGGGCGTCAGCGGGTCGCCGCGCGCGCTGATGGGCAGCGCGAGCCGATCCTCGTCGATGGGCGGCAGATCGTCGAACGGCGTCGTGCGCGTGGTGGGGTCGACCCACACCGGCCCCGTGGGCAGGTCGACGAGCAAGATGGCGTGGTTGAAGTTGCCCGCCAGCACCGGCAGCCGGTACGGCTCGGGCCACTGGTCGGCGAAGATCGTGACGATGCGGCTCTCGATGCCGGCCACGTGCAACATGGTCTTCAGGAGGTTCGCCTTGTCCTTGCAGTCGCCGTAGCGGTTCTTCTCGACGTCGGCGGAGCTGTGCGGCACGAAGCCGCCCATGCCGACCTCCACCGCGCAGTAGCGGATGCTGTCCCGCGTCCAGGCGTACAGGCGCCGCGCGCGCGCGCGCGGGTCGCTGCCCACGTCGGCCAGGAGCTCGGCCACCTTGCGCTCGATCGCGGGCGTCACCTGCACGCGGTCCTTCATGAGCGCGTGCGAGTAGCGCGACAGCCCCGCGTCGTCGGCCGGGGCCTGGTGCACGACGCCGGCCGCGTCGGTCCAGCTGGCCAGGCGCAGCACCACCTGCTCGAGCATGGTGCTGGCGGGCGGCATCATCGGCTCGAACTCCAGCGCGGAGAGGTTGGCGCGCTCCCACACGTAGCGCGTGACGCCCGCGAGCTTCTCCACCATCGGCGCGCTCTCGATGGGCGCGCCGAACGACTCGGCCACGTGCTCGATGACGAAGCCGTCGGGCACCTCGACGGTGAGGCGGCTGTGCAGCAACGGCACGTCGGCACCGAACAGGTGGCCGTACGCGAACAGCTCGGGCGAGCGCTGCCGGCGGATGATGATCGACTCGATGATGGACCCCGGCGGTGGATCGGGCAGGTCGATGCCCCGCGTGCGGTCGTCGGCGTAGAGGATGAAGTCGGCGAAGGCGGGGGCGTCGGCCGCGTCGTCGTTGCCGTAGGTCTTGGTGGCGCGCCCGTCGGGCCCGATGACGCGGGCCCCGAAGTGCAGCACCTGATCGAAGGTCTGCGAGTACGAGGTCATCACCTGCGTGTAGTCCTCGGCCTCCTTGCTGCCCGAGACGGCGCGAAACACCTGCACCTGGTTCTTCTCGATGACGATCGCTGTGGGTCCCTCGGGCGTGCGCTCGAAACGGATCGTCTGCTCGCTGCGCAGCACGCGCGCGCGCTCGCCGCCCGCCGGCGGCAGGGCGCCGACGTCGATCGGCAAGAACGCCGCGTCGCGGGCCGCGGCGCCGCCGGTGGTGGCGCACGCGGTAGCCATGAGGGGAACGAGGGGGAGGGCGAGGTGATGGGGGCGCAGCACGGGGCGCTTCTACCACCGTCGGCCCGCTGTGCTAACGAGAGTGCATGCTGACCTTCGTGCTCGCGCTCGCGGCTCAGGCCGCCGACGTTCCGCCCCCAGCGCCGCCCGAGCGCGCGGATCCCGCCGAGACGCACGTGCCGGCCGCGCTCGAGAG
>CAZONM010000218.1:0-10025 GCA_964580865.1 uncultured Myxococcales bacterium | reverse complement strand
GCGTCGGTGGGCCGCGCACGCGCCAGCGCGCCCAGGTGCCGTCGCGCCGCTGCCGCCGCGCCCGGGTACAGCGACGTCATGAGCGCCTTGACCTCTCCCGGCCGAGCGCGCGCGCTGCGCTGATCCTCGCGCAGCGCGCGGCGCAGCTCGTCGCAGGTGGCCGGGCGCGCCGTGGGGTCGGTGGCCAACGCGCGATCGAGGATGGCGCGCAACCCCGGCGACAGGCGGGCGAACCCCGCGGGGCGATAGCCGCCGGCGCTGGCGAGCTTCCAGAGCGTGTTGGCCGGCTTGCCCGCGTAGAAGCGCTCGCCGGTGACGAGCTCGCACGTGATGATCGCGACCGCGAACAGGTCGGTGCGCCCGTCGAGCGCTCCCCCGTTGAGCTGCTCGGGCGCTTGGTACGCCAGGCGCACGGGTGTCGCGCCGGGCACCGTCATCTCGAGCTCGAGGGCCGAGCGCGCGAGCCCCACGTCGGTGAGCTTGAGCTCGCCCTCGTAGCTCAGCATCACGGTCGACGGCGTGACCTCGCGGTGCACGAAGCCCAAGGGCGCGGCGGTCTGCGCGCTCTTGCGACGGTGCGCGTAGTCGAGAGCGTCGAGCAGGTCGCACATGAGCTCCATGACCACGGGCGCAGGCATCGCGCCGCGCTCGGCCGCCGCGCGCTCGCTCACCTCGCGCAGGGTGCGCCCCACCACGTGCTCGAACGCCATGTAATAGACCGCGCCCACGCGACCCACGTCGACGACGGCGGCGATATTCGCGTGCTGGAGCTGCACCGCCGTGCGCGCCTCGGCGACGAAGCGGCTGACGTAGCTCTTGTCGAGCGTGAGATCGGGTCGCAGGCACTTGACCACGCAGGTGTGGTCGGCGTCGGCGCGGCGCGCCACGTACACGTCGCCGCGGCCGCCGTGCGCCAGGTGCTCGATCAGCGTGTAGTCGCCGAACCGCCGCGGCAGGTCGGCGTCGGGCGCGTCGCTCGGTGATCGAGGGGCGGGCACGGCGCAAGGCTACCGGAACGAGGCCCCCGCGGTCGCGGGGTGGGCTATCGTCCGCCCGCCGCCAGGGGCGAAGCCCCGTGCCCGCGCGGCGCCACGGGAGGCGCATGCTCCACGTCCTGGTCGCCACGGTGCTCTGCGTGCCCGCGCACCAGGTGGGGATCTCGCGCGGCAGCTGGACGCTCGACGAGGCGCGCGTGGACCTCGAGCTGGTGCTCCAGCGGACCGAGGGCGAGGCCGCGCGCGACGCCATCGCCGGCGGCGTCGCCGTGGCGGTGGATGGCGCGCCGTGCTCCGCCGCGGTGGTGGGCGACGGCCTCGTGGAAGAAGACGGCCACGCCTGGCGCCTGCGCTTCGACTGCCCGCGCGAGGGGCGGGTCACCGTCGAGCTGGCGCCGCTGCTCGCGCGCCTGAGCGCCGGTCATCGGCACCTCGCGCACGTCGTCACGGCGGCCGGTGTGCACGAGGCCGTGGCGGTGGCGGGCGCGTCGTCGTTCACGTTCGGTGAGGCGGCGAGCGTCGCCGCGTACCTCGGGATCGGTGTCGAGCACATCCTGCTCGGCTTCGATCACCTCGTGTTCCTGTTCGGGCTCATCCTGGTGGGCGGGCGCCTGCGCTCGCTCGTCGCCGTCATCACGGCGTTCACGCTGGCGCACTCGGTGACGCTCGCGTGCGCGGTGCTCCAGTGGTGGACGCCATCGCCGAGCGTGATCGAGCCGCTCATCGCGCTCTCCATCGCCTACGTGGGCGTCGAGAACTTCTTCGTCACGAACGCCGAGCGGCGCTGGCGTATCACCGCCCCCTTCGGCCTCGTGCACGGCTTCGGCTTCGCGGGCGCGCTCGCCGAGGTAGGCGTGCCCGAGGGGCGCGCGCCCCTCGTGCTGTTCCTGTTCAACCTCGGGGTCGAGCTCGGGCAGCTCGCGGTGCTGGCGGCGGCGCTCCCGATCCTGTGGTGGCTGCGCCGCCGCGGCTGGCTCGGCGTGCGCGTGGTCCGTGGGCTCTCGGGCCTAGTGGTGGCGGCCGGGGTGTTCTGGCTCGTCGAGCGGCTCATCGGGCTCGTGGTCGGCGGCCCGTGAGCGGGCGCGGTCAGAGGGGCTCGCCGTGGATGGTGCCGCTGCCGTCGGCGAGCAACGTCAGGGTGATGGTGCCGAGCCCCGCGCCCGCCTGCGCGGGCCACGCAGTAGCGACGCTGCATTGCGCCGTGCCGGCGACGATGCCGCGGCCGGTGGCGTACAGCGGCGCGCCGGTGGCGGCCAGGCGACCGACGACCTCTGTCGCCGGGTGGCAGTAGCTGTTGTCGGTGCCGAGCGACAGCACGACGGCGCGCGGCTGCCACACGTCGAGCGCCGCGGCGGCCGACGAGGTGGCCGAGCCATGGTGCGAGGCGCGCAGCACGTCGACGGGGCCGGTGCGCGCAGCCAGCGCCGTCTCCACGTCGGCCTCGCCGAGCCCGCCGCCCGTGAGGTCGCCCGTGATCAACGCCGTCGCGCCACCGAAGGAGAGCGACACCACCAGGCTGCGCTCGTTGTCGTCGTCGACGCCGGTGACGCGCCCGGCACCCACGTCGCCATCGACGGCAACCACCGCGGCATCAACGCCCTCGGCGCTCGGCAGCGGGATCAGCTCGCCGACGTCGGGGACGTCGAAGGGCCAGGCGCGCAGCGCGCGCAGGTCTTGGCACACCTGCGTGGTGCACGAGCCGTCGTCGTCGCCGGCGAGCCGCACCGCCGGCACCAGGTCGTCGGCGGTGCCGGGCAGGCCGTCGTCGCCCTGTAACAGCTCGACCACGCCGCCCAGGTGATCGGCGTCGGTGTGGCTCAGCACTACGGCGTCGAGTCGGCCGCGCGCCAGCGTGCGCACGGCCTCCTTGACCACCGGGCCCGCGCTGCGCGGGCCGCCGTCGATGAGCAGGGCGGCGCCGCCGGGGGCAACAACCAAGGTCGCGTCGCCTTGTCCCACGTCGAGGAAGTGGACGTCGAGGCCGCCGGTGACGACGCGGACCGCCTCGGGCAGCTCGGCCTGGGCGCCGCCCGCCACGGCGCGCAGATCGTAGAGCCCTGCGGGCGCCGCGGCCGGCACCGTGACGTGCGCGAGGGTGGGCGCCGCGTCGACGACGGCGAGCGACACCTCGGCGGCGCCGCCCAGGGAGAACTGCGTGCGATCATCGAAGCCGGCGCCCGCAATCTCGAGCGCGCCACCGGGCGCCACCTCGGCGGTGACGGTGTCGAGGCGCAGCCCGCAGCCCGAAGCTCCCACCACGACCACGAGCGCGCCAGCGAGAGCTCGACCCATGCGGCGGTTGTAGCGCACGTGCGGCGTCGGGCGCGCGCAGCGCGAGATCCGCCGGCGGCGCGTTCCATTGGAGCGCGCCGCCGTGGTAACTCGCGGTCCCCGTGCTCGCTCCCGCCCTCTCGATCGCCACGCTCGTCATCGCCGCAGGCGGCGGGCCACGGCACTTCGAGGACATCACCGGCGACCTGCCGAGCGAGGCGGTCACCGCGGTCGCCGTCGACCCCAACCACGACCAGGTGCTGTTCGCCGGCGTCGACGGCTTCCTCCTGCGCTCCACCGACGGCGGTGAGAGCTGGCGCCCGGTGCTGAGCTTCCCGCGCGGCTTGGCGCTCGACGAGACCGACGCCGAGACCGGCGCGCGCGCGCTCGACGCCGATCCCGCCGCGGTCGCCGATGACGAGGTCGGTCGGGCCGCGCCCGCCGTGGACGTCTCCCCCGAGGCTGACCCAGGCGCCGAGGACGACGACGAGCTCACCATCGAGCCGCTGCCCGAGGGCTCCCTCGACCTCGAGTCGGCCGAGCTCATGGACGCCGCCGATCTGGTGGTGCCGACGCGCACCGAGCCCGGCGTGCGCGCCATCGCGTTCGTGCCGCGATCCCCGGGCGTGCTCTACGTCGCCACGCCCCGCGGCCTGTACCGCTCGACCACGGCCGGCGAGACCTTCGAGCGCATCACCATCCCGGGCGGCGCCGCCGAGAACGACGTGCGCGATGTCGCCGTCGATCCGCGTCGGCCGTCGCGCCTCTACGTCGTCACGGCCGCCGGCCTGCGCGTCACGCGCGACGGTGGCGCGAGCTTCTCCACGGCGCCCGGTCGCGTGGGCAGCGTGCCCGGCATCTGCGCCGTGGCCGCCGAGGGCCGCGCCGACGTCGCCGTGCTCATCGGCACCACCCACGGCCTGTTCCGCTCGCTCGATGAGGGCGCCACCTTCCTCGAGGTGCTCCTGCGCGGCATGCCGCCGCGCACGATGGTGCTCGCCCTCGGCTTCCAAGCGATCACCGACACCGCGTTCGCGGGCACGGTGGCGGGCCTGTTCGTGGGCGAGCGCAAGGCCGCGCTGCTCGAGCGCTACGGCGGCGTCCCCGCGGGCGTGCAGGCGATCTCGGCGCACCCCACGGCGGCGCGCGCCCTCGCCGCCGGTACCCACACGCGCGGCGTGGCGCTCTCGCTCGACGCAGGCCTCACCGTGCAGCCCGTGGAGCAGGTGCCGGCGCGCGAGGTCCTGGCGCTCGCGCGGGGCGGCGATCCCGAGGCGCTCGTGGTCGCCACCGACGCCGGCGTCTTCCGCTCGGAGCCCGGCAGCGGCGTCACGCTCAGCTCGAGCGCGCTGCAGGCGCTGCGCCAATTGTGGCGCCGCGAGCCGTCGCTCGACGCCACCGTGGACATGGCGCTGGCGTACGGCGGGCTTCGACAGGACGACCCCGCGTCCATGCGCGCCCGCGCCGGTGCGGCCGCGCTCTTGCCCCGGCTCGACGTCGACTACGACGTTGTCTCGGGCCGAACCGACCGCGTGCGGACCTTCGTGCTGCGCGTCGGCAGCGATCTGCCGCCGGGCTACGACCCCGCCAACGACGACATCGACCTGTTCGGCAACACCGGCTTCTTCGTCGTCGAGCCCGCGGTCGGCACCACGCACCGCGCGCTCATCACGCTCACCTGGGACCTCGACCGCATCGTGTTCAACCGCGATCAGGTCGCCGTCGGGCGCGGCTATACGTCGTGGTACGACGCCGAGCGCCGCGTGATCGACGCGGTGCAGGAGGCGTACGGCGCGCGCCGACGCCTGATGACCGAGATCGCGGCGGAGGCCCACGCGCGCAAGGCCGGGCAGCTCGCGGCCGTCGACGCCGCGCGACGCGAGCTGCGCAAGGACGAGCTGACCGCGCTGCTCGACGCCGCCACCGGCGGCGCTTTCTCGACGAGCGAGCAACGCAGGACCAACGACGGACCATCACGCCTGGAGGACACGCCATGACCCACGCCACGCCACTCCGCCCCCGCGCCGCGCGCTGCTGCGCGCACGCCCTCGTCGTCACCGCGGTACTCGCAGTGGCCGCGCCCGCGTGGACGCAAGAGCAGGTGGAGCTCAACTCCGCCACCCGTGAGCAGCTCGAGAGCCTGCCCGGCATCGGCGCCAAGACCGCCAGCGACATCGTGCGCGAGCGCGACGAGGGCGGGCCGTTTGCGAGCTTCGAGGATCTGCAGGCGCGCGTGCCCAGCGTGACGTCGTCGGTGGCGGGCAAGGTGCGTAGCCATCTGCGCGTGGGCACGGCCGAGCAGGTGGTGGTGCAAGAGGGCAAGGTGGTGTCGAAGGAGGTGGTGCGCAAGGTGCTGATGCGCTTCGCCGGCGAGCCCACCATCCGCGAGGTGCAGGAGCGCGCCATCACGTGGGTGCAGGTGCACCCGGAGATCGCGGAGTCGTGGCGTACGCGGGCGCGCTTCAACGCGCTGGCGCCGCGCGTCACCACGGCCGGGCAGGGCACCCTCGACGACGACCTGCGCGTGGTCGAGCAAGCCGGCGAGGCCGACGTCGAGGCCAAGACCAACAACGCCACCGGGCGCCTCACCGTGGGGGTCACCTGGGAGCTCGATCGCCTCATCTTCGAGCCGCAGGAGATGGCGGTGGCGCGCGAGGCCGTGCGCACGGCCAACCTGCGCGATCGCATGCTCGAGGAGGTTACGCGCCGCTACTTCGAGCGCCGCCGCCTGCAGGTGGACCTCGAGCTGGCGCCGCCCACGGATCTCGCGGACCGCGTGCGCAAGGAGTTGCGCCTGATGGAGCTGACGGCCGACATCGACGCGTTCACCGGCGGCTGGTTCTCGGACAAGCTCGAGAAGGCCGGGCGCAGCCCGTACTAGTGTCACGTCGGCGACGACAAGGTCGCCGAGGTGACGTGCGCGAGCGGACCTGGCCTTCATCTCGGTGGCGATCCCGTGCGTGCCGTCGGGCCAGGAACCGCTCGCGCCCTTCTGCTGGGGCTCGGGCCCTCCGCGAGAGAGGCGCGGCGTTACCGGGGCGATGCCGTCTGCCCGTCGTCGGGCGGGCGGAGCCCGACCCTCCTCGGCTGCGGCGGTGCAGCGTCGCGGTCGTTCGGGTAGCCTTTGCGGCGCATGCGCTCGATCTTTGTCTCGCTCTCCTGTCTTGCCGCTCTGCTCTGCGCTTGTCCGCCGCCGCCGGATGACGACGACACGCCGCCTCGCGTCCTGTCGGTGGAGCCCGCGTCGCCCGTGGTGCCGGTGACTGTGAGCTTCACCGTGCGCTTCTCCGAGGCGCTCGACGCAGACACCGTGAGCGGCGACGTCACGGCCGACAACCTGTCGGTGGCCATCGCGCCGCGCAGCGAGATCGACGACGCGTTTCTATCGGACCTGCGCAACCCGCCCTTCAGCGAGTCGCGCCAAGACGACGTGGTGGCCGTCGATGTCACGGTGCAGGGCGACTACATCACCGTGACCCACTCGCTGCCGCTCGCGCCGCTCACCGCGTACACGCTCGCCATCTCCGAAGGTGTGCGCGACCAGGCGGCGAACCCGCTCGTCGGGCCCGACGGCCTGGCCGCGCCATTCCTCTACGACTTCAGCACCGACGCGGGCGCGCCCGAGGTCACCGCCACCGACGTGCCGTCGAACGGCATCGTGCCGCCGAACCGGAAGTTCTTCCGTGTCACGTTCAACCAGCCCGTGCAGAACGTCGGGGCCGACACGCTCACGCTCACGGGCGTCACCGCGCCCGCGGTGGCGGCGGTGCTCATGAACGAGGCGCGCACCGAGGCTACGGTAGTGCTCGACGATCCGCCGAGCGGGTGCGAGCGCTTGACGCCGAACGGTCAGTACGCGCTGTCGGCCAGCGCCGCGATCCTCGCCGACACCGGCCAGCCTTTGGTTGCCTACGCGCTGCCGATCGCGGCCGGCGCCGCATGCGACACCTCGCCGAACACCTTGCGCAACGTCGAGGCCGTGGCCGGCGAGGTGTCGGCGACGATCCGCTACGTCACCGGCAAGGCCAGCGGCACCGAGGCGTACTTCGGCGTCGCTGGCGGCGCGCTCGACTGTCTCGGGGGCTCGTGCCCGGCCCTCGGGGTCGCCGCCGGCGGCAGCGGCGGCTCGTTCAATCACACGGCGCAGCTCTCGGGCCTCACCGTCGGCGTCACGTACGACTTCCTGGTGGTGGCCGAGGACGAGGTCGGGTCGGTCGCGCGCGCGCGCGGAACCTTCACGACCGCGCCGTTGCCCAAGATCACGATCAACGAGTTCCTCGCCGACTCGCCCGACGGCGTGTCGGACCCCGACGGCGAATTCATCGAGCTCGTGAGCTTCGAGGCGAGCGACACCGTGGACGTCTCCGGCTGGGTCGTGGAGGAGACGACGGCGACGGGCTCGGTCAAGAGCTGCACGTTGCCGGCCGCGAGCGCCATCGCGCCCGGGGGGTTCTTGGTGATGGTGCCCACCGGCTTTGACGAGACGCCGTACGGGGACGTGCCCGACACCCAGCGCGCCACCGTCACGTCGTGGTGCGGCCTGAACAACGAGGACATCACGCTGTTGCTCAAGGACGCGGGCGGGCGGCCCATCGCCGGCATCTCCACGCCGTCGGAGCCCGGCAACGGACGCTCGCTCGAGCGCACGTCGCCCGGCGCCCCCGACGATCCCGCGAGCTTCTGCACCTCGCGCAGCGACGTCGGCCCTACGCCGGGCCGCGAGAACGGCGTGGTCTCCCGCGGCTGTGAGTGATGCGCATCCTCGGCATCGACCCGGGCTCGCACAAGACCGGGTGGGGCGCCGTCGATGTCGAGGGCAGCCGCGTGCGCCACGTCGACAACGGCGTCATCTTCCTCGACGACGACGGCGACCTCACCGTACGCCTGGTGGACCTCGCGCATCGCTTGCGCGATCGCCTGGTGGAGCTGTCGCCCGACCTGGTGGTGGTCGAGGACGTGTTCGTGCGCAAAGGGGCGCGCTCGGCGCTCATCCTCGGTCAGGCGCGCGGCGTGGTGCTCGCCATCTGCGGCATGCAGGGCCTGCGCGTGCAGAGCGTGCCCACGTCGCAGGTGAAGCTACGCGTGGCCGGACGCGGGCGCGCCGACAAGGCGCAGGTGGCCGAGATGGTGCGCGCCCTGCTCGGGCTGCCCGAGCTGCCCTTCGAGGACGCGGCCGACGCGCTCGCGGTCGCGCTCTCCGTCATGGGTGACACGGGCGCCGTGGGCCCGCGCGCGCCGACCCCACGGCGGGCCAAGGGCCGGGACGCGCTCCTCGAGCTCGCGCGCCGGCAAGGCAAGGCGTGACGACGAGCGCTTCGCCCATGGCTCAGCTCGGCGCCCGCGTCAGCGCGGGCCTCTGCCTGGTGTTGGCGGGTGGCTGCCAGCCTCGCCCACCGGCGACCCCGGCGCCGGCGCTCACCGACCCGGCGCTACCGGGTACGAGCGGCCACGACCCTGCGCTCGACCAGTTGTTACGCAGGGCCATGAGCTCCCACGCCAACACCGATGCGCCGCGCACCCGCCACCTCAGCGACGATGGCACGCCGCGCTACACCAACCGCCTGGCGCTCGAGACGAGCCCCTATCTGCTGCAGCACGCGCACAACCCCGTGAACTGGTTCCCGTGGGGCGACGAGGCCTTCGAGCGCGCGCGGCGCACCGGGCGTCCGGTGTTCCTCTCCGTCGGCTACGCCACGTGTCACTGGTGCCACGTGATGGAGCACGAGTCCTTCGAGGACGAGGAGGTCGCGCGCTTCCTCAACGAGCACTTCGTGGCCATCAAGGTCGACCGCGAGGAGCGGCCCGACATCGACGACGTGTACATGGCGGCGGTGAACGCCATGACCGGCCGCGGCGGGTGGCCCATGACCGTGGTGATGACCCCGGATCAACAGCCGTTCTTCGCCGGCACCTACTTCCCGGCGAGGGACGGCGACCGTGGCGGCGGGCCCGGGCTGCTCACCATCCTCGGCGACCTGTCGACGGCCTACGCCACCGATCGCACCGCCGTGCTCGCGCATGCGGGTGAGGTGTCGCGCCACCTCGCGAAGCTCGCGGCCGCCCCGCCCGGTGCGCTCCCCGACGCCTCGGCCGTGGAGAACGCGGCGCTCGCCGAGCTCGCCGTCTTCGACACCGTGCACGGCGGCTTCGGCGGCGCGCCGAAGTTTCCCCGGCCCGTCGCGCTCGAGCTCCTGTTGCGCCACCACCGACGGCGCGGCGACGCCCAGGCGCTGGTGGCCGTGCGCCACACCCTCGAGCGCATGCACGCGGGCGGCATCTACGATCACGTGGGCGGCGGCTTTCACCGCTACGCCACCGACCACGCCTGGCAGATCCCGCACTTCGAGAAGATGCTGTACGACAACGCCCAGCTCGCCGTGGTGCTGGTCGAGGCGTGGCAGCTCACCGGCGACCCCGAGCTCGCGCGCGTGGCGCGTGAGGTCCTCGACGCCGTGGATCGCGACTTCAGCGACCCGGCCGGGGGTCTCCACTCGGCCACCGACGCGGACTCGCGCACGCCCGCGGGGCACGACGAGGAGGGGTGGTTCTTCACCTGGACGCCGGGGGAGATCGACGACGTGCTCGGGGCCGAGCGCGGCGCCCTGGTGCGCGAGTACTTCGGCGTGAGCGACGCCGGCAACTTCGAGGGTCGCAACGTCCTGCACCTGGCCCGCGGCCACGACGCCGGCGCCGTTGCCGCGCACCGGTCGCCCGCGGCCCTGCGCGAAGAGCTCGACGCCGCGCGCGCGGCGCTGTTGG
>CAZONM010000217.1:0-10025 GCA_964580865.1 uncultured Myxococcales bacterium | reverse complement strand
CGCGCACGGGTGGCGCGGTGGGCGGCCCTGCGTCGGGCGCGCCCGCGTCGACGACGACCGCCGCCGGTGCGCCGGCGTCGACGCCGTGGAGCGCCTTCGGTTGATCGGTCGAGCAGGCGCTGACGCCCATCAGCACCACGAGCAGACCGCACTCCCACCGCCGCGCGGTCCGCGCGCACGTGGGCACGGCGTCACGACGTGCTGCGCGCGGGCGCTCGAGCCTCACGCCGTCGTCGCCGGGGCCATCTGCCGATCGCAGCGTCGATCCGCGGTCCACGCCAGCTGCACGCCTCATGTCGATCCTCCGCCAAGGCTCGGTTGTACGAAGCGCCGCCAGAACTCGGCAAGCGCCGAGCGCGCGCCGATGCGGGTCAGCGGCGGGAGCGCGTCGAGGAAAGCGCGGCCGTACGAGCGCGTGCGCAGGCGCCCGTCGAGCACCGCCACCACGCCGGCGTCGTCGACGTCGCGCAGGAGGCGGCCGGCGCCCTGCTTGAGCGCCAGCGCGGCGTCGGGCACGGTCAGGTCGCGGAACGGATCGCCGCCGCGCGCCGCGCACAGGTCGGCGCGCGCGCGCACCAGCGGATCGGTGGGCACCTCGAACGGCAACCGATCGATCACCACCAGGCGCAGGGCGCGCCCGCGCACGTCGACGCCCTGCCAGAACGAGCGCGTGGCGCACAAGACCGCGCCGCGCTCGCCGTCGGCGCGGCGCAGCTCGTCGAGCAGCTTGTGCTTCGCGCCCTCGCCCTGCTGCAAGAACGGCAGCCCCATCGCCGCCGCCACCGGGCGCAGCTCGTCGGCCGCCTCGCGCAGCGCGCCATGGCTGGTGAACAGGAACAGCGCGCCGCCCCCGGTCAGCTCCAGGAGGAAGCGCGCTTCGTCGACGAAGCGGGCGGCGTGCGCGGGGTCCTTGGCCTCGGGCATGTCCTTTGGGCAATAGAGCGCGCCGCGCCGCGCGAAGTCGAAGGGCGAGCACCACACGCGCGCGCCGGCGCGCTCGGGCGGCACGCCCACCTTGCGCAGGAAGGCGTCGGCGTTGCCGCCGATGGCCAGCGTGGCGCTGGTCATGACCACGGGGGCGTCGCCGTGAAAGAGCGTGCCCGCGAGCACGCCCGCCACGTCCACGGGCGCCGCGGTCACCTGCACGCCGCGGCGCTCGGGCTCCACCATGACCACGAAGCGCGCGTCGTCGAGCGCGCGCTCGAGCGTGAAGCGCAGCTCGTCGGCGGCCTCGGCGGCGCGTCCCTGCAATCCCGCGCGCTCGGCGGCGCGCGCGGCGTCGACGTCGTCACCGTCGGTGCGAGCCCCCGCCAGCGCGCGGCCGAGCGCCTCGAGCGCGGCCGCGCTGCGATCGCGCTGCGGCGCCAGGGCCGCGGTCGGGCGCAGGCGCGCGCGGTCCGGGGCCTGGTGACCGAGCACGGCGAAGAGCGCGGCCAGTGCCTCCTCACACGCGAGCGCGGCCTCGAGCACCAACGCGCGCTGGTCGCCGCCGAGGCCATCGGCGAAGCGGCGCGCCTCGGCGCACAGGTGGGCCAGCGCCGTCGACGACAGCGCCACGCCGAAGTGGTCGGTGGCCACGTCGGGCAGCGCGTGGGCCTCGTCGAGCACGAAGGCGTCGGCGTCGGGGATGACGCGCGCGAACGCCGCGCCCTCGTCGTGGCCGCGCGCGGCGGGGTTGCTCTGGTGCCGCAGGCGCAGGTCGGCGCACAAGAGGTGGTGGTTGGCGATGATCATGCACGCGCCCTCGGCGCGTCGGCGCGCGCGCGTCACGAAGCACGCGTCGTGGTGCGGGCAGCGCGCGCCCACGCAGGTCTCGCGGCGCGCGTCGAGGTCGCTCCAGGTGACCCACGGCTCCGGCAGGTCGAGCTCGGCGCGATCGCCCGTAGCGGTGACGCCCGCCCAGCGCACCAGGCTCGGCCACTCGCGCGCGTCGCCCGCGAACGCGAACGTGGGCTGCGCGGCGAGGCGCTCGAAGCGCAGCTTGCACAGGTACGACTGGCGCCCCTTCAGCACCACCGCCGCGTCGCCGTCGTCGACGTCGTGACCGCGGAGCTCGGCGAGCGCCGCCAGCGCCAGGGGGACGTCCTTGAAGAACAGCTGGTCCTGCAGCGCCTTCGTCGCGGTGGTCACCACCACGCGGCGCTCGGTGAGGAGCGCCGCCGCCAGATAGGCGAGCGACTTGCCGGTGCCGGTGCCGGCCTCCACCGCCAGGCGCGCACCCTTGGTGAGGAGCGCGTCGAGCACCGCGTGGGCCAGCTCGATCTGCGACGCGCGCGGCCGATAGCCCGGCAGGCGCGTCGACAGCGGGCCGCGCTCGGCGAACAGCGCGTCGAGGAGCTGGTGCAGCGTGCTCACGCCGTCGACGATAGCGGCACCTGGCAATCGGCGCAGGTGCCCGACGTGTGCCGATAGGGCGTGCGACAGCGCGGGCACCAGGCCACCTGGCCCGCGCGCAGCGTCGGTGGGTCGTCGAGCGACGCGACCGCCACGCCGCGCCCTTCGGCCTTCTTCTTAGCGGCCTTCCACAGCCGCGCGCGGAAGGCGGCCTCGATGTCGCGCGCGGCATCGTCGAGCATCAGCGGTCGCGGGGTCTGCAGGTCGCGCAGCGCGCGCGCCACGGCGTCGCGGCCGGCGCGCGTGTCGGTCAGCGCCAGCGCCGCGGCGATAGGGTGCACACCGGCGAGCAGGTTGCGGCCCACCTTGTCGGTGGCGCGCAGCGCCGTGTAGGGCGCGAGCACCATCATGACGAGCTGGGCCACGCGCTCGCCGCGCGCCGCGCCCAGGCGCTCGGCGCGCTTGCCATAGAGCGCGCGGTGCACGGTCCACGTCGACACGGCGGCCAGCGCCACCCACGCGTACACCAGCGTGAGCAGCCACTGCCAGCGCTCGAGGCCGCGCTGCGCCACCTCGAAGGGCACGGCGCCGAACACCGCGAAGAACAGGCCGAACGCCGCCAGGAGCGTCGAGAACCCGGCCGCGCGATGCTCGCGCGTCTTGGTGATCACGGCCTCCGGGTCGAGGTGTGCCTCGATGAGCTCGTCGAGCACGCGGCCCCGATCCTTGGCCTTGGCGTCCATCATGGTCTGCAGCGCGCGGCGCGCGGCCTCGGCGTGGTGACGGCTAGCGCACACGGCGAAGGGCGCGCCGTTCACCAGCACGGTGGCGTCGTCGCGCCCGAGCTGCTCCAACGCGTCCCACGTCACCGCCCTGGTCGGGCCGGCTGGCCGGTGCTCGTGGGCGAAGGAGAAGGAGCGCGCGTTCACCACGCCGTCCTCGCTGAGCGAGAACGGCCACGGTTCGACCACATAGGCGCGGCCGAACGGCGGCAGCGGGTTCATGAACGCGAAGGCGCCGCGCTCGTTGCCCAAGCTCGACGAGAGCGTGGCCAGGGCGCCGCGCCCGACGTACCACGGTGCGCGAAGCACCACGGCGCCGTGCCGTACCCACCACGCGCATTCGCCGAGCGACAGGGCGACGATGACCAGGCCGAGCGACGCCAGATCGCTCACGGAGCTATTCGGACTTCTTGCCGGTGATCTTCTTCCACAGCGAGCCGATGGCGCCGAGCAGGGCCGCGCCCGCGACGATGAGCGGCTTGATGAGCTTGCCGAGCAGGCCGCTCTTGGCCGCCAGCGCCACGCCGCCGCCCGCGATGAGCGCGGCCAGGCCGTACTCGGCCAGCTTGTCGCCCTCGCGGAACTCGGAGTAGCGCTCGCCCTCCTTGAACGCGAAGCCCTTCATGAGCTCGCGGAACTCGGGCAGCGCCTGCTGCAGCGTGACCTCGCCGCCAAACATCAGGGTCACCAACACCACGCCGCGGCGCCCCAGCACCCGTGTGTTGAAGTTGAGGCTCGGCTCGCCGCCGCTCTCGGCGCGTACGCACCACTCGAGCACGTGAGCGGCCTCGTTGTAGGTGGGCTGCTGCTCCCAGCCGAGAATGTTCATGGGCGGCAGGCCCGCCGGCACGCGCGACTCGCGGTTGAAGGCCTCGGTGCCTTCCTTGATGCTGTCGAGGAGCTCGTCGGCCTTGAGGTCGTCCTTGTCGTCGTCCTTGACGTAGCCGACGTCGTCGAACTCGAACAGCACCAGCCAGCGACCATCGTCGGGGCCGATGAGCCCGATCTCCTTCTGGCTCACCGGGTTGGTCGTGAGCTCGCCCCACTTCTTGGCGCCGGCGCCGTCGGTGAACTGCATGCCGGCGGGCACGTTGATGCTGGCGATGCCCATGTCGCCCGCCAGTGGGCCCGACTTGTAGCCGATGGCCTTGGCGAACTCCTCCTGCTCCTTCTTCATGTCGTCGAGGAGCTTCTGCAGCTGCTCGGGCGTGGGCGGCGCGCCGCCGGCCTCGGCGGCAGGCGGCGGCCCTTCGGCGCCCGCGGCGGAGGCGAGCAGGATGGCGATGCTCAGGAGGGGGACTGCCTTCTGCATGAGGAGCCTTTCGACGAGGCGGCCGTTGGTGGCGCCTCGGTAGCGGGCTACCGCCGCGCGGTCAACGGCGCGGGCTGCCTCGCTGTGACGGTGGCACCTGCGCGCCGACCGCCCGCGCGGCGCGCTACTCGCGGCCGCCTACGTCGAAGATGGGGATGGTGCGCGACAGGTCGCCGAGCGGCGGCGGCGGCGGCAGCTCCCGGCGCGGACCCACCAGCTCGCGCACCCACGCGCCCACGTCGATGGGCGGGCGCCCGGCCAGCCACTCCTCGAGCTCGAGCTGCAGCGCCTGCGCCGTGGGCGTGCGCTCCTCGGGCTTGCGGGCCGCGGCGCGCACCAGCACGGCGTCGAGGGCGGCGGGTACGTCGGGGCGCAGGGCGCTCGGCGGCGGCAGCGGCTCGCGCATGATCGCGACCATGGTCTGATCCATCTCGCGGCGCGAGTACGGCAGCCGCGCCAGTGCCGCGTACAGCGTCATCGCCATGGCGTACACGTCGGTGCGCACGCTCGGCGGCGCGCCGTCGAGCAGCTCGGGTGCCAGGTACGCCACCTTGCCGCGCACCATGGCGGCGCGCTCCTCGCTCTCGGCGCGCGCCTCGAGCGCCTTGGCGATGCCGAAGTCGGTGAGCTTCACCTCGCCGGTCACGCTCACCAAGATGTTCTGCGTCGACACGTCGCAGTGCAGCACCGGCACGTGGCGGCCGCTGCCGTCGACGGCACCGTGGGCCGCGTGCAGGCCGGCGCACGCCTCGGCCACGATGCGCACCGCCACGTCGATGGGCACGGCGCGCGCGTTCTTCTTGCTGCGATCGACCAGGTGGTACAGGTCGCTGCCGTCGACGAACTCCATGGCGAGGTAGATGTCGTCGCCGTTCTTGCCCGCGGTCAGCACGCGCACCACGTTGGGGTGGCGGACGCGCCGCGCCAGGCGCGCCTCGTCGAGGAGGTTGCGCACGAAGTCGGCGTCGCTCCGGTGCTGGGGCAGCACGCGCTTGATGGCCACGAAGCGCTCCGGCGCGTCGGCCGAGCGACCACGGAACACCTCGGCCATGCCGCCCACGCCGATGCGCTCGAGCAGCTCGTAGGCGCCCGTGCCCGCCTTGGGCGCGCGCGCCATGCGCGCGCGATAGGCGCGCTCGATCTTGGTGCGCAGCTCCTCCACGCGCGACAGCACGTAGGGCCGCAGCGGGCCGGCCACCACGGCGCGCGGATCGAGCTCCGCCAGCCGCGCCTCGTAGGCGCGCTCCACCTCGCCGAACGAGGCCCCGGGGGTCACGCCGAGCAGGCGATCGTCGCTGCGCTCGGGCTTGAGCTCGAGGTAAAGCGCCAGCACCTCGGACCCGCCGCGCTCGGGCAGGCGCGCCAGCTGCGAGAGCTGCACGTTGTCCTCGGCCACCAGGATGGGCGCCATGCCGCTGGGCGCGCGCCGCCGGTCCACCTGCCCCTCGTCGAGGGGGCGGTCGAGCATCTCGACCAGGCCCGCGTCGACCAGGGTGCCGAGGACGAGCCCGCCCATCAGGGGATCGAGGCGGATGACCGGATACAGGTCGTCGGACCGGATGGTGCCGTCGATCTGCTCCGCCAGGTCCTCGCCGCCCGTGAAGGCGCGCAAGCGCGGCGCGACGTTGGCGAAGCCCGGCAGCGGGGCCGGGTACTTGGCGCCCAGGTGCTCGCCGAGCCGCAACAGCTCCGCGGGCTGCAGCTTGCGGCGCTTGTGCTCGAGCAAGAGCCCGAACGGGCTCACCACCGTGAGCGGGGTGTACTCGAAGAACCTGTTGTCGTCGTAGAATCGGTAGGTCCCGTCGTTGGCGTCCAAGAGCGCGCGCACGAAGCCGCGCACCTCGTCGCGCAGGGCCTCGAGGAGGGGCACTGGCTGCACCAGGCGCCGCCGCACCAGCGAGGTCACCAGCGGAACACCCGGGTCGGCGCGCTGCCCTGTGGGCAGGAGGCCGCGTTTCACCAGGGTCGCGAGCAACCCCGCCTCGCCCTCGATGCGCGAGGCGCTGACGGGCTCGCCGCGCAGGAAGTAGATGCTGCCCGAGAGCGCGGGCGGCGCGGCCACCACCACCAGGCGCCCCGTGAGCTGGGGCGCGAAGATCGTCATCAGGAGCGAGGCGCCGCACCCCGGCGCCATGCGACCGGCCAGCGCGGCGTCGTCGGAGGCGGGCCGCCCCTCGGCGCTGGTGATCACCGGGTGCGCGCCCCCGTGGGCAGACGTGGCCCCCGGCGAAACCGCCATGGGCCCAGACGTGTCGTCGAGGCTGATCCTGCTCCCCACGGGTGCATTGTGCGCTCAGCGTGGGGGCAGAACGCAACCCCGCAGAAGCGCGAGCGGTCTGCGCCGGGCGCTTTTGTTTCCGGCGCGTCCGATGCAGCCTGGGGCCATGAGCGACCAACCCTCCCCCCCCGGCGGCGCCAGCCCCCGCGGCGCCACCATCGTGGTGCGGTCAGGCGCCGGCCTGAGCCTCGAGCGGCCCACCTTCGAGCTCATCGAGACCCGCACGTCGAAGCGCCACCGCTTCGACGTGCTGGCGGCGCGCATGGGGGCCGGTCCTGGCAACGACCTCCTGCTCGCCGACCCAACGGTCTCCTCGGTGCACGCCGAGATCGTCGCCACGCCGCAGGGCTTCCGCATCCGCGACCTGGGCAGCACCAACGGCACCACGGTGGGCGGCGTGCGCGTCGTCGAGTGCTTCCTCGACGACGGCGCGGTCGTCAAGCTCGGCGAGGTCGAGCTCGGCTTCCGCCTCGGCAAGGACAAGGTGAGCCAGCCCATCGCCGAGGTCACCGAGCTGCACGGCGCCGTGGGCACGTCGCCGGCCATGCGCGCCATCTTCTCGCGCATCGATCGCGTGGCCAAGACCGACGCCACCGTGATGATCCACGGCGAGACCGGCACCGGCAAGGAGGTGGTGGCCTGGTCGATCTACGAGGCCAGCAAGCGCGCCGACAAGCCGTTCGTCGTCGTCGACTGCGGCTCCATCGCCCCCACGCTCATCGAGAGCGAGCTGTTCGGCCACGAGAAGGGCTCGTTCACCGGCGCGCACCAGCGGCGCGTGGGCGCCTTCGAGCGCGCCAACGGCGGCACCTTGTTCCTCGACGAGCTCGGCGAGCTGTCGCTGGAGCTGCAGCCCAAGCTCCTGCGGGCGCTCGAGCGCCGCGAGGTGCAGCGCGTGGGCGGCGACCGACCCCTCGCGGTCGACGTGCGCATCATCGCCGCCACCAACCGCGACCTGCGCTCCATGGTGGCGCGCGGCGAGTTCCGCGAAGACCTCTATTACCGTCTGGCCGTGGTCACCATCGAGCTGCCCCCGCTGCGCGAGCGCAAGGAAGACGTGCCCGTGCTCGTCGACCACTTCCTCGCGGGCATGGGGTTGGATCGCGGCGCGCTGCCCGCGGGCGCCATGGAGCGCTTCCTCGAGCACCCGTGGCCGGGCAACGCGCGCGAGCTGAAGAACGCCGTGGAGCGCGCGGTGGTGCTGGGCGAGACCCGCTTCCTCGGTGGCGACGCCCCGCCGGCCGGCGCCAGCGCTGCTGCGATCAGCGGACCGGCCGCAGGCGACGACGCCACGGGCACGTACGCGGTCAACACCACCGAGCCCTACAAGGACCAGAAGGCCCGCGTGACCGCGTCGTTCGAGGAGCGCTACGCGCGCCTGTTGATGAAGGAGCACCACGGCAACGTCAGCGCGGCTGCGCGCGTCGCCGGCATCGATCGCATGAGCCTGCACAAGATCCTGGCGCGCTACGGGCTCGACGCCCGCGAGCTTGGTCGCGGATGACGCTGCACGGCGCCGACGGCATTGCTAGACGACCGTACCGTTCAGCACCAGCGAGGGAGGACACCAACGATGTTCGAGCATGACCTGCCGGCCCCAGTCGAAGCGGCGGCCAAGAAGAAGGGGAACAAGAAGAAGACGGGCGGCACGAAGAAGCCCGCGGACGGGCCGGTCCGTACGCAGATGGTGCCGGAGAACCCGGCCGATCAGCTGGGCTACGACCCGGCCATCATCCCCACCGAGAAGATCTGAGCTGGGCCGCGCGCCCTGCGAGCGGCGCGCGCGATTCCCGTTCATCGACCGTCGACCTTCTGCTAACGAGCCGCGCGTGGAGCAATCTCGGACCATCTTGGTCGTTGAGGACGACCCGCACCTGCGGCGCATGCTGTGCAAGCACCTCGAGCAGCAGCGCTTCGCCGTGCACTCCGTCGACAACGGCGAGGCCGCGCTTGGCTGGCTCGACGGCAACCCGGCGCCGGCGCTGGTGTGCCTCGACCTCGCGTTACCCACCATGAGCGGCTTCCGCGTGTGCGAGTCCATGCGCGCCACGCAGAAGACCCGCTCGGTGCCGGTGCTGGTCATCACCGCGCGCACGTCGGTGCAGGACCACACCTTCGCGCTCGAGATGGGGGCCGACGCGTTCCTCGAGAAGCCGTTCAAGCTCAAGGAGCTCGACGCGCAGATCCGTCGCCTCCTTGAGCCCGTCGTGTGACCGCCGCGCCCGAGCGCGTACCGCTCGGCCGGATCTACGCGCACCGGCTACGCTTCGAGGAAGCGCTCGACGCCATCGTGGAGCTGGCGCACGCGCGCCGCGGTGGCACAGTCGTGACGCCCAACGTCGACCACGTGGTGCTCGCCGAGCGCGACGACGCGCTGGTGGCGGCCTACCAGCACGCGGCCTTGTCCTTGGTCGACGGCAAGCCGCTCCAGTGGCTCGGCCGCGCGCTCGGGCGCCCCTTCCCCGACAAGATCTCGGGCAGCGACCTGGTGGCGCCGCTGGCCGAGCGCGCCGCACGCGAAGGGCTGTCGCTCTTCCTGCTTGGCGCGCAGGAGGGCGTCGGCGCGCGCGCCGCCAAGGCGCTGGTGGCGCGCAGCCCCAGCCTGCGTATCGCGGGCGTGCTCTCGCCGCCGCTCGGGTTCGATGCCGACCCGACCCGCAATCGCGAGGTGATCGCTGCGGTGCACGAAGCGGCGCCGTCGTTGGTGCTCGTGGCGCTCGGGGCGCCGCGCCAGGAGCTCTGGATGGAGGCGCATCGCCAAGCCCTGGCACCCGCGATCCTGCTCGGCATCGGCGCAACCCTCGACTTCCTCGCGGGCGACAAGGTGCGAGCACCGCGGATGCTCTCCGAGCTCGGGCTCGAGTGGGCGTTCCGGCTCGCGCAGGAGCCGCGGCGCTTGGCGCACCGCTACCTGGTGCGCGACCGCGCGTTCTTCGGCATCGCGCTCCGCACGCTGCGCGACCACCGCCGACGCGCGCAGTGATCAGCGCGGCTTCTTGAGATCTGCCAGCTTCACGCCCGGGTTGGTGTGGTCGCTCTCGTCGTCGGAGTCGGGCGCGAGCTGGTTGGCGGCTGACAGCGATCGAGGGGCCGGCCGGCTCGGCGCGGGCGCCGCCGACGGCGGCGTCTTGGGCGCCGGACCCGGCGAGGGCGCGAACCGATGGGTGCTCTCCTCGGCTTGTGCCGCGGCAGGGACGCGCCCCGACACCTCGGCCCGGCGGCGCTCGTGCTCGCGTAGGCGCCGCTCGTAGCCCGCCTCCTCGACGGTGTCGAGGCGCACGATGGCCGAGCGCGGATCGGCGCCCACGGGCGCGGCCTT
>CAZONM010000216.1:7967-10081 GCA_964580865.1 uncultured Myxococcales bacterium | reverse complement strand
AGGGCGAGGGTGAAGGCGAGGGCGAGGGCGAGGGTGAAGGCGAGGGCGAGGGCGACCTCGACGGCAACACGCGCGCGACACCGGTGACGCTCGCGCCGTCGGGCACCACCACCACCGATATCGACGTCGGTGACGAGGACTGCTTCCGCATCACCGTGCCGCCGAGCGACCCCGTGCAGCTCACGGTCACGCTCGACACCGGCGATTGCGGCAGCACCGATACGGTCCTCGAGGTCTTCAACGCCGCGGGCGATCAGCTCCCCGACGGTGACCAGGCGGACGACATCGCCTACCCCGACAACCGGTGCTCTCGCTCCATGACCAACGTGTGGCCTGGGCAGTACACGGTGTGCGTCACGGATCTCTATCGCAACGACGCCATCCCTGGCATCACCGTGTACTCGGCGATCTCGACCATCACGCCAGCAGGCCTTGGCGAGTCCTGCGCCGACGACGAGCTCTGCGACGACTACCTTCGTTGCGTCGACCACGCGGAGGCGGGCCACGAGATCTGCGCGTTTGTGCCCGCGGACGAGGCCGGCGATCACGACAGCCCGCTGCCCGTGATCCTCGACGTCAACGAGACCTACGTGCTGTTCGGGCCCGATGACGAGGACTGCTACCAGTTCTTCCTCCCGGCCGGGGCCGCGTTCACCGGCGGCACGCAGGCCTACGGTGTGTCGGGCGACATCGTGATCGAGCTGTGGACGACGGACGGCACGCTGATCGCGCAGGTCGACGCTACTGGGCTCGGGTACCCAGAGACCATCACCGAGGCGAACGTCACCGTCCCGATCGTCGCCGACTTCTACGTGCTGTGCGCGTCGGAGTTCTACGGCCGGACCACGAACCCGAACACCCTGTGGCTCGCGCTCGAGTAACGCTGCGACCGACGACGCCGCGCGTGCGGTCGGGGCCGCGCGCACGCGGCGAGCGCACGATCGTTCGTTTCAAAGTGTGCGCCTGCACATGAGCTCACCGCACGAATGATGGACCCGTGGCGCGCTCGCGGTCTACGGTGCGCGCCGTGCGGCTCTTGCCCCTCGCGCTCGCGTTCGTGCTCTTCGCTCCGACGTCGCGCGCGGCGGAGCTCGACGACGGCACCGTCAACACGCTGAGCCGGCTCCTGACCACGGCGCTGGCCGACAAGGGCGCCTTTCAGGTCACGAGCTCGCAAGAGCTCAAGTCCGTCATCGAGCTCGAGGGCGAGAAGCAGAGCCTCGGCTGCGACGCCGGCGCGAGCAGCTGCCTGGCCGAGGTCGCCAACGCCATGGGCGCGCGCTTCGTGATCTTCGGCCAGGTCGGCGCCGTCGACGCTCAGCTGATCCTCACGCTGCAGCTGTTCGACTCGACCACCGGCGCCAACGCAGGTCGCCTGGTGGTGCAGCGCGCCAGCGCCAGCGAGCTCGTCGACGCGCTGCCCGCCACCATCGATCAGCTCATCAAGGAAGGCGGCTTGCTGACGCCGCCAGCGCAGGGCAAGCACCACGTGCTCGTGCTCGATCTGACGCGCGAGCCTTCGAGCGGCACGGCGCCCCTCGAGCCGAACGGCGCGCTGTTGTGGACCGGTGGCGCCAGCGCCGCGCTCGGCGGCGCGCTCGCGGTCGGCGCCGGCGCGTTTTACGCGCTCGCGCTCTCCTCGCAGCAAGCGGCCGTCGACGAGCCGCTCCAGAGAGCGGCCGCCGCGCACCTCGACGCGCGCGACGGCAACGCTGGCATCGCGGGCGCGCTGCTCATCGGCGGCGGCGTCCTGGCGGTGGTGGGCGGCGCGCTCGCCGGCGGCGCCTACCTGGTGGGGGGACCATGACGCGCCTGGTTCTCATGATCGCGCTGGCCGCGCTGTCGGGCTGCCTCGCCGACCGCGCCACCGTGCTCGCGGGCAAGGCCTGCGACGACGACGGCGCGTGCGCCGCGGGCTACACCTGCGTCGACGGCCAGTGCCTCCTGAGCAGCGACGTGCCGGCGCCGTTCGACGCGGGGCCCACGTGCGACGATGGCGAGGTCCGGTGCGCCGGCGACGTGCCGCAGACCTGCGACGACGGTGTCTTCGTCGACGGCACCGCGTGCCCGTTTGTGTGCATCGACGGCGCCTGCGCCGGCAGCTGTCGGCCCGG
>CAZONM010000216.1:0-7867 GCA_964580865.1 uncultured Myxococcales bacterium | reverse complement strand
TGCGCCGGCAGCTGTCGGCCCGGTGACGCCACCTGCGTCGTCGACGAGCGCGTGGTGTGCGGGGACGACGGCGAGTATCCGGCCAGCGGCACCCCGTGTGACTTCACGTGCGTCAACGGCGAGTGCGTGGGCGCATGCGTGCCCGACACGCAGCGCTGCAACGGCCTCGTGCCCGAGACATGCGACAGCGGCGGCCAATGGGTGCCGGCAACGGCCTGCGCCGGTTACTGCATCGACGGCGCTTGCGTCGCCTGCGAGCCGACCACGAGGCGCTGCGCGGGCGACGAGCTGCAGACGTGCTCCGGCGCGGGCGCGTGGGACGGCGCAGTGGATGTGTGCGAGTTCATCTGCAACGACGTCAGCAAGACGTGCGACGGCAACTGCGAGCCCGGACATGAGGCCTGCAACGGCGCCGTGCTCGAGACCTGCCCCGCCGGCTTCCTCCAGCAGACCACGTGCGACTACGTGTGCAACGCGACCAGCTTCGAGTGCGACGGCACCTGCACGCCGAGCGACGTGGGCTGCAACGGCGACACGCCCACGCTGTGCAGCGCGGCGGGTGCGTTCGAGGATCAGACGCCGTGCGGCGGCGGTACGCCGTTCTGCGACGACGGCGGGTGTGTGGCGCCGGTGATCGAGGGCTTCGCAACCCCGTTCACGGCGCGCTCGGCGGTCTTGAGCCACAGCTACGTCGTCGCGCGACGCGTGCCGCTTACCACCGGGACCAGGGCGGTGAAGCTCGGTGTGTATGTGCACACCAATCCCGGCGCGACCGCCGTGCTCGGCCTCTACAGCGACGGCGGCGGGTTCCCGGCGACGCGGCTCGCGACGACCGCGCCCACGGTGATGGTCAGTGGTTCCCAGGAGCTACCACTGCTGGCCGAGGCCGCGCTCGGCGGCGCGGCGGCGTGGGTCGTCGTGACGTTCAGCGCCGACACCGGCCTCGGCTACGCCAACGTCGGGGCGTCGGACACGCTGTACTGGTTCAGTCACTCGTACGACGAGTCGCTGCCGGACACGTTTCCGCTGCAGGGCAACACCGCGTCCCAGCACTACAACGTTTGGATCGTCGCTCGCCCCTGAGCGGAGGAACGATGTCGAAGACAGCAAGCCACCGTCGCCTTACTGCTAGCCGAAGGCGCTGGCTGACGACGAGCCTTGCGATCGCGCTCGGCGCCGCCGGGTCGTGGTCGCTCGACGCAGCGGCGCAAGCGGTCTGCGTTCCCGACATCCTCGGTGTGCCGGGCAGCTCCGGGCCGCCCGATTGGATCACGCCGACGACGCCGAACCTCGAAGGGCACCGTGATCCGCGTTGGGACGGCGCGCTCGGCGTGGGGCACAGCGACGGCAAGGCGCACATTCGCGTCCTCCGCCATGACAGCGGCGGGCAGCGGTACCTCTCCCTCAGCCTGCACGCGACCGCCGACCCAAAGGGATCGACGCTCGCTGACCCCGACGGTGACAAGGTCGCGATCGGCATCGGCAAGGCCGATGGCAGCATCGCGTTCTTGATTACGCTTCGTCTCGACACCACCAGCGCGACCAACGCCGGTGTCATTCATTTCGACCCCTCGGCACCGCAGCCTTGGGACGGCAAGATCATGGTCGAGAGTTTTCAGGAGTGGACGGGCGCATCGTATCGGCCGCTCCTGATCTCGGCGCCGGCGCGCCCCATCCTGCCCGTGTGGCTGGTCGACTGGACCAGGCTGTTCGTCACATGCAGGGGCAGCGGCTGTGTCGCCGACGGATCCGACTTCAACGTGCAGATGCGCATCCCGCTCGGCGGCCCGCACGTCGACACCAGCGGCGCGCTGACGGACGCGTCGTTCAACGGCGGCCTCGAGCCGAATGACGATGTGATCTTCTTCCATCGCGTCGACACCGCGTTCAACGAGCCGCCTCTCACGAACTTCGTGCGCTACGCGTGGCCCGAAAGGATCAGCCCGTTCGGCACGGTCGAGCCTGAGCCACAGCCCACCTACTGGGCACACGTGGGTGCGGGCCCCAGCGTCCCGTGTGCGGGCACCATCGGCTTCGAGGGGCACCACCAGGTCGCCACGGGCAACGCGCCGCCCACGGTCATCACGACGACGACCACGTTCCACGCGCGCCCCCGCAACAACTCGGCGTCGCCGGTGAACCCGAGCCACCTCAAGGTGCAGTTCCGTATCGCCGATTGGGGATCGGCGCTGCTCTCGTCGCCGCAGTGGAACCCGATCTGCGACTCGAACCCCGCTGACGCCGGCACGACGCCGGTTCCCTCGGGCAGCGAGCTCGACCTGGCATGCGCGAACCCGGCGCCCTTCCCGATCTGCGACTACGTCGACACGGGCACGTGCGCGGGGCCGCCGCCGCCCACGCACAACAGCCACCAGTGCATCCTCGCGCAGCTCACGAGCGCGGCGCCGCCAGACGCGGGGCCGCTCATCTTCGGGCGCGAGAGCTACTGGAACAACATGGACCTGCGTGAGTCGTCGGTGGTCGAGGAAGAAGCGTCCATCGCCACCCACGGGCTCGCCCCGCTCGGCAGCGCGCGCGACGTGTACCTCTACGTCCAGAAGCTCAACATGCCGCCGGCGCCGGCGCCGAGCGAGAACAACAACAACAACAACAACACTGATGGCGTAGTCGGTGCCGCTGGCGGCCAAGCTGCGCAGGCCGCGATCCACGACGCCCCGCTCGATCCGAAAGTTGCGGAGGGCTATCCGACTGGCGCCCTCGCGCCAGAGAAGCTCGAGCAGCTGCTGCCGACCTATCGGGTGCACGTGTTCCACGACAGCGGCGCCAAGTCCGACACCGGCGCGCGCGCGCTGGTGCCGGCGCCGAGCTTCGGCCACTATCTCTACCACCAGGGCCCGTTCACCGGCTGGCGCGACGAGATCACGGGCGCTGGCGTCGTGCGCCTCTCCGACACGCTCTACAAGCTGCAGATCGCCAACGACAGCGTGGCCAAGGTGCAGGTGCGCGTGGAGTCGGTCGAGGCCAAGTGCGACGATCTCTGCGGGGGCAGCTTTTGGTGCGAGCTGACGTGCCAGTTCCCCTACTGGTGGATGGTGGCGTTCGCGCTGGTGGTGCTCTTCATCATCGTGGTGCTCCTGCGACGACGACCCTGACCGCCGCACGGGCGCGGCAGTCGCGGCCCGTGCCACGAGGGGCATCGACAGGCGCCGATGCGCCGGCCATGGTGTGCGCGACATCGGCCGAGCGGGTCGGCGTCGTGGCCCTCGGGAGTGCTGCATGGTGCGGTCGATTTCTTGCTTCATCACGGTGGCGGCGCTGTGCGCATGCGGCGGTCGCTTCGAGGGCGACATCGACGGCCACGGCGGCCCCATGCTGTGGACGGCCATCTACGGCGACGCCGACCAGGGCGACAGCACGCTGTTGCTCGTCGTCGCCGTCTCCTACCCCACCGACTGCGAGCGTCTCGGCGACTGGATGGAGGACGGGCGCGACATCCGTGCCGACGCGCACGCCGCCGGCGCCGACGACAGCGACGTCGAGGAAGCGGCCGCGCGCCTGCGCGAGAACGACGCCAAGCACGGCGTACCGAGCGAGCACTGGCTGGCGCAGCTGATCTACGGCGGCGAGGAGCTCGACGACGGCGACGAGATCGACGTCGGGGTGGAGCTCGGGCGCGTGCTCGCCATCAACCTCAACCACCAGCGCGAGGCGCCCGACTACGACGAGCAACTCGAGGATGGCGACGACGACAGCACCGATCACTACGTCGCCGACGAAGGCGAGGCGCGCTTCAGCCTCGGCGAGGGTGCCATGGACGTCGCCGTCGAGGACCTCGCGCTCTATGACACCAGCGACGAGGACGCCGACACCGTCGGCAGCGGCGCCCTGCAGCTCAGCGCCCGCGCGTGCCCGACGCTGTCTGCCATGGTCGAGGACATGCTCGCGCCCACGCCGGTGCCCGCCGACGACGTGTGAACGCGGCGTACGGTCAGCGCAGCGGCACGCCGCTGACCGCCACCCACACCACGAGCGCGACCGCGCCGGCGGCGAGCGCCGCGGCCAGCGTGTAGCCGGCGATGCCGAGCCACAGGAACCGGCGCATGACCTCGGCCTCCGGCCGATCGGCGACGATGAACAGATCGTCGCTGGCGTCGAAGAGCGCCACACCGTCGTGGCCGACGCGGCAGCGGCCGAGCACATAGAGCAGCTCGCCCGCGCGCACCACCGTCTCGCGATAGCGCAGGCTGCGGTTGAACAGCACTCCCTCAGTACCGAAGTTGTAACGCTCGCGCAGCCGCTCCTTGAGATCCTCCGACGGTGCGTTGAGGAAGCCCGAGCTCCCGTGGTGGTCGACCTTGAGCACCAGCTCGGCGCGCTCGATGTTCACCTCGGCACGGTTGGCGCCCTGCTCGAGGAAGCAGTCTTCCGAGCGCGTCTCGGACACCACGGTCACCCACTGCTTGCGGCGCCGCTTGCCGTAGCCGGTGGTGCGCCGCTCTTGGATTCGGAACTGGTAGTACACGCACGGCGTCTCGCTGTAGGGGCTGATGAGCGGCGCCGGGGGCGCCGCGACGCGGCCGCGGATCTCGAAGAAGCCGTCGCGCAGCGCCTTGATCGGCGTGGTCGGTGTGTCGCGTATGCGTCGGTAACGCGCCAGAGGCTTGGCCGCGCCCCACGCCACGCCGACGGCGGCAGCGACGATGGCGAGAATGAGGAGGATGAGCCCCAGCACTGCGCATGATCCTAGCGTGCAACCACGATGCACCGGGCGAGCTGTCTCAGCCTGCGCTCGCCGCTCACGGGCAGGCGGCGCGACCGACCAGCGCGCGATCGCCGCCGTCGTGGTCCGCCAACAGGAACCTCCCATCGCTGCCGACGTCGATGAGCGCGTCGAGCTGCGCCACCCCCGTCAACGGCCCGCACGGGTCGCGCGGCCCATAGCTCGCGAAGGAGATGGACCCCACGGTGGAGCTCACCGTGTCCACCGCGAACGCGTACATGTCGGCGGTGCTGTCGGTGTCCTCGCCCACGAGGCGATCCGCCGCGGCCACCACCACGTGCAGCTCGCCGTCGATGCGCGCGAGCGAGGCGCCGAGGCAGCCGTGTTGGAAGGTACCCGTGAAGCTCGCGGCTTGGCGACCGACCCCCACACGCACGAGCGTGGGCGCCACGTCGAGCGGGTGGAAGGCCAGGTACAGGTCGCGCGCGGCGTCAGCGTCCTCGGCGACCAGCTGTTCCTCCGTGTCGAACAGCAGCACGTCCGCCGGCACGTCGTAGAGCGGGCATCCGCCCTTGGTGTCGCCCGCGACGCCCTGCAGGAGGGCGGTGGCGGTGCCCTCCTGCACGTCATAGCCGATGATGTTCTTGGCGTTCTCCTCGCCGATGGGGAACGCGAACGCCTCACCGGAAGCATCCAGGCGGCCGCCCTGCTTGAGGTCGGGCGCGATGTTGCCGCCAGGTAAGAGCACGGGCGTTGGTACGTTGGCGCCCGTGACGACGTAGTAGTAGCGGCCGCCGACCAGGAAGCCCGCCGGATCCGCGCCCGCAACGATCCGACTGTCGGCCGCGAACGCGATCACGGAGCAATCCTGCGCGACCTGGGGATCGATGGCGCCCGTGGAGGACCCGGTGGCCGGCGAGGCCGCGCCTCCGTCGGTGGCGCGGCTCACGAGCGCAGGCGCTCCTCCCAAGGGGATGCGATACACGTCGATGAGCCCGTTGTCATCGTCGCCGACGAGGGCGTCGCTGGTCGCCACCACCGCGGTCTCGATGCCACCGAGGTCGCATGCGCGTACCGCGCGCACGCCCAAGCGCGAGAGCGCGCCGACGGTGGTGGTGCGCATGACGGCGCCGGTGGCGGTCGACTGCAACACGAGCGCCCCGTCGGCCACCACGATGACGCCGGCTCCGTCGGGCAGCAGCGCGGCCTTTCCGTCGATGACCTCCAGCGCCTCGCCCTCACCCTCGCCCTCGCCCTCGCCTTCGCCCTCGCCTTCGCCTTCGCCCTCGCCCTCAAGCGCGACGCATCGTTCGGCAACGCACGCGAAGCCGTCCGCGCATGCGCCGTCGGCACCGCAGGGCCGATCGGCGAGGTCCACCGGCGGCAGCGGCAGGAATAGACAGCTCGACGCGGTGACGAGCGTCGCCGCCAGCGCCAAACGCCAGGGCAACGCGCGCGCCATGCCCTACTCCCCTACCGCCAGGGTCGCGAGGACCGCGACGCCGCCGCCCGCACCCACGGCGCCGGCAATCCACGCGATCTTTCCCGCGAACGCGAGTTGGTCGCGCTGCTCCCCCAGGGCAACGGCCACGGGCTGATCGAGGCGACCGGCGCCGACGCGCTCGAGGTCCTGCTGCCACCCGGCCACCACGAGCTCGGCGACGGCGGCGCCGATCAGCCCGAGCGCGCCCACTCCGACGAGCGCGCCGCCCACGGGCCACTGCCATGCCAACGGCTCTGCGTCGTCGCCTAGCGTGCGCGCCAGATCGGTGACGTCCCCCACGAAGATGCGCGCGCGCCCGGGGCCGCGAGCGGTCGCGATGAGCGCCGGCAGCTCCGTCTCCACGGCGCTGCCCAGCGCCGAGACCGACGGCGCCCTCACCAGCGCCCGCTGCGTGCGTCCCAGCTCGCGCGTGTGCAGCACGGTCAGCGCCAGTACGCGTTCGCCCTCGTGTGTCGACAGCTCGCCGCGCACCACCAGCTCCGCGCCCAGCGCCGCTGCGATCTCGGCCGCGCACGCCTCGGTGGTGGAGTCACAGCCGATGGTCTGGCGGTTGCCCTCGACGTCGAGGAGCTGGGTGATCTCCCGCCGGCTGACGACGTCACACTCGGGAGCACGCGCCGCCACCTGCGCCAACAGCGTGGTGAGCACCTGCTCGTCGGCCGTGGGCCCAGCGAGCGGAAAGAGAGACGCGTACAGCGCCGCAATCGCGACCATGAACGGGCATGGTAGCGCGGCCCGCGCGCGCCCTGCACGGAGGAGCGCTTGATCTCGGTCGCCGCGCGTGCCGAGCGCCGCTCGCGGTCCACCTGAGGCGCGCCGAACCACCCACGCTCAGCAGGTGCAGCTCGAACCCGGCGTACACGGGCTCACGACGCCGCCGCACGTGAGCGAGCATCCCTCCGCCTCGTCGTCGCACAGGAGCACGGTGCTGGCATACGTCGAGGAGACCACGCAGGTGGCGTCGGCACCGCAGTTCACCACGAAGGAGCCGTTCGCGGCGACGAGCTCGCACCACGAGTCGTCGCACGTGAGCTGCCCGCCCATGGAGGCCATCGCAACGTAGCACTGCGACGACACGGTGCAGGTCACCACGTCGGTGACGCCGCCGGAGTCGTGCAGGTTCAGCGTGCACGTGGCAGAAGTGCAGCCCACATCGATGTCGTCGGCGAAGCCGAGGTCGAGGTCGCACGAGGACGAGGTACACGACGCCTCCGCCGCGCTCGAGCTACCGAGCGTGCCGACGCACGCGCCGTTGGTGCAGGTGAGCTCGTTGCGCGAACCGCCGCGCTGCTCGGTGCTGCACGTGGCGCCGTCACACTGCAACACGCACCCGCTCGTGCAGCCGCCAAGACACGTCCCGCCCGTGCAGGTGTCGGCCTGCTCGCTCAAGGCGCAGCACCCGCCACCGCCCGCCATGCACGGGGCCTCGCACCCGACGCACGCGGGGAGCGCGTCGTCGTACCGGCCGAGGCACACGGTGTCGTCGAGGCAGCGGTCACCGCTCGTGCACCGGAAGGCGTCGGCACAGGGATCGAGCCGCGCACACACGGGTTCGCCTTCCCCCTCGCCTTCGCCCTCGCCCTCGCCCTCGCCCTCGCCCTCGCCCTCGCCTTCGCCCTCGCCTTCTCCCTCGCCCTCGCCCTCGCCCTCGCCTTCTCCCTCGCCTTCTCCCTCGCCTTCTC
>CAZONM010000215.1:0-10102 GCA_964580865.1 uncultured Myxococcales bacterium | reverse complement strand
CGCCGGGGATCGCCACGCGCGCGGCGGTCGCCAGCAGCCCGCGCACCCTCGTCGGCTCCTCGTCGACGCCCACGTCGGCGAGCCCCACGGCGCCGAGCGCGTCGAGGGCGGCGGCCCGTGGCGCCCCCACCGCCAGGAGCGCGCCGATGATGAGCTCGGCGCGCGCGCCCAGGGCCAGATCGAGGTGAAGGTGCTGATCGCGCATGGCCTGTCCCGGTGCCGGCGGGGGACTTGCCCCTACGCCGAGGACGCTCCAATGTCCCCGGGCGAGAAGCAAGCCGAGATGAGCCAACCCCTCGTCCTGTTGGCCTTGGCCGATGATCCGGTAGCGCCGGGCCTGCATGCCGTGCTCCTGGAGCACGCCGCGCGCCTGCGCGTGCGCGCGTGCAAAGAGACGCAAGAGGTGGTCGAGGCCTGCGCCACCGAGGTGGTGTCGCTCATCATCCTGTCCCACCGCGTCGACGACACGGGCGGCGGCTCGCTCTTGCGCGAGATAGGCGCGTTCGCCACCACGCCACAGGCCATCGTGCTGTTCGACGATCCGGCCGATCCCCACCGCGCCCTGATCGCGCAGGCCGGCGCCCTCGACCACGTGCTGCCGCCGGGACGCGAGCTGCAGCCGCTGGTCGCGCTCGTCGATCGCACGCTGTCGCGCCGCGCGCTCGAGGCGCGCCTCGACAGCGCCAGCCGCCAGTTCCGCACGCTCGTCGACAACTCCAACGACGGCATCTACATCCTGCGCGAGGGGCGCTTCATCTACGCCAACCACCGCTTCGAGCAGATGGTGGGCTTCTCTCTCGACGAGGTGCTGGCCGACGACTTCAACCTGGTGGAGCGCATCACCTCGCCCAAGAGCCGCGCCTACATCGCCGAGCGCGCGCGCCGCGCCGCCGCCGGGCGCCCGCTCGAGCCGCGCTACGAGTTCGTGGCGCTGCGCAAGAACGGCGAGGAGTTCGACGCGCAGGTCTCCATCTCGTACATCGAGCTCGAAGGCCCCGAGCGCACCAAGGTCCCCGGTGCGCTCGGCATCATGCAGGACATCACCGAGCGCAAGCGCTTCGAGGACCAGCTCGTGCGCAAGAACCGCGAGCTGGCGCTCCTGTCGGAGCTGCAAGACGCCATCAACGAGGCTGTGGCGCTCGATGAGACGCTGCAGCGCGGCTGCGAGCGGTTGGCCGCGCTGGTGAGCGCCGAGGCCGTGGGCATCACGCTGGTGGGAAATGACGAGCGCACGCTGCGCCTGCGCTCCTCCAAGGGGCTCGACGAGCGCCTGTTGCGCGCCCTCGACGAGGTGGCGCTCGATTCGCCCAGCCTGCTGGCGCAGGCCGTGCGCAAGAGCGAAGTGCTGGTGGTCGACGACATCCGCGAGGACCCGCGCGTGGCCATCGGCGTGGTGCGCGACGCGGCGTTCGGCGGCTGCATCGTGGTGCCGCTGAAGACCCACGCCGAGGGCGAGCACGATCGACGCGAGCGCGAGCGCGTGCTGGGGGCCGCCTTCGTGTTCTTCGCCGCCGGCACCAAGCCCACCGTCGACGACCGCGAGCTGTTGGTCAGCGTGGGCACGGTGCTCGGCAACGCGGTGGAGAAGGCCACGCTGCTCGAGACCGCGCGCACCTCGGTGAAGAAGCTGGTGGCGCTCGACGAGATCGCGGTGGCGCTCGCCTCCACCCTCGACGTCGACGAGGTGACGCAGGCGGTGGCGCGCAACGTCTATCGGCTGTTCGGCGCCACGCGCGTGATGGTGGCGCGCGTCTCGGGCGACGGCGGCACCCTGGTGCCCGCCTACGTGCTCGACGACGGCGAGCCCGTGCAGGCCGCGCCCATCCGCCTGGCCGACAGCATCATGGGCCTGGCGCTCACCGAGGGCACGCCCGTGCAGCGCGTGCGCCCGGCCGCCGGCGGCGACCCTCATTGGTCGGTCGATCCCCTCGACGGGCGCCCCGTGCGGCTGTTGCCGCACGAGGAGGAGATGTTCACGCTCGGGGTGGGCGCGGCGGTGGCGGTGCCCATCTTGCTCGACGGGCAACCCGCGGGCGCGCTGTGGCTCGGCTACGAAGAGGCCACGCCGCTGTCGTCGCAGGACCTGGGCCTGTTGTCGTCCATCGGCACGCACGTGGCCATCGCCAGCAAGAACTCGGCGCTGTTCGCGGCGCGCAACCTGGCGCTCGACGACCTGCGCGCGGCGCAAGACAAGCTGGTGGCCAGCGAGAAGCTCAACGCCATCGGCCTCATCGCGCACGGCGTTGCCCACGACTTCAACAACATGCTCGGCTCGATCCTCGGGCGCGCGCAGCTGTTGAAGAGCCAGCTGCGCGACCAGGCGCTGGTGCGCCACGCCGAGGTCATCGAGAAGGCCGCCATCGACGGCGCCGAGACCGTGCGGCGCATCCAGGAGATCGGCCGGCAAGATCGCGCCGACGACTTCGTCCCCGTGGAGCTGCACGGCATCGTCGCCGACGTGGTGGAGCTGACCCAGCCGAGGTGGCGCGAGCTGACACGCGCCGAGGGCCGCCCGGTCGACGTGGTGGTGGAGGGCGCGCCGGGCGCCGTGGTGGCCGGCAACCCCTCCGAGCTGCGGGAGGTGCTCGTCAACCTGGTGCACAACGCCGTCGACGCCATGCCCAAGGGCGGCACGCTGCGCCTGACCACCGCCAAGGGCGACGACACCTGTGAGCTGCGCGTGACCGACAGCGGCACCGGCATGCCCGACGACGTCCGCCATCGCATCTTCGATCCGTACTTCACCACCAAGGGCGATCGCGGCACCGGCTTGGGCCTGTCGGTGAGCCACTCGATCATCAGGCGGCACGGCGGTGACATCGACGTGCACTCGCGCACCGCCGGGCCCGATCGCGGCACCACGTTCGTCATCTCGTTGCCGGCGCTGCCCGACCTCGACGCGGGCCGGCCCGCCTCGGTGCCGCCGAGGGAGCGCGCCAACGGGCGCGCGCGCATCCTGGTCATCGACGACGAGGCCAACATCCGCGAGATCCTGGCCGAGATCCTGATGAACGGCGATCACGAGGTGGTCACCGCCGTCGACGGCGCCGAGGCGCTGCACCTGCTGCGCGAGCGCAGCGACTTCGACCTGGTGTTCACGGATCTGGGCCTGCCGGGCATGAACGGCTACGAGGTGGCCAGCGAGGTCAAGCGCATCAACCCCGCGCTGCCCGTAGGCTTGGTGACCGGCTGGGGCGCCACGCTCGACGCCGACAAGGCGCGCGAGCACGGCGTCGATCTCGTGCTCTCGAAGCCCTTCCGCTACGACCAGGTGCTGGGCCTGGTGGAGGAAGCGCTGCTCGCGAAGCAGGCGGCGCGCGAGCCTGCCAAGTCGTGAGCGGCGCCATGTGTGACAAGGTGCGAACTGAGCGACATGTGGGCGCAGATCGTGAGCGCGAACAAGGACAGCACCGGTCATCTCTCCGATACTGAGCGCGCAAACCCCAACTGGAGCACACCATGGCAGTCGACGGAGTCAAAGGCGGCGGCAAAGAGAGCATCTACGGGTTGATGGCCGACGGCCTCGACCTGGCCGACGATGCCTTCAACCCGGAAAAGCAGCTGAAGAAGGCGGGCAACATCGCGGGCCAGCTGGGCGACGCGGTGAAGGGCGCCACGGGTGGCGGCGGCGGTGGCGGCGGCGGCCTCTTCGGCGGCGGCGGTGGCGGGCTCTTGGGCGGCATCATGAACATCGCCAAGCTGGCGCTGACCGTGGTGTGCCCGCCGGCCGGCATCGCCCTCAGCCTGGCGACCAGCCTGATGGGCCAGGGCGGCGGCGGCCAGATGGGTGGCGACATCCTCGGCTCCGTGGCCAACGGCGTGCTCGGCGGGGCCCTCGGCGGCTGAGCTCCCACCGCGAGTGATCGACAGCGGGGCCAACGCCCCGCTGTCGCTTTTTTTTGCCGTGTGGCTATCGTGCGCGCGTGAACACGCTCGACGAAATCCTCTCCCGCTACCCCGCCGGCGACGTGAAGGCGGCGGCGCCCATCATCGCCGTGCTGGGCCTGTTGGCCGTGCCCGCCGACGAGATCCCGCCCGCGGTGCTGGCCAAGCTGCTCAAGGCCGCCGACGTCGTGGGGCTCAAGCCCGGCGACAACCCCGAGCAGACCATCACGGCCATCAACGACTACTGCCAGCGCGCCGAGGTCAACCCGGAGCTCCTGCAGGAGATCGCGCTCACCTACCGGGACAAAGAGATCCAGAAGACCCTCGCGGTCGCTGCCGAGCGCCGCAAGACGGCCCTGAAGGCGGTGGGGTCGAAGACCACCGACAAGGCGCCCAAGGCTGAGCAGAAGAAGCCCACCGCCAAGGTGAAGGCCACGCGCGGGCTGAAGAAGAAGTAGCGCCGCGCCCCCACGGTCGCGTCGGCGTCGTCCTCGACGTCAGCAGCGCGCGCTCACGACATCGGACCCTTCGAGGGCGGCCGCTTGAGGCCTCGCGTGGTGGTCACCACCATGCGATCGACGCCGGTCTTCTCCTCGGGCGGCACCAGGGGCTTCACGCCCTGCCCCTTGGGCGTGGGAGGCGCGTCGAAGAGCACCTTGGCCTTGGCGAGGAGCGCGTCTTGCGCGCGCCGCTGGCGCAGCCCCTTGAGCAGGTCTTTGTGCAGGCCCGGGTTGCGATAGAGGATGCCCTCGAGGTCGAGGTTGCCGAACATGACCGCGAGGGTCTTGCGCAGGTCGTCGTCGGTCACCTCAATGCCGAGCGTGATGGCCAGGGCCTCGAGCGCGCGCTGCTCCCAAACGATGCGCCGCGCCTCGCCGCGGATGGTGGGATCGCGCAGGTACGCCTGCTGCGACTTCTTTTGCGCGTCGAGCGACACGCCCTGCCGGGCCTGGGACTCGCCCTGCAGCCCGCGCCACTGCTTGGTCAGCTCCTCGTCGACGAGCTGATCGGGGACGTCGTCGCCCATGGAGCGAATGTAGAGCTCGCGCAAGAGGAGCAGGCGCGCGTGCTCGACCATCTGCTGGCCGCGCACCACGATGAGCTCCTTCTTCAGCTCGGCCTTGAGGTCGGCGAGCTTCTTGTGGCTCGTCACCGCCTGGAAGATGGGGTCGTCGACGGCGGGGACGGTGCGCGCGCGCGCGCCCTTGATGGCCACGGCGAACACCACCGTGCGGTTCGCTTGCGTGGCCACCGGGTAGTCCTGCGGCAGCACCACGTTCACCAGCCGGTTGCCCGGCACGGTCTGCCCCACCAGCGCCTCGAACAGCCCCGGCAGCAGGCGGTTGGGCGTGACGCGGTACCAGGTGTCGGTCTCCGCCAGGAACACGTCGCCGCCGAGGTAGCCGAGCAGGTCGAGCTGCACTTCATCGCCGGCGCGCACGTGTGCGCCGGTGGGGCGGCTCGCCGTGAACGAGAGCTGGCGCTGCAGGGCGGCCACGCGCGCGTCCACGTCGGCCTCGCGCACCAGGCCCACGGGGACGTGGATCTCCATGGTGCCGGCGATGCGCAAGAGGCGCTCGGCCGACTTGCGGGCAGCGTCGTCGACGGAGACAGCGGCCGACGCCGCGGCGCCCGGCGCGCTCTGCAGGACGCGCTGCAGCTGCCGACCCGCCTCGAGGGTGGTGGAGCGCGCCGAGGTGCGCTTCTCCTCGGCGGCGCGCTGCCGCGCTGCGGTCTGGCCACGGACCTTCGGTGGGGGGGGCTTGCCGGCCATTCGCTCTCCGCGCCCAACACTACGCGACGGGCAGCGCTTTTCCAAAGGCCTCGCCGTGCCATCGACGCGGCGCGCCCGCGGCGGGCCCCGGAGGGCACGCGCGCGGGCGCGTCGACGATGCCGGCACCGGGCGCCGACGAGGCGGGCGGACCGAGCGCGGGCTCAGCCGGCCTTGATGTGGCGGATGGCGCTCTTGGCCAGCTCGTCCATGGTGTTGAGCACGTTCGACATGGCCTGCTGCATCTGCGACAGCTTCTGCATGTCGAACTTGATCTTCTCGAACTCGATGTTGCGGCTCTCTTGGCCCTTGTCGTTCTTTTTGCCCTCGGCCTGCTTGGCCTGATCCGAGAGCTTGTTGAGCCGCTCCTCGATCTTCTTCTGGAAGTCCTTCACCACCTTGCACATCAGGGCGAAGACGCGGTCCTCGAAGCAGCCGCCGCTGCCGAGCTCCTTGAGCGCCTGCAGCATGTCGTCTTGGCCGAAGTTGAGGTCGTCGCCGATGCGGCTCGGCGACTGCAACGCGCCGAAGCTCTGCGGCTCGTCGTCGCCGCACTCGTTGGCGCGCAGCGGGCTGCCGGCGCCGCTGCAGAAGCCCTGGTTGTCGGGCGACTGCAGACCGCCGACCTCTTGATCGATGGCGCGGCTGGCGAACTCCGCGAGGTTGCGGATGTCGCGGATGGCGGACTCGCCCGCCATCATGCGGTTCACGTCGCCCGTGAGGGCGCCGCGCTGGAACTGGTCGAACGCCTGGGAGAGGGCGCCGCCCATCTCCATCAGGGCTTCTTGGGGCAGGTTCTCGAGGCCCTTGATCGCCTGGCCGCCAGAGGCTTCGATGAAGCGGTTGATGTCCCGCGCGAGCTTGAGTCTTCCGTTGATGGTGGACATGGATGTCTTTCCCTCGGTGAAGGCCATGCCAACGGCACGGCCGAGGTGGTCGGGAGCAGTATCGCCGGATCGGGGTGGGGGTTTCCGCTTGGACTACAGGATCTTAGGTGTCCGGAGGTGTAGGTGCCGGTGGGCGCGCGCGTCCTGATGCGCCGGCGCCGTGAGCGCGGCTTGACGCGGATCAACACGTCCGAGCGGTCGAGCGGGTGCGCGGCCGGCGCCCGACGGCGTGCGGCGCGACGCTGGCGCACATCGGCGGAATCGTGACGGGATGCAAGCGAAGGCGCGCGCGCGCGTGCCCCGCGCCGTCACCACGATGTTCGACGAGCCCACCGCTCCACGCTCGCGGCGGCAGGGTGAGGGGGCCGGGGGAGTGCGCGCCGCGCGACGCTAGCGCGGCGCCTCGGCGGCGCCGGGCTCCTTGTCGTCTCCCGGCTCCTTGTCGTCGTCGTCGAGGCCCTCGGCCTTGGCGTTGGCGGCGGCGGCCTCTTGGCGCAGCTTCGAGAGGTCGCCCGGCACCAGCGGCTTACCGTCGACGGTGACCGGGGGCTTCTTGGCGTCGAGGCTGACGCCGGGCTCAAGCACCTCGATCTTTGCCTCGGTGCGCATCTTCTCCAACAGCTCGCGCGTGGCCTTCGACTTCTGGCGCGCCTTCAGGCTCGTGAGGATGGTCTCCTTCACCTCCTCGAAGGTGCGCTGCTTCTCCTCGGTCTTCGCGTTGACCTTGATGACGTGGTAGCCGAACTGCGTCTCCACGGGGCCGACGATGTCGCCGGCCTTGGCCGCGAACGCGGCGTCCTCGAACTGCTTGACCATGCGGCCGCGCGAGAACGTGCCGAGGTCGCCGCCGCGCTGGGCAGTGGGGCCCTCGCTGTGCTTCTTCGCGATCTCGGCGAAGTCGGCGCCCGAGCGCTTGGCCTCGGCGGTGAGCTTCTTGGCCAGGGCGTGCTTCTCCTTCTTCTGCGCGTCGGTGGTGTCCTTGTCGGTCTTGAGCAGGATGTGCTGCGCCGTGATCTGCTCCTTCTGCACGTACTTGTCCTTGTTCTCGCCGTAGTACTTCTCGGCGTCGGACTCGGTGGGCTCTTGGCCCGCCAGGAGCTTGGCGAACAGCTTGTCGCGCAGCAGGTTCTTGGCGAGGTCGTCCTTGACGTCGGCCTCGGACTGCTGGGTGCGCTCGAGGAACGACGCGAACGCCTTGTCGGAGCCGAAGCGCGCCTTGTGCTCGGCCAGCTTGGCCTCGAGCTCGGCGGCCTCGACGGTGATGCCCTCGGCCTTGGCCTTCTGCCCGATGAGCGCCTCCTCGACCATCTTGCGGATCAGGTTCTCCTTGAGGCGGCCCTCGAGCTGCGGCGCGATCTGCCGGCCGGCGCGCTGGAAACGCGCGCGCGTGCGCTCCATCTGCTTGCTGAACTCGGCGCGGCCGATGTCTTCGCCGTTGACGCGCGCCACCGGTCCGGTGCCGTCGGTGGCGGCGGGCTGGTCGGTGGTGCCCTCGCTCTTCTTCGGGCAGCCGAGGGCCGTGAACAGGGCCAGGGCGACGAGCGCGCCCACAACCAGGGCGGAGGAACGACGGAGTGCCATCACAGATGCTCCCACAGATGCTCCCACTGATGCTCAGTGGACGACGTGACCTCGGGCTGTAGCGAGGCGCGGTGCCACGGTCAACGGAGCGGGCGGCGCGCCCATGCCGCGCGGATCTCCTCGACCACGGCGCCATCGACGGCGGCGCTGCTGCCTGGCAGCAGCACCGCGGCGCTGGCGGAGCTCGACGCCACCGCGCCCGCCTGCAGGACCGCGTGGCTCAGCTGCACCCCCGACGCCACGCGCGCCCCCTTGCCGACCACCGCGAACGACAGCTCGGCGTCGGCTGCTACCTCGGCGCCCTCGTCGACGAGCACGGGGCCGACCAGGCGCACGCTCGGGTGCACCCGCGCCGTGGGCGCCACGAACACGCGGCCGGGGTGGGGCGGGAAGCGAGCGAAGGGCAGGAGCTCGCTGCTGAGCCAGGCACCGGAGAGCACGGCGAGGTTCGCTTGCAGCAGGCGCTCGGGCGTGCCCACGTCACAGAAGGTGCTCGCGTGGTCGAAGGCGCGCAGGAGCGCGCCCTGCTCGAGCCAGCGCGGGTAGCCCTCGTCGTTGATGCCCGAGGCGACGCCGCGCACCACGCCGCCCTCGAGCGCGACCGGCGGCAGCACCTCGAAGGCGCGCGGGTGCACCAGGTGCACGCCGCAGAACATGCGCTCCCTCGCCACCGGGCCGCGCGGCGCGATGCGCCCGGCGAAGGTCACGATGCGCTCGTCGGCGTCGGTGCCGATGGCGCCGTAGCGCGCGGTCTCGGGGTCGTCCTTCAACACCAGCGTGGCCAGGGCGTCGTCCGGCGTGGCCACCAGCGCGCGGACGTCGAGGTCGATGAGGGCGTCGGCGTTCATGACGAGCACGCGCTCGCCCGGCGGCGCCGGACAGGCGGCGGCCAGGCCCCGCAGCCCGCCGCCCGTGCCCATGACGTCGGGCTCGTAGGTGGTGACGACGCGCATGCCTTGGAACGAGGCGCCGAGCGCCGCGGGCACCTGCGGGTGCAGCCAGTGCGAGTTGACGGCCACCGTGCGCACGCCGGCGCGCGCCAACAAGCCGAGGGCGTGCTCGAGGAGCGGCGTGCCGCACACCTCGAGGAGGGGCTTGGGGCGCTCGTTGGTGAGCGGCCGCAGGCGGGTGCCGAGGCCAGCGGCGAGCACGTAGGCGACGGTGACGGGCACGCTCCCCTCTATCGCGGCGCGGGCGCTTTCGCCAAACGGGTCGCCATGAGCGCCACCGTCCTCGACGGCACCGACGCCGACGCCGTGGCGCAGGCCGCGCGCGCCATCAAGGACGGCAGCGCGCTCGTGGCCATCCCCACCGAGACCGTGTACGGCCTGGCCGCCAACGCCCTCGACGACGACGCGGTGGCGCGCGTGTTTTCGGCCAAGGGCCGGCCGGCCGACAACCCGCTGATCGTGCACGTGCCCGACTGGCAGCGCGCGCTGCCGCTGTGGGCGCGCGACGACGAGAGCGCCCTGGCGCGGGCGCGCGCGCTCGCCGACGCGTGCTGGCCGGGCCCGCTCACCATCGTGTGCTGGCGCAGCGTGGCGGTGCCCGACCTGGTGTGCGCGGGCCTGCCCAAGGTGGCGGTGCGCGCGCCGCGTCACCCCGTGCTCGACGGGCTGTTCGCCCAGCTCGACGTGCCGATCGCGGCGCCCTCGGCCAACGCGTCGGGGCGGCCGAGCCCCACGCGCGCGGCCGACGTGGTGGCAACGCTTGGTGATCGCGTGGCGCTGGTGCTCGACGGCGGGCCGTGCGCCCACGGCATCGAGAGCAGCGTGGTCGACGTCACCGGCGAGCACCCCGTGCTGCTGCGCCCGGGCGCCGTGGGCGTGGACGCGCTGCGCGCGGTGCTCCCCGACCTGGTGGTGCGCCCTCCGGGTCGCGCCGCGCACGGCGACGAGGCCTCGCCGGGCCTGCGCCACCCCGTGCGCGAGCTCGAGCAAGCCATCAAGCGCTTCGACCAGGCCGGGGTCGAGGTCA
>CAZONM010000214.1:0-10142 GCA_964580865.1 uncultured Myxococcales bacterium | reverse complement strand
GGTGGCGGCGGGCGTGGCGCTCGCGCACCTCGGCGGCGCGGTGCTGCCCGCGGGCAAGCTGCGGCGCGTGTCCCTCATCGTGCTCGGCGTGGCGGTGGCCGCGGCGCTCGTGTGGTTTCGCCGCGCGCGCGTGGAGAAGATGTTGTCGCCCAAGGGGGCCGCCGAGCTCTTGGCCGGCGCCCGCGGCGTCGGCGACATCGGCCCGCCGTGGGCGCCGTCGTCCCTCGGGACCGCGTTCGCGCTCGACGGCGCGCTCGGGCCGCTGTGCGCGCTGCTCGCGTGGGGCGGCGGCGCGCTCATCCTCGCCTACGTCATCCATCGGCTGTGCTCGCGGCGCGCGCGCGACCTCGCGGTCGACGAGTCTCCCCTCGGCCTGCTGCGCGGCAGCCTGCGCGACCGCGCGCTGTCGGCGCTGGTGCGGCCGCTGCCGCGCGCCCTGCGCCCCATGGTGGAGAAGGACCTGCTCGCGTTCGCGCGCGATCCGGGCCAGTGGGGGCAGCTGGTGTTGCTCCTCGGCGTCGGCGTGCTCTACCTCGTCAACGCCGACGCGCTCCGGCAAGGGTTCGCCGAGTGGCCGGCCGTGGGCGCGTGGGTCCTGCCCTCGATGCACACGGGGCTCGTGTGCTTCATCGCCGCGGGCCTGGGCGCGCGCTTCGCGTTCCCCCAGGTCAGCCTCGAGGGTCCCGCGGTGTGGATCGTCGATGGCGCGCCCCTGTCGCCGCGCGCGCTCATGATCGCCAAGTGGATCGGCGCCTTGCCGGTGGTGGCGCTCTACCCCACGGTCATCGCCGCCGTCGGCGGCGTCGTGCTCGAGCTCCCGCCGCTCCTATGGCTCCTCACCACGGCGGCGAGCGCGATCATCGCCGCCGGCATCGCCGCCTTCGGCGTGGGGCGCGGAGCGCGCAGCCCCATGTTCGACGCCGCCAGCCTGTCGGACCTCGCCATGGCGCCGGGCGCGCTCTCGACCATGCTGTTGGCCGTGCTCTTGGCCTTCCTCGGCTCCGTGGGCGCGCTCGTCGGCGGCGGCGCCCTCGTCGCGGCGCGCTACGCCGGCTTGCCGACACCGCTCGGCGCGGCCGCGGCGCTGATCGCCGTCGGGATCCCGGTCGGGCTCACGGCGCTCGTCGGCCGCCAGGCCCTGCTCCAAGGTGCGCTCGCCTTCGAGCGCCGGCGCGATGACGCCGCGACGCGCCAGTCGCTCGTCGAGCGCGGGCCCATCGCGGTCGATCGCTGACGCGCGGTCGGGTCGGCGCGCGCGCGTGCAGCCTCGACGAGGACGGGCTATGCTGCGGCGGCACCCGGTCATCGTCCCGCGGGTGCACACGAGGTCCCATGGGCACCGAGCGCGTCGTCAAGCTCTTGCGTGGTCACCGCGTTCGCATCGCACGTGCGCTGGTGCGGCAGTCGCGCGCGCTCGCGCCGCGCTACGAGCAGATCGACAGCATGGCCCAGGAGCGCAGCTTCCTGACGCTCATCATCGCCACCGAGCGCCTGCTGGACCGCGGGGACGACGCGCCGCTCCTCGATGCCGCCGCCCACTTGGCGGAGATGCGCGCCGCCATGGGGTTCGGCGTCGACGACTTCGCGCTCGCGGCGCTCGGCTTTCTGCCGGTGATGCGCCGCTTCATCATCGAGAACGCTCGGTCCACCGACGAGGGGCTCGACGACTACGAGGCGTTCGAGTCGATCGCGCTGCCGCTCATCGGGCGCGCGGCCACCATCTTCCTCGCGGCCACCGAGGATCCCACGATGCCGAACCAGCAGCGTCCCACGCTCGCCACGCCGCAGCGCGCAGCGTCACCGACGGGGATCGCGCGCCTTCGCATCGAGCGCGTCACGGGCACCGAGGAGGAGGAAGCGGACCTCCGCAACCACCCGCTGTTCGCGGCGACCGGGTGAGCGTCACTCGGTGGTGTCGGGCTCGCGCTCGGCCTTGACGAGCCGCAGACCGCCGCGCGGCCGTTCCTCGGCGCCGCCCTCGGAGGCGCCGGCCGGCGGCGCTCGAGGACCTGCGCGCTCCTGCTCCTGCCGCACGCGCGCGGCGCGCAGCAGGCGCTCCACGTGGAGCTCGCGCACGCGCTCGAGGTGCTCCACGCTGGCCTCGGGCAGGCGCTCGAGGATCTCGGGGGGCAGCGAGCGCGCCCAGGTGAGGCGCTCGTTGTCGACGTGCGAGAACAGCGAATACACGGCGCTCCAGGGCACCTCGCAGAAGTAGGGCTGCCGGTTGAAGGTGAGCGACGCGCGGACGCCGCGCTCGTCGTAAGCGAAGTCGGCGAGCCCGAAGCGGTGCGAGAAGTCGAGGTTGAGCTGCGGCTCGGCCGCCAACGACGGCGGCACCGCCACGCCGGCGCGGCGCGCGTCGAGCGTGACCATCACCTTGCCCTGCTCCGCGAAGCGCGAGAACACCGCGCACTTCTCGGACGCCGCCGGATCGACCGGGGCCGCGCGCGCGCGGAAGTCGACGCGCACGACCTTCGCTTCCTCGGCGTCACCAACAGGGGTGTCGTCGTCGGACCGGTCGCTCATGCGACCCAGGATGGCATCGCGGCGGGCCGTCGTCGAGCACCGCCTTGCCGGACCGGGTCTGCGAGCTACCGTGCACGCCATGAGCACCTCGCCGCCCCGCACCCACGCACGCATCGATCCCGCGCTGTGCGGAACACCACGATCGCTCGCGGACGGCTCGTCCGAGGTCGAGCTGACGCTGATCGAGGCCATGCGCGTCGACGACACCGGGCTCACGCACGGGGGCTTCACGTTCGGCCTGGCCGATCACGCCGCCATGCTGGCGGTGAACGAGCCCACCGTGGTGTTGGCCGACGCGTCCATGCGCTTCCTCGCGCCCACGGTGGTGGGCGATCGTCTGGTCGCACGGGGCCGCGTCAGCGACGTCGCGGGCAAGCGCCGCACGGTGCAGGTCGAGGTGCGCCGCGGCGATACCATGGTCGCCGAGGGCACCTTCGCGTGCGCCGTACCCACGCGCCACGTGCTGCAACGCTGACGCCGCGGCGGCGCGCGCTAGGCGGCGACGAGCTGGTGCTCCACCAGGGTGCGGTAGATGCCCGGCCGCGCCACCAGCGCGTCGTGCGAGCCGACATCCACGATCCGCCCGGCGTCGAGCACCACGATGCGATCGGCGTCCTTCACCGTCGACAGCCGATGCGCGATCACCAACGTGGTGCGGCCCTTCATCAACGCCTGGAGCGCCTCGTGGACCAGCGCCTCGCTCTCACCGTCGAGCGACGAGGTCGCCTCGTCGAGCACCAGGATGCGGGGGTCGGCCAAGAGCGCGCGCGCGATGGCGACGCGCTGGCGCTGGCCGCCCGAGAGCTTGACGCCGCGCTCACCGATGCGCGTGGCGTACCCGTCGGGGAACGCGCTGACGAACTCGTGCGCGTGCGCCAAGCGCGCGGCGCGCTCGATCTCGTCGGCAGGCGCGTCGGGGCGCGCGTACGCGATGTTCTCCGCGATGGTGCCCGAGAACAGCACCGGCTCTTGCGCCACGATGGCGAGGCGACCGCGTAGCTCCGACAGGCGCGCCTGGCGCACATCGACGCCGTCCACCAGCACCCGCCCGTCGTCGACGTCGAAGAAGCGGTAGAGGAGCGCCGCCAAGGTCGACTTGCCCGCGCCAGAGCGCCCCACGATGGCCACGGTCTCGCCGGCGCCGACCTCGAGGCTCACCTCATCGAGCACGCGGGCGTCGCGCCGCGCCGGGTAGGCGAACGACACGCGGTCGAAGTGCACGGTGCCGCGCGCGGGCGGCATCGGCGTGGGCTCGGCGGGATCGCGCACCTCGGGCACGCGATCGAGGATCTCGAACAGGCGCGCGGTGGCGCCCGCCGCCGACTGCAGCGATCCCCACAGGCTCGCGAGCCCCCCGAGGGCGAACGCCACCATGCTGCTGTAGAGCAGGAACGCGGTGAGATCGCCGGCAGTGAGCGTGCCCGCGATGATGGCCCGACCGCCGAGCCAGATCATGCTCGCGATGGCGAGCCAGCCCCCCAAGCTCATGGTCGCGATGAACAAGCCGCGCCACGACGCGAGGCTCGTGGCCGCGCCGAAGAACTCCTCGATGCGCGCGCCGTAGCCGTGCACCTCGTGCGGCTCCCGCCGGAAGGCCTGCACCGTGGCGATGGCGCCGACCGCCTCTTGCGCCTGCGCCGAGGTCTCGGCGAGCTTGTCTTGCACCGCGGCGCTCATCTTGCGGATGCGCTTGCCGAACCAGAACGACACCACGATGAGCGGCGGCACCACCGCCAACATGGCGAACGTCAGCCGCCAGCTCTGGACGAACAACAGCGCCAGGCCGCCCACCAGTGTGACGACCTCGCGCAGCGCCATGGACAGCTCGCCGCTGACGATGCCCTGCACCGTGGCGACGTCGGCGGCCAGCCGCCCGGTGAGCTCGCCGGAGGGCTTCTCGTGAAAGAACGACAGCGGCTGCTCGATGAGGCGTGCGTACACGCGCGCTCGCAGGTCGGCGACCACACGCTCGCCGAGCCAGGCCATCAGGTAGTGCCGCAGCCACGTGGCGCCGGCGTTGACCACGAACACCGCCGCCACCGCCAGCGCGACCAGGTCGAGCGACGTGGTGGTCATGCCCTCGGCGCTTGCGTCGATGGCGTACCGCGCCGCCTGCGGATAGACCAACGTCAGCGCGCTGCCCACGAAGAGCACCATGGTCGCGAGCGCCAGGCGCGCGCGATAGGGCCACACTAACGGCACCAGTCGCCGCAACACCGTGACGCGCTTGAGCTGCTCCCGCGGCGTCCCGCCGAGGTCCTGGTCGCGCCGATACCGCCTGCTGGCCATGCGCCGTTGTAGCAGCCTCGCCGCCTTCGGCAGCAGGCGCCGGCACCCGGATCGGCCAAGCCGCGCGCAGGTTGCTACCATCGACACCCATGGCTCGTCCTCGTAGAGCGCGGCGCGCCGGGGTCTGGCACCTCGGCACCATCGTGGGCAACGCGTGGCTCGTGGTCGACGACGACGGCGCGCGCACGGTCGTGGACTGCGGCCACCGCGCGGAGCGCGCGCTGCTCGTAGCGGGCCTCGCGCGCCACGGCATCACCGCGAGCGGCGACCTCGACCTCGTGCTCCTCACGCACCGCCACTGCGATCACGCCGGCAACGCCGCGTGGCTGCGCGAGCGCTTCGACTGCGCCGTGGCGTGTCACCTGGCCGACCGGGCGGCGCTCGAGGGCGCGGCGCGGCCCCTGCGGCTGGCGGGCCGAGGCGCGCCCCCGGTGCACGACGCGCTGTGCCGCTTCGAGGACTCGTTTCCCGCCCGCACCGTCGTCGACCACACGCTCGCGGATGGCCAGGACGAGCGCGGCTTCGACGTCGTCCACGTGGGCGGCCACACCGACGGCTCGGTCCTCTTCCTTCACCGCGCGAGCGCCACGCTGTTCACCGGCGACGCGCTGGTCACCGGGCCGCCCGTGCAGCGCGTGGTGGTGCGGCCGCGTCTGGCGTACCGCTCGTACTCCGACGACGCCGACGCGTGCCGCGCGGCGACGGTGCGCTACTTGCGCGCGCGACCACGCGTGGCGCGGGTGTGCGGTGGGCATGGGCCCATGATCACCACCCGCGTCGACGCCCGGCTCGATCGCATCGTGGCGGCCCGCGACTCGTGAGCCGTCGCCTTGGTGGTCAGCGCGCTCCGCGGGCCACGCTCGTGGCCGAGCGCACCCCGGGCATCGCGCGCAGGCGCTCGAGCGCGAAGCCCTCCGTCGACGGCAGGCGCAGCTTGAGCTCCACGACGCCGCTCGCGAGCTCGTGCCTGACCAGGTCGGCGTCGACGATGCGGGCGATGGCGTCGAGCCAGAGCGTGCCCACCGGCGGCTCGATATCCAGGCGCACGCACCCGGCCGGCACCGCGCCGGCGGTGAGCGCGCACGCGCCCGTGTCGAGGTCGCGGCGCGGCGGCTCGGTGCCGATCAGCGTGACGTCGACGATCTCGGTGGGCCGCGCCTCGAAGTGCAGCTCGATGGGCCCGCGCTGCGCGAACGCCGGGATGGCGACGAAGACGTCGCCGCCCTGGATCGTGTACTCGGCCGCGAGCCCGCCCACCTGCACGCCGTCGAGGCCCCGGAGGTCCGCGACGGGCACGCGCACGATGTCGCGCGGACGCGCGGGGCGCCGCTGCGCGCGTTGAGCGCGCGGCCGATCCACGTCGATGGCGACGGAGAGCTGCACCACGCTCGGCGTGTCGCGCGCCGCCGGCGAGAGCTCGAGCACGAGGACGCTGCCCGCGGGCGGCCGAGCCCAGAGCTTGCCGCGGCGATCTGCGCGGCGCAGTCGCTGGCCCTCGGCGTTGCGCAGCACGGCCTGCGGGGCCGGCCCGTCGATGCGGTCGACGGAGATGAGCACCGTGCCCCGCTCGGCGACGCTCAGGCGATAGCGCGCGCCGCCCGCGCCGCCCACCGTGACCACCTGCACGCTGCCAGCACCGGTGACCTCGATGGGCACGGGCGGCGGCGCCGCGACCGGCGAGGCCGCTGCTGCCGCCCACAGGATCAGGTGCTGCGGCACCACGGCGGCGACCTTAGCCCGGCACCGACGCCGTCCCCGGCGCCTCACCGGACATTTACCTGCGCGTCGCGTTCGTACGCGCCCAGGGCGGATCTCGCGCGCGTGGTCCTTGGCGTCGGCGGACGAGCTTGCGCCTGGCGGGCACACTCCTACCCACAGGCACGCACCGCACCAGCGCAGGCGACGCGTGGACCGCGGCCCCTCCGCATCGAGCCCGGGCGCCCCGCCGCGCGTCGACAGGACGGCCCGCATCGGTATGGTGCGCCCATGAGCACCCGCACGCTCGCTGATCGCTGGCACGCGCTGCGCTCGCGCCGCGTCGTGCGGTGGGCCATGGATCTCGCCGTGGTGGCCGCGGTGCTGCTGGGCGTCAACGCGTGGCAGACGCGCGCCCACCTGCGCGGCGACGCGGCCGGCTTCGCGCTCGACGATCTCGACGGGCGCCCCGTGGCCCTTTCGTCGCTCGCGGGCAAGCCCACCATGGTCGCCTTCTTCGCGCCCTGGTGTGGCGTGTGCCGCGCCAACGAGGGCGCGGTGGCCCAGGTGGCGCGCTGGGCGGGCGAGCGCGCCCACGTGGTGTCGGTGGCCTCGGACTACCGTGACGTCAACGAGATCCGCGCCTACGTCGACGAGCACGGGGTGCCAGCGCCCGTGCTGTTGGGCGGCACCGCCACGGCGCGCGCGTGGCGCGTGCAAGCATTCCCGACCTACTACTTCCTCGACGCCGATGGCCGCATCACCGGATCGTCGGTGGGCTACACCACGGCGGCGGGCATGGCCGCGCGCCTGTTCGCGTTGCCCTGAGCGCGCCTGCGCCGTAGAAGCGCGCGCGGGCCAACGCACGAGGACACCATGAGCACCAACAAGTTCTCTCTCTCCGGCAAGGTGGCGATCGTGACCGGCGCCAGCCGCGGCATCGGCCGCGCCATCGCGAGCGACTTCGCCGCTGCCGGCGCGCGCGTGGTGCTGGCGAGCCGCAAGCAGGAGGGCGTCGACGAGGCGGCCGCGGCCATTCGCGCCGCGGGCGGCGAGGCGCTGGCCGTGGCGTGCCACGTGGGCAAGGCCGATCAGCGCGCGGCGCTCGTCGAGCGCGCGCTCGCCGCCTTTGGCCGGGTGGACGTGCTGGTCAACAACGCCGCCACCAACCTCGCCTTCGCGCCTGCGCTGCAGATCGAAGAGAGCGTCTTCGACAAGATCATGGAGATCAACGCGAAGGGCCCCTTCGAGCTGGCCAAGGCCTGCTACGAGCCGCTCGCCAAGGCCAAGGGCTCCGTGATCAACATCGCCAGCGTCGAGGGCGTGCGCCCCGCACGCATGATGAGCGCGTACGCCGCGTCGAAGGCCGCGCTCATCTCGCTGACGAAGTCGCTGGCGCAGGAGTGGGGCCCCGAGATCCGCGTCAACGTCATCTGCCCCGGGCTCACGCGCACCAAGTTCGCCGAGCCCTTGTGGTCCAACGACGACATCGTGCGCACGGTGGTGGGCCATGTGCCGCTGCAGCGCATCGCCGAGCCCGAGGAGATCTCGGGGCTCGCGGTGTTCCTGGCGAGCGAGGCGGGCAGCTACTGCACCGGGACCGCCTTCAACGTCGACGGCGGCTACCTCATCTAGCGCGCTCGCTGTGTGCGCGCGGGTCGCATCCGGCGAACGTCGGATGCCGCGGCGTATGCGGGCGCCAACAATCGCGGCACTCCAGGTGGGGCGGGTGCGGCATGAGCGACGACCAAGCCGGCGATAGCGGGGTGCGACGCATCGTGCGCACGCAGAGCCCGATCACGCTGCGCTCGCACGAGTTCTTTCTCCTCGCCACCGGGCCCATCCGCCGCGCGTTCTTCGAGCGACGCGGCGCCGTCGTCGACGACGTCCCCGTGGCGCTCAACCCCACGGGGCCCATCTGGTTCCTCACCGGCGTGGTCACGTTGATCGCGGCGGTGGCGATCACCGCGCTCGTGGTGGTGAACCGAACCCGCGCCGACGCCATCGCCCACCTGCAAGTCGAGGTGGATCGCGCCGCCTCCACCAACATGGACCAGGCCGCGCGCATCGGCGCGCTCGAGCAAGAGAAGGCGGCGGTCGCGGCCGCCGAGATCAAGGAGAGCGCCGACGCCGCCACACGCGTTGCGCAGTGGCGCGCGGCCGTGTCGCCCGCCCTCGCCGCCGAGCTCGCGCGTGCCGACGCCAAGCTCCTGGATGACGGCGAGGCGCTCGAGATCCAGCTCGACGACGACGTGATCTTCGACGGCACGCGCACCGAGCTCACGGCCGGCGGCGAGGAGCTGCTCACCCGCCTGGGCGCGGTGTTGGCCACGCTCGACGTGGTGGTGGAGGTCGTGGGCCACACCGACGACCGCACGGCGCGCCGGCGCAAGGGCGACGACGGCGACCCGCCGCGCTACGCGCCGAGCGAGAGCCTGTGGGGCCTCTCGGCCGCGCGCGCCACGATGGCCGCCCGCGTGCTCGACGAGCAGGGCGCCGTGCCCGCTGCGCGCATCACCGTGATCGGGCGCGGCAAGGAGGACCCGCTCACGTCGAACGGGGGGCCACAGCGACGCGCCAAGAACCGTCGCCTCGAGCTGACGCTGCGTCCCCTGCGCTGACCGGACGTCGTCAGCGCGGGCGCCGCCGCACCAGGCCCTCCTGCGCCGTCGACGCCACCAGCGTGCCGTCGCGCGCGAACACGCTGCCGAGCACCAGGCCGCGCGAGCCCGAGGCCGACGGGCTGTGCATCACGTGCAAGAGCCCCTCGTCGAGGCGGAACGGGCGATGAAACCACATGATGTGGTCGATGCTGGCCACCTGCATGGTGGGGTCGACCCAGGTGACGCCGTGCGGGCGCATGGCCGTGGTCATGAAGCTGAAGTCGGAGCAGTAGGCCAGGAGGAACCGATGGAGCGCCGGGTTGTCGGGCAAGTCGCCGGCCGCGCGCAACCAGATGGCGTGGTCGGGCGCCTTGACCTCGGGGGTGAAGGCGTCCACGGGATCGACCGGGATGACGTCGATGGGGCGCTCGGCCAGCGCGCGGCTACGGAAATGGGGCGGGATCTTGTTGGCGTGCCGCCGCCACAGCTCGAGCTCGCTGACGAGGCCGTCGGGGCCGCGCACGCCGTGGGGCATGGCGTCGGCGTGCTCGAACCCGGGCTCATCGGCCTGAAAGGACGCCTGCAGGTTGAAGATGGGCCGGCCGCCCTGCACACCCACCACGCGCCGCGTGGCGAAGCTCTTGCCGTCGCGGATGCGGTCCACCTCGTACACCACGGGGCGCGCGGCGTCGCCGGGCCGCAGGAAGTACGAATGCAGCGAGTGCACGTGGCGATCCGCGGGCACGGTCTGCGTGGCGGCCGACAGCGCCTGCCCGATCACCTGCCCGCCGAAGATCTGGCCCCAGCCGAGATCCTGGCTCTGCCCGCGAAACAGGTCCGCTTCGATGCGCTCGAGCGTCAGCAGGTCAATCAGCTCCTCGAGGACGGTCTTTGGTGCCATGCGCACTCCTACCGCCGCGCGCCGAGCGCGTCACGCACCGCCCGCGCGATGGCCAGCGCGCCCGGCGTGTCGCCGTGGACGCACACGGTGTCGACGCCGCGCGCCGCGAGCGCGCGCGCGTGGAGGAC
>CAZONM010000213.1:0-10145 GCA_964580865.1 uncultured Myxococcales bacterium | reverse complement strand
CAACGCCGCGCGCGTGGGCGCGCGCCTCGAGGACGACGCGCTGGCGCCGGGCGCTCGCGTGGCCCTCGACGTGGCGCGCGACCACCTGCACTTCTTCGACGCGCGGGGCGTGCGCCTTGGGTGAGCGGCTCGCGGCCCTCGCCCTCGTGACGGCGCTGTGCGGCGCGCCGCCCGCGCGCGCGCAGGACGTGCGCACCGACGACGCTCGCCCCGAGCTGGTGCTGTGGCACGCCTACCGCGCGCGCGAGCAAGAGGCCCTCGAGCGCTTCATCGTCGAGCTCAACCAGCGGGAGACGCGCTTTCGCGTCACCGTGCTGGCCGTGCCGTACGACGCGTACCTCGACAAGATCACAGCCGCCATCCCGCGCGGACGCGGCCCCGACGTGTTCGTGGCGGCGCACGACACGCTCGGTGACTGGGCCGAGGCCAAGACCATCGACGTGGTCGACGACGTGCTCGACCCCTCGTTGGTGGCCCAGCTGCAGCCCGGCCTGGTGCCGGCCGTGCTCTACCGCGGGCACGCGTGGGGCGTGCCCTTGGCGTTCAAGTCGGTGGCGCTGTGGCGCAACACCACGCTCGTGCCCGCTGCTCCCGCCACGCTGGCCGAGCTCGAGGCGGCCGCCACCAAGAACACGGGCGGCGGGCGCTACGGCTTGGTGTACGAGAACCGCCTGTTCTACTTCCACGCGCCCTTCCTCTTCGGTCTGGGCGGGCGCATCTTCGACGACGCGGGCCGCCCCACCATCGACGACCCCAAGAACATCGAGAGCGTGCGCTACGCGCAGCGGCTGGCGCGCGAGCTGGCGGTGGTACCGCAAGAGACGAACGGCGCGCTCGTGACCTCGCTGTTCGTGGACGGCAAGGCCGCGATGATCCTCACCGGTCCGTGGGCGCGCGGCGAGATCGGGGACGCGGTGGCGCTGGCCGTGAGCCCCCTGCCCCGCGCGGCCGACGGCGCGCCGCTGCGCCCCTTCCTCTCGGTGGAGGCAGCGTACATCTCGGGCAAGACGACGAAGCGCGCGCTCGCGGTCGAGCTGGTGCGCACGCTCGCCGGCGCCGAGTGCAGCCGGCGCCGGCGCGTCGAGGGCGCGCAGCCGGTGGCGCTGCGCGAGGCGTGGGACACCCTCGACGACAGCACCGCCGACGCGCCCATCCTGCGCGCCTTCTTGGCACAGCAGAGAGACGCCGTCCCCACGCCCAACACACCCGCGATGAAGTCGCTGTGGAGCCCGTTCGATCTCGCGCTCGGCGCCGCGCTCGGCCAGGGCCTCGATCCCGCGCAGCCGTTGGCCGAGGCGCAGGCCAAGGTAGCGGCGGTGGTGCAGGCCATCGAGACCGGCCCGCAGCGCGGCTCGCGCTCGGCCTTCATCATCTTCGTGATCGTCGCCGTGGTGCTCCTCGGCGGCGGCGTGCTCGTGGGCGCGCTGCGCTACGGGCCGGGGCGCCTGGTGCGCGACGCCATCCTGCAGCGCGTGGCCTACCTCTACACGGCGCCGGCCATGATCGGCATGGCGCTGCTCGTGTTCGTGCCCTTCGCGGTCGGCATCGGCATGGGCTTCTTCGAGCACACGTGGGGCACGTACACCTTCGTGGGCCTCGAGAACTTCCGCCGCATCCTCGCGGGCGGCGACTCGCGCTTCTTCGCTACGCTCGGCATGACCGTGCTGTGGACCGCGTCGAACGTGTTCTTGCACGTCGTCATCGGCGTGTTCCTCGCGCTCGTGCTCAGCCAGGCGCGCCTGCGCTTCCGCGCGCTCTATCGCGTGCTGTTCATCGTGCCGTGGGCGGTGCCCAACTACATCACGGCGCTGATCTGGAAGGGCATGTTCCACCCCGAGCTCGGCGCCATCAACCAAGCGCTCGGCATCACGGGCTTCTCGTGGATGAACGAGACGTGGAGCGCGTTCCTCGCCAACCTGATCACGAACACCTGGCTCGGCTTCCCGTTCATGATGGTGATCGCGCTCGGCGGGCTGACCTCGATCCCGAGCGACCTGTACGAAGCGGCGGCGCTCGACGGCGCCAACGCCTGGCAGCGCTTCACGGCCATCACGTTGCCGCTCCTGTTGCCCACGCTGGCGCCCGCCATCGTGCTCGGCACGGTGTGGACGTTCAACATGTTCAACGTCATCTACCTCGTCAGCGGCGGCGCGCCGCAGGGGAGCACCGACATCCTCATCACCGAGGCGTTCCGCTGGGCCTTCGAGCGCGGCCAAGGCGGCGCGTTCGGCTACGCCGCCGCGTACTCCACGCTCGTCTTCCTCATGCTCGTCGGCTACACCGTGGCCGCCAACCGCGTGGCCGCCAAGGTCGCCGAGGTGCGCGCATGAGCACGCGCGACGACGGACGCATGGCCGGGGCGCGCTCGAGCTTGGCGGTGGGGCTCGCCAGCCACGCCGTGCTCGTCCTGGTCGCGGTGGTGGTGCTCTACCCGGTGCTGTGGGTGCTGCGCATGGCGCTCACCCCATCGCAGGCGTTCGCCTCGGGGCTCTCGCCCATCCCCACCACGGTCTCGCTGCAGAACTTCGTCGACGTCGTGGGCCACCACGACCTGGCCGGGCGCTGGATCTTCGGCGTGCAGCTGTACAACTCGCTGGCGGTGTCGGCGCTGTCGGCGCTGGTGGGCGTGGCGCTCGCCACCACCGCCGCCTACGCGTTCTCGCGCTTCGCGTTCCCCGGCAAGCGCTTGGGGCTCGGCGCGCTCTTGCTCACGCAGATGTTCCCCGGGACCATGATGATGATCCCGCTCTACATCCTGCTCGACGAGCTCGCCCTGCTCGACACGCAGCTCGGCCTCGCGCTGGTCTATGCCACCACGTCCATCCCGTTCTCCACCTGGCTCTTGAAGGGTTACTTCGACACCATCCCCATCGACCTCGAAGAGGCAGCGCGCATGGACGGCGCGTCGACGGCGCGCATCTTCTGGTCGATCATCCTGCCGCTGGCGCGCCCCGCCGTCGCCATCACGTTCTTGTTCTCGTTCATGCAGGCGTGGAACGAGTTCATCCTGGCCGCCAAGCTGATGAACTCGGAGGCGAGCTACACGCTGCCCGTGGTGCTGCGCGGCTTCGTGGGCGACAAGAGCACGGCGTGGGGGCACTTCGCCGCCGGCGCCACCGTGGTGTCGGCCCCCGTGATGGTGTTGTTCTTCTTCTTGCAGCGCCACCTGGTCGAAGGCCTCACGGCCGGGAGCGTGAAGGGCTGATGGCGCGCGCGTAGCGCGGCGCCGGGTGTTACGCGAGCTCGTCGACGCGCTGGACCAGGCGCGGCAAGAGCTCGCCGGCCTTGCCCGGCAGCCAGATGCCGTCGAAGGCACGCTCGGGGCCTACCTCCACCAGGCGCGCGCCCGCGGCGGCGGCGACCTCGGGGATCGTCGCCGCGGGGTACACCAGCCCCGACGTCCCCACGACGAGCACCGCGTCGGCCTGCGCGGCGGCCGCTTGCGCGCGCTGCCACGCGGGCTCGGCCAGCGCCTCGCCGAACATGACCACCGACGGCCGATGTCGCGGTGTCGTCCAGGCGCCCGCGGCGGGCAGGCCGATGAGCGGCACGATCGCGCGCGCGATGCGCGCGCGCTTGAACGGACCGCGCTGCGCACGCGCGAGCGCGTCGGCGATGCGCGCGAGCTCCGGGCGCTCGAGGTGCCGCAGCGGGCGCCCCTCGGCGTCGACGATGTCGAACATGCTGCCGTGCACCTCGTGCACCACGCTGCTGCCGGCGGCCTGGTGCAAGGCGTCGACGTTCTGCGTGATCACGGTGACGCTGGCGCCACGCGCCGCCGCGCCGCGCTCGAGCGCGGCCAACGCGTCGTGGCCCGGGTTCGGCGCCGCGCATGCGATGGGCCCGACGAGCTCCTCGAGGAAGCGGGCCAGGCGCGCAGGATCGGTGGCGTAGAGCTTGGCCAAGCCCATGGGCGTCCCGAATTCCTCGGGCGGGTAGCGCTGCCAGAACCCGCCCTCGGTGCGGAACGTGTCGATGCCGCTCTCGGCCGACACGCCGGCGCCCGAGAACACCACGATGCGGCGCGCGTCACGCAAGGCGCGGGCCGCGGTGTCGACGTCGATCATGGGCCGACCCCGCCCGCGCGCCTCACGCCTTCCATGGCACGTCGCCGCGCCCGGCGCGCGCGTTGCAGAGGCGCGCCCAGGCGAACAACAGGTCGCTCACGCGGTTGAGGTACGCGAGCAGCTCGGGCCGCACACGCACCCGGCGTTGGGTCAGCGCCACCACCTCGCGCTCGGCGCGACGCACGAGCGTGCGCGCTACGTGCAGCCGCGCCGCGGCGTCGGTGCCCGTGGGCAACACGAAGCTCGTCAATCGCGGCGCGGCGGCGGTGGCGTCGTCGATCAGCCGCTCGAGCTCGGCGATCCGCGCGCCATCGAGGCGCACCGGCAGGCGCGCGCCGAGCTTGCCCTGCCGTGCTGTCGGCGTGGCGAGCTCGGCGCCCGCCGAGAACAAGTCGCTCATCAAGTCCTCGAGCGGCGCGCGCAGCTCCTCGGGGAGGTCGGGCGCCGCCCGCGCCAGCCCCAGCGCGGCGTTGGCCTCGTCGACCGCGCCGTAGGCGCACACCCGCGCGTGGCTCTTCTTCACGCGCGCGCCGCCGAACAAGCCCGTGTCGCCGCGGTCGCCGGTGCGCGTGTAGAGCTTCATGGCGCCGCGCCGGCGGCTGCTTCGTCGGGCGCGGCGGGCCACGCGAGGAAGCAGCCCACGAACGACGCCACGGCAACCACGCCGCCGGCGATGGCGCCCACGGTGTCGATGGTCGCCACTGCCCGGTCGCCGACCATGACGCCGTGGACGGCCGCGACCTGTGCGAGCCGCGCCGTGGCCGTGGTCGTGCCTGCGGTCTTGGCGCCGTACCCCACCTCCCAACCGTTGCCGGTGGGCTCGAGGTAGTTGTTCGCCGACATGAGGCGGGCCTCGCGCGCGAGCCACTGACGACGATCGAGCTCGTAGGGAGTTCCGCCCTCCGGCGTGATGGTGTGCACCTCGGTGCTCACGAGCAACATCGCGCTGACGAGGGCAACGCCAACTCCTGCCGCCATGGCGCCAACGCCGCCGAGGGCCAGCGACGGCAGCGTCGATCGCGCGGCCACGGCTGACGGCCCCTCGAACGGCACCGTGGTGACCGCGCCCGGCTCGACGTGCACGTCGAAGGTGTGGTCGAAGCCATCGGGCGTCCGAACGATCACGGTGTGCGGTCCCACGCGGGCGGCGGTGGGACCCGATGCCGGCAAGCCGTCGATCATCACCTCGGCCTCCGCGGGCGCGCCCACGACCACGATGCGGCCCGACCACGCCTTGGCGTCGAAGGCGCGGCGCACGAACGCCGCCACCACGCCGGGTCCATCGTCCGCGCGCTGGCGCACGCTCTCGCGAAAGACGAGCTTGCCCTCGCTCACCTCGCGCACCTTGACGTCGACGACGAAGCCGCCCTGCTGGTCGGCGACCGCCACGAGCGCGACCTCGTCGAGCGACCCGCTGGTCTCGGCGGCGACGTCCAGCGCGCACTGCTCGGTGAAGGCCTCGCCGCACGTGCGTGGCATGGTCACCTTCACCAAGCGCCGCTTGAGGACGTCGGCAAGCTCGAGCTCCAGTGACGAGCGCAGCTCACCGGCGCGCCCCGGGTCGCGCGCCACAACCCTGATCGGGAGGAGCCCCGTCTCGGCCAGCGCCGGGCCGGCCACGAGCCCCACGAGGAGCGCCAGGGCGAGCGGGCGACGACGGTGAGGCATGGCGCTCCTATAGCACGGCCCGCGACGGCGCGAGCGCGCGCGGGCCCTTAACGCACGCGCACCGACGGCACGCCGCTTTGCAGCGTGGTGAGGAAGCGGCGCACCGCGTTCGCCGCGTCGGCGTTGCGGTAGATCGCGAAGTGCCCGTCCTCCGGGTACTGGAGCACGCCGCCCGTGAGGGGCGTGCCGTCGTCGGTGGTCAGGTTGCCTTCGAGCGTGACCGGCCCCGGCGAAACACCCACGAGCTCGAGCACGGGCACCGGCGCCGACACCGGCTCGGCCAGCGGCAGGCCGAAGGCGGCCGCCAACGCGCCGTGGCAGCGCGGCGGCGTGAACGTGTCCTTCAACCCCGAGCTCACCACGAGGTGCGGCACGCGGCCGCTGCGATGACGCCACAGGTCGCCGACGTTGAGCGGGTCGGCCGCGTTCACCAGCGTCTGCAGGAGCGCGATCACCGGGTGGAACCGATCGACGACGTCACCGTCGGGCATCGACAGCACGGTGCGCAGCACCGTGGCGATCTCGACGGGCTCCGTCTTCTCCACCAGCGACGCTTGGAAGCCCGCGCCCGCGCCCGACAGGAACGCGCCCGTGACGCGGTCCTCGACCGCCAAGAACAGCGCGCCCGCGATGCCGCCCTGCGAGTGCCCAAGGTACGCCACGCTCGCCGGATCGAACGAGAGCGGCGCCGCGCCGCCGCTCACCTCCGTCGGCACGGTCAGCGCGCTCACGGCGCTGACGAGCTGCAGCTTCTCCATGGCGCTCTGCAGCCAGTTGTCGCGACCGGCGATGGGGTTGAAGAAGTTGAACGTGAGCATGTCCTCTTGCCCGGCGCGGTAGCCGGCGCGCGTGCGGTGCAGCGGCTCGGACACGGCGAAGAGCGCGCAGCCGGCGTCCGCCGCCAGCGACGACTCATCGCCGATGCCGCTCTCGAGGTCGCCGCCGGTGCCGTGGCCGTACACCACCACGCAGTAGCCGTTTTGCGGCTGGTCGCGCTTCGGCACCGTGAGCACGAACGCGACGTCCTCGGTGCGCTGGACCACCGCGGCGCCGCTCTCGTCGAAGACGAAGCCCCCGCTGACACCGTCGAGGTCGTCGAACGGCGGCGTGCCCGCCTGGAATTGCGCCAGCGTGACCACGCCGTCGTACACCACGTACGGGTCGGCGGCCTCGCCGTCGCGCTTGCCGGAGACGACCACGGACGGCGCCACGGCGCGCGCCGTGAGCGCGCCGCCCACCAGGGGCGCGCGGGCGTCGAGCGGGGTCACGAGCTGCACCAGCGCCACGTCGTCGAGCGGCAGCGCGAGCGCGGCGGCCAGCGCCGCGTAGGGTGCGCAGTCGGGCTGCGCCGTCAGCCCCTCGATGCCCTGGCAGCGCAAGAGCGCCGCCAGATCGGGCGCGGCCCCGAGCGGCGCGCCGCTCGCCGCGTGGGCGGCGCTGGTGACGACGAGCGCATACGGCCCGCGCGGGAACGCGCCGAGCAGCGGCTGCACGGCCACGGTGCCCGCGGGCAAGAACGAGGTCGCGTCGCCGTAGTACTGCCACTCGATGGGGACGCGCCGCAGCGTGCTCACCTCGAGCAGGAACATCGACGCCTGCTCCTCGAGCGAGGCGGCCGGGTCCGCGGGCAGCGTGCTCGGGTCGACGCCGCCGTCGACGTGGAAGTACAGCGTGCTCGACGCCGCCGTGCCCGACGTGCTCGCCATCAGGCGCAGCACGTCCTCGAGCGCGGTGGCGCCGTAGGGGTTCGGGAAGCGCAGCAGGTCGAGGCCACCCTCGGGCGTGCGCAGGAGATCCGAGGGCCACGGCGTGTCGAGGAAGCTCTCGCCCAGGGGCTCACGGGGCACCATGAAGTCGATGGGCGCGCGCTCGACGCAGCCGAGCGCCAGGAGGAGCGCCACGATCATCGTCGACAACGAGCGTGGCATGCCGCGACCGCGCATGAGCGCAGCATGTCGCGCGCGGTCGAGGTTGGCGAGGGGGATCTCGCGCCCCGGGCGACGCTACGCGACGAGCTCGCCGCGCACCACGGTGACCGCGCCGCCGCCAAGCTCGACGCGCTCACCGCGCACGGCCACGTGCACCACGCCGCCGCGCGCCGACGCCTGGAAGCCCACGAGATCCTGCTTGCCGAGCAGCCCGGCCCACAGCGGCCCGAGCGCGCAGTGCGCCGAGCCCGTGACCGGGTCCTCGGGCACCGCCACCTCCGGGCCAAAGAAGCGCGAGATGAAGTCGACGCCGTCCACATCGCTCGGCGCGGTGACGATGACGCCGCGCGCCGGCACGCGCGCCAAGCGCGCGAAGTCGGGGCGCATGGCGCGCACCACCGCGGGGTCGTCGTAGCGCGCCACCACGTCGAAGATCGAGCGCCCCACCCACGCGGGCGCGGCGCCGAGCGACGACACCAGCTCGTCGGGGGTCGGCGCGGGCGCGGCGGGCGTCGCCGGGAAGTCGAGCACGATGCGATCCGCGAGCCGGCGCGCGAGCAGCACCCCGCTCTTGGTGAAGAAGCGCGCGACGGCGGCGGGCGCGAGCCGACCCGAGTCCCACAGGAAGTGCGCGCTCGCGAGCGTGGCATGCCCGCACAGGTCCACCTCCACGCTCGGCGTGAACCAGCGCAACGCGAAGCCATCGTCGCGCGGCGACACGAAGGCGGTCTCGGCGAGGTTCATCTCCTCGGCTACCGCCTGATACCAGCGCTCGTCGCGCGCGCCGTCGAGGAAGACCACGGCGGCGGGGTTGCCCGCGAACGGGCGCTCGGTGAACGCGTCGATGTGCCACAAGGGGATCGCCATGGCGCACGGTAGCGCGGCGCGCCCGCCGCTAGGCACGGGCCCGTCGCCAGGCGCCAGGGGTCGGGAGCGCGGGCGCTGGCCGCCCCCGGGCGAGAACGACGTGGTCCGCTTCTCACCACCTGCGCGCGCGCCGCGGGCATCCGTCAAACGACCGACCTCCGACGGACTACCGAGGCGCGTTCGCCCCCCTACGATCGGAGGATGCGCCGCCTCCTCCCCACCCTCCCCGTCCTCGCCGCATTGGTCGCGCTGCCCGCGTCCGCGGGCCCCGGCCTCACCAAGGGCCGCGTGCTCGAGATCATCCGAGAAGCCGCGCCGGCCGTGGAGCGCTGCGGCCGCGAGCTGCGCGCGCCCGAGACCGTGCACGTCCGCTTCGTCATCGACGTCGAGGGCGGCGTGCACGCGGTCAAGGTGGAGGGCGCGCACGCCGATGACCAGGTGGGTCGCTGCGTGGCCGAGCAGGTGGGCGCCATCCGCTTCAGCCACGGCACCAAGCCCACGCCCGTGCGCTACCCGTTCAAGCTCGGCGGCCAGCGCGGCGCGCACAAGAGCGAGCCCGCGCCCACCACCAAGCTCTCGGGCAACCTGACGCAGAAGGACCTCGACGGCCTGCTCAAGATCATCTCGGACGACTTGCAGCGCTGCGGCGAGGGCGTGGCCCAGGCCGAGTTCACCATCAAGAAGACCGGCAAGGTGAGCGGCGTGCAGGTACGCGACGTCGACTACGAGACCGGTCGCTGTGTGAGCACCAAGCTGTCGCGCGCGCGCTTCCCGGCGCCGGCCAAGCCCACGCTGGTGCATCGCTCGTTCAACCTCGACGAAGGCTGACGGGCGCTACGGCAGGTCGGCGCAGCAGCGAAAGCCCGTCGAGTAGTCGCGGTGCGCGGTGTTGTGCGCCGTGGTGCGGTAGAGGCACCCGGGCCCGTTTTGCGCCGTGTCGACGTAGAAGCCGCCGCGGAAGGTGCCCGCGGGGTCGTCGATCCACTCGTGCAGGTTGCCCATGAGGTCGAAGAAGCGGCCGCTGCCGTCGACGCAGCCCGGGTTCGCGCCCGTGAGGTCCACGGTGTCGTGCTGCTGGTTGATGCACGGGTGCGACAGCTCGCTCCAGATCCACGCGTCGGCGGTGCCGAAGTACTCCACGGCCGGGTGCACGGCGCGCGCGTCGTTGCACGTGCCCGGCTGCCGCGCGTCGCCGTAGGGGTAGGTGGTGTCGGCGGCGCCGCGGCAGCCGCGCGTCCACTCCACGTCGGTGCACAGGCGCTTGCCCGCCGCCGCGCAGGCCGCCGCCGCGCTCAGCCCCGAGGTGTGGCCCTGCGGCACCGCGCCCGGCGCCGCGCGCGCCACCACGTCGTGGCCGGTGGGATCGGCGAAGGGCGAGAACGGCACCAGCGCGCCGTCGACGCGCTCCTCGAGGAAGGCCTCGTAGCGGTCCATGCAGGCGAAAAGGTCGCCGAGGCGCGCCATGCCCGCGGGGCAACCATCGAGCCCCGCGGGCTCCGCGAGCCCGGCGTTCGGCGTCGGCAGGTCGTCGGCGGTGCAGACGCCGTCGTCGGTGGGCGGGTCGTCGGTGGGCGGGTCGTCGGTGGGCGGGTCGTCGGTGGGCGGGTCGTCGGTG
>CAZONM010000212.1:0-10179 GCA_964580865.1 uncultured Myxococcales bacterium | reverse complement strand
CACGCTGTTCGTGATGCTCACCGGGCTCGGCTTCGACGGTGACACGCGGCTCGGCCCGCTGCCGCGCGAGCAGCCGCGCCACGCCGCGGCGCGCGAGCGCGCGCGCGCCAGCCTGGGGCGGCCCGGCGCCGCGCTCAAGGCCCTGGGCGCCGTCGTCGACAAGCACCCGCGCCCGCGCGCCGACTACCTGGCGGCCGCGCTCGAGCTCGGTGGCGCGCCGAACCTCGACGTCAAGGGCGCCTCGCCGCTGGCCGCGGCCATGGCGGGCCCCATGCGCGATTGGCTCAATGAGGAGGGCGGCGCCCAAGTGGTGAAGCTCGTGGGCGAGGAGCTGAAGGCCGAGCAGAAGCGCCTGTTGCCCATGGTGGAGAAGCCGGTGAAGGCCGCCACCGCGCTCGTGCGCCTGGGCGACGCGCAAGATCAGCTCCTCGACGACTCGGGCGCCCAAGGGCGCGTGGTGCTGGTGGTGAACCAGCTCGATGCCCACGGCACCTTGGCGCGCATCCAGCGCGGTGACGTCACCTCGGTGGTGGCGGGGCCGTCCCGCGGCGCCGACGACGACGACGCGGCCATCAACGCCGTGGTGGCGGCCTACGCGCGCACGCTGGTGGCGCGCGACGCGGCCAAGGCGGCCAAGGCGGGCACGCTCGTGGACGTCCGCCAGAAGCTCTCCGACAAGGCGCGCGCGGCGCTGGCCGACGACAAGACCTTCGCCATCGAGCTGCTCGCCTGCGCGGTGCTGCGCCAGGTGCGTGGGCCCTCCGCCGCCTGCGCCGGCTCGCCGCTGTCGGGCGAGATCGCCGCCGACGAGGCCCTGGCGGTGCTGGCCCCGCGCGTCGACGCCTTCGCGAAGGACACGGTGGCGCTGTCGGCGGCCATCGACAAGCTGCTCGAGGCGCCGCCGCCCGCAGCACCGGCCCCACCGCCCGAGGAGCCCAAGGGCAAGGGCAAGGGCAAGGGCAAGGGCTGAGATGGAGATCAAGGACGCGCTCACCTTCGACGACGTCTCGCTCGTGCCCGCCGAGAGCGCGGTGCTGCCGAGCGAGGTGAAGACCGCCACCGCGCTCGGGCGCGGCATCACCTTGCCGGTGCCGTTTCTGTCGGCCGCCATGGACACCGTGACCGAGGCCGAGATGGCGATCGCCATGGCGCAGGCCGGCGGCCTCGGCGTCATGCACAAGAACCTGGGCCCGCAAGAGCAGGCCGACATGGTGCGCAGGGTCAAGCGCTACGAGGCCGGCATCGTCCGCGATCCCATCACGCTCGCCCCCGACTCGAAGGCGGTCGAGGCGTTCGAGCGCATGGAGCGCCACGGCGTGTCGGGCTTCCCGGTCGTCGACGCCAACGGGCGCGTCAAGGGCATCGTGACGCGCCGCGATCTGCGCGCCGCCAACCCGAGCGATCCCGTGAGCGTGGTGATGACCACCAAGCTCGTGACGGTGCGCGAGGGCATCGGCAAAGACGAGTGCCTCGAGCTGCTCTACCGGCACCGCATCGAGAAGCTCCTCGTGGTCGACGACGATCTCACGCTCAAGGGGCTCATCACGGTTAAAGACCTGCAGAAGGTCAAGGAGTTCCCGAACGCGGCGCGCGACGGCCACGGGCGCCTGTTGTGCGCGGCGGCCGTGGGGCCGGGCCGCGATCTCGAGGGTCGCGCGCACGCATTGGTCGATGCGGGCGTCGACGTGCTGGTGGTCGACACGGCCCACGGCCACAGCAAGGGCGTGCTCGACGCGCTGGGCGCGCTGCGTCGCTGGTTCCCCGAGCTGTGCCTGGTGGGCGGCAACATCGCCACCGCCGAGGCGGCGGCGGCCCTGGTCAAGGCCGGCGCCGACTGCGTGAAGATCGGCATCGGCCCGGGCTCCATCTGCACCACTCGCATCGTCGCTGGCGTGGGCGTGCCGCAGGTGACCGCGGTGCTCGAGGCCGGCGCCGCCGCGCACCGCCTGGGCGCCACCGCCATCGCCGACGGCGGCATCAAGTACTCGGGGGACTGCGTGAAGGCGCTGGCCGCCGGCGCCGACGCCATCATGGTGGGCTCGCTGTTCGCCGGCACCGCCGAGGCGCCCGGCGAGGTGGTGCTGTACCAGGGGCGATCCTTCAAGGTGTACCGCGGCATGGGCAGCCTTGGGGCCATGGCCAGCGGGCAGGGCAGCCGCGAGCGCTACGGGCAGGCCGACGTGCACGAGATGAACAAGCTCGTCCCCGAGGGCATCGAGGGCCGGGTGCCGTTCCGGGGGCCGGTGGGCGCGCAGCTGTTCCAGCTGGTGGGCGGGGTGCGCAGCGGCATGGGCTATCTGGGTGCTCCCACCTTGTCCGACCTGCGCACCAAGGCCCGCTTCGTGCGCGTGAGCCCGGCGGGCTTGCGCGAGGCCCACGTGCACGACGTCATCATCACGAGCGAGGCGCCCAACTACCGGGTGCAGTGAGCAACGGCCTCGTTCACGCGTGCACGAAGCGACCGGAGGGAGCCGTCTTGGGAGGGGCCCGGCGCGGGGGAGGGGCTGGCGACAGCCCCTCCAACGACACAGGGATCCGGATCACCGGGCGTTGGAACCCGGACGCCGCTCGATCTGTCAGACTCATCCCGCATGCCTCGTGTCCCCCGCGACGTCTGGCGTCTCGCGCTGCTGTGGCACGGCACGGTGCTCGACGTGGTCACGGTGTCGTCGCGCCGGGCCCGGCTCGAGCTGCGCACCGGCGAGCGCCTGAGCGCGCGCGCCGCTCGCGGTCACGTCGAGATCACGGGCCTCGGCCCCGCGCCGCTGCTGGTCGAGCCCGACGTGCTGGTGGAGCTGCCGGCCGGGCACGCGCTGGTGGCGTCGCGCGCGCCGCCCGAGGCCAACGCGGGGCGCCTGTCGGCGTTCGACGGCACCCTCTTTCACGCCGCCATGGTGGGCGCCGCGGTGCAGGCGTGCGTGGTGTCGGCGCTGGTGCTGGCGCCGCGCCCGCAGCTCGACCCCGAGGCGGGCGGCAGCGTCCGCGGCGACCTGCGCCGCCTGCTCGTCAGCGGCGGCACCGCGCCTCACGTCGGCCCAGCCGTGGTGGCGGCCACGGGCCACGCCCCCGAAGAGGCCGAGCGCGTGGAGCTGGTACGCGCGAAGGGGCAGCCGAGCGCGCCCGCCCGCGGCACCAAGGGCGGGCCCACGGTGGAGCAGCTGCTCGACGAGATGCGCCGCGCGCTCAACATCGGCAACGACGGCGTGGAGCTGAAAGACGCGCTCGGCGAGATGGCACAAGCCACGGCGCGCGCCCCCGAGCTCGGCGCCGGCCTCGGCGGCCTCGTGCCCGTGGAGCCGGCGGCGGTGGGGGCCGGCAACGGCGCGGTGGGCGTGGGCGAGTCGCGCCTGGCCGAGATCCTCCGCGAGCGCGTCGAGAAGGCCAAGCGCGACGATCGGCTGGCACCCCGCACCGAGCGCGCGCCCATCCCCGTGCGCCTCATCGACGTGCCCGAGGCGCTCGTCACCACGGTGGCGGTGGTCGAGGCCCTCGACGACGCCGTCAAGAAGCACCTGACCACCGAGGTGCGCGAGCGCCACGGGTCGGTGCGCTACTGCTACGAGAGCTGGGGCCTGGCGGGCAACCCCACGCGCGCTGGGCGCCTGGTCCTCGAGCTCACGTTGTTGCCGAACGGCCGCGTCGCCGACCCGCAGGTCACGGTGGAGGGCGCCGGGCTCACCATGGTCGGCCAATGCGTGGAGCGCATGGCCGCCGACTGGTACCTCGGCGACGGCCTGGTCGACGAGCCCAAGCGCCTGTCGTTCCCGTTCGTGCTTCAGCCCGCCCGGGACGTCAAGGTGTACGACTTCGACGAGGCGGAGAACGGCTGACGAGCGCCGGCTTCTCTGCTAGCGCCCGCTCATGGCGCGCGTCCTCATCCTCGACTTCGGTTCGCAGACCACCCAGCTCATCGCTCGCCGCGTGCGCGAGCTCGAGGTGTACTGCGAGATCCTGCCGTGCACGACGCCGCTTGCGAAGATCAAGGCGTTCGACCCGGCGGCCGTCATCCTGTCCGGCGGCCCGGCCAGCGTGCACGAGGCCGGGTCGCCGCGCCCCGACCGCGGGCTGTGGACGCTCGGCGTGCCCATGCTCGGCATCTGCTACGGCTTGCAGGTGATGTGCGAGGAGAACGGCGGCAAGGTGCAGCCGGGGCGTAGCCGGGAGTTCGGCCGCGCCCGCATCCATGTCGACGCTGACGGCGGGCTGTTCGCAGGGTTGCCGCGCGCGCTCGACGTGTGGATGAGCCACGGCGATCAGGTGAGCGCGCTGCCGCCGGGCATGGCGGCCACGGCGCACAGCGACACGTGCCCGGTGGCGGCGGCCTTCGACGGCGCGCGCCGTTGGCTCGGCGTGCAGTTCCATCCCGAGGTGGTGCACACGCCCGACGGCAAGGGCATGCTGGCGCGCTTCCTCTTCGACGTGTGCGGCCTCGAGCCATCGTGGAAGATGGGTAGCTTCGCCGCCGAGAAGGTCGCCGAGATCCAGCGCGCGGTGGGTGACGCGCGCGCCGTCATGGCGCTCTCGGGTGGCGTCGATTCGTCGGTGGCGGCGGTGTTGTTGCACCGCGCGTTGGGGACGCGGCTGACGTGCGTGTACGTCGACAGCGGGCTGCACCGCCTGGGCGAGGTAGAGGCGCTGCGGCGCCTGTTCATCGACGACCTCAAGATGGATGTGCGCATCTTCGACGCCTCCGACCGCTTCATGGCCGCCCTCGAGGGCGTGTGCGATCCCGAGCAGAAGCGCAAGCGCATCGGCCACATCTTCATCGACGTGTTTCAGGAGGTGGCCAAGGACCTGCCGCGCTGCGACTACCTCGGGCAGGGCACCCTCTACCCCGACGTCATCGAGAGCGTGTCGTTCCACGGCGGGCCGTCGGCCGTCATCAAGAGCCACCACAACGTGGGCGGCCTGCCCGAGAAGATGCACCTGAAGCTGCTCGAGCCGCTGCGCGAGCTCTTCAAGGATGAGGTGCGCCGCCTGGGCAAGGAGCTCGGGCTGCCCGACGCCGTGGTGCAGCGCCAGCCGTTCCCCGGCCCGGGCCTGGCCATCCGCGTGCTCGGCGAGGTCACGCGGGCGCGCTGCGACCTGTTGCGCCAGGCGGATGCCATCGTGCGCGCCGAGATCGAGGGCGCGCTCGCGAGCGGGGAGGTCCCGGGGCCCCTGTGGCAGTGGTTCGCCGTGCTCCTGCCGGTGCGCTCGGTGGGCGTCATGGGCGACGCGCGCACCTACGACGAGACCGCGTGCGTGCGCTGCGTCAAGTCGACGGACGGCATGACCGCCGACTGGGTGGACCTGCCGCACGCCGTGCTCGCGCGGATCTCGAACAGAATCATCAACGAAGTCAGGGGGATAAATCGTGTGGTCTATGACGTGTCATCGAAGCCGCCGAGCACCATCGAGTGGGAGTAGCGCCGCTGGCGCGAGGCCGCGCGGTTGATCTGACCCCCGTGAATGCCGGTAGGCTCCCTGCCGTCCAACGACGCTGGACCTGCGGGCGCCCACAGCGACACACCGCATCCCCGATGTCAGGGTCCTAGAGGTGAGGGAGGAAGACGTGATGCTCAAGACCATCAACATGACGCTCGCGGTTGGGCTGCTCGCCGCCGGCTTGGCGCTGCCCGCCCGGGCTGGCGACAAGGACCCGGCTGCCGCCGCCGACGACAGCGTGGTGCAGAAGGTCGGCCATGGCGAGATCAACTGGTCGAAGAAGACCGTGACCGCCACCGGCTCGGGCGCCGCCAACCTCAAGGACGGCCCGGTGGCGGTGGCGCGCCTGAACGCCGAGCGCGCCGCCAAGCTCGACGCCCTGCGCAACGTCATCGAGACCATCCAGGGCATCCAGGTGACCGCGTCGAGGAGCGCCGGCGACGTCATGTCGAACGGTGAGATCCGCTCGCGCATCCAGGGCATGGCCCAGGGCTTCAAGGTGGTCGACACCAAGTACTACTCCGACGGCTCCGTCGACGTGGTGGTGCAGATGCCCATCGACGAGAACCTCACCAACGCGCTGGTGGAGAAGCCGAAGAAGCCGAAGAAGGTAGCCACCGAGGGCGCCGCCAACTGGACGGGCCTGGTGGTGAACGCGCGCGGCCTGGGCCTCACGCCCTCAATGGCGCCTCGCGTCGTCGACGAGACCGGCAAGGAGGTCTATGGCACCGAGGTGGTCTCGGAGAAGGGCCTCAAGCAGGGCGGCATCGTCGGCTACGTCAAGGGCGACGGCCAGACCGCCGACCGCGTCGGCGACAAGCCGCTGGTGGTCAAGGGCCTGCGCCTGGTCGACAAGTCGAAGACCGACATCGTCATCGCCAACGGCGACGCCGACAAGCTGCGCGACCCCACTCAGAACCTGTCGTTCCTCGCGGACGGCAAGGTCGTCATCCTCGTCGACTGAAGGAGCCACCCATGCGTATCACCATGCAGCACACCCCCTGGCTCCTGGCCGCGCTCGTGGCGGCGACCCCCGTGTTGGCCGACGTCAAGACCGTCTCCGTCGAGGGCGAGGCCGCCATCGTCGAGGGCGACCCGGCGCAGACCGAGAAGAACGCCAAGCGCGACGCGCGCCGCCGGGCCGTCGAGCAAGGCGTCGGTGTCTTGGTCGAGTCGAACACCATCGTGCGCAACTTCCAGATGGTGGCCGACGAGATCGCCACCACCGCCAAGGGCGTCATCAGCGAGGAGCAGTGGGGCCCGCTGACCGACGGCGACACCAAGACCACCAAGAAGATCAAGCTCACGGCCAAGGTCTCGAAGGAGGCCATCGAGGGCTCGATCTGCACGGTCATCAAGGCCAACCACGATCCGAAGGTGTCGCTGGTCTTCGTCGAGAAGGTGGGCGACGAGACCAAGTGGTCCACCGAGCGCGGCATGATCGAGGCGATGTTCACCTCGGCGTTCCGCGACGCGTGCTTCACCATCGTGGAGCCCGGCATCAAGGTGAGCGAGGTCAGCGCCAACGGTGACCTGACGCAGGAGGACATCGAGAAGATCGTCAAGAACTCCAACGCGCAGTACGTGGTGCTCGGCCAGGGCAAGGTGATCAAGAGCGACAACAAGCACGCGATCACCGAGGGCACCAAGATGAACAGCTACTCCGTGAGCGCCAACGTCAAGATGATCAACACCGCCAACAACGAGATTGAGGCCACGGCGTTCAAGTCGACCAACATCCTCGGCATCAGCCCGGAGAACGCGCTCAAGGCCGTGGAGCAGGGCGGCGGCAAGAGCAAGATGATCGTCGACGCGGTGATGGACTCGCTCATGAAGAAGGTCGCGGAGACCTGGGCCGGGGCGTTGGCCAACCAGAGCCGTGTCCAGGTCGTCATCCGCGAGGTGCCGAGCCTCGCCGCCGCCAAGTCGTTCACGGACCTGGTGCGACGCGCGCTCTCGCCGACGAAGCTCGAGATGCGCGAGGTCAAGAACAAGGTCGCCACCTACGACATCGACGTGGACGGCGGCGCCGAGGCGCTCGCCGCCGCCGTGGAAGGCAAGAAGGCGGGCAAGTTCACCGTCGAGGTGCTCGAGGTCGCCCGCGGCAAGGTCGTGCTCGCCCTCAAGTGACGTCGCAGCCACGCGCGCAAAGGAGTCGCACATGAACGCTCGAATCCTCCTGGCATCGCTCGTCGCCGCTGGCGCCCTTGCGCTCTTCGCGGTGGGCGCCGAGGCCGGCGGTGGGGCCAAGGGCGCCGCCAAGGCCACCTTCGTCAAAGGTGACGTGACCGTGGGCGTGTCGGCCGACGGCAAGGCGGATCCCACCTTCGCGCGCGTCAAGCGCGGGCAAGAGCTCGCGCCGGGCAGCGTGGTCAAGACCGGCGAGGGCTCGCGCGCCGAGATCACGTTCGGCGACGGCTCGGTGGTGCGCATCGGTCCCGCCGCGGAGCTGCGGCTCGACGGCGCGGCCTTCGACGGCAAGAGCAAGGAGGTCAAGGTCGACGCCACGCTGGTGGCGGGGCAGGCCTGGGCCAAGGTGTCGAAGCTCGTCGGCGACGAGTCGAAGTTCCAGGTGAAGACGCAGAACGCCGTGGCCGGCGTGCGCGGCACCGTGTTCCGCGTCAACGTCGAGCGCGACGAGGCCACGGTGGTGCGCGTGTACAACGGCGCGGTGGCCGTGGCGGCGCCGCTCCTCACGGGCGCCGAGGAGGCGCCCCCGCCCGGCCCCATCGACCCGAACCGCAAGCCGATCGGCAAGCCGTACACCGAGATCTCCAAGAAGGACTTCGAGCACCTGCTGGGCAAGATGATGCAGATCCGCATCGCGAAGAACACGGCGGTGAGCGCCGCGGCCCCCGAGCCGTTCACCGCCGAGCAAGACGCCAAGGACGAGCCCGAGTGGGTGCGTTGGAACGCGGCCCGCGACGCCGGCAAGGACACCGAGAAGAGCGACTGACCTGCACCGCGAGTGGGCGCGTGTGGGATGGCGCGGCCGCTCGGCCGCGCCGCTTTTTTGCGGGCGCGCGCGCGGTGGCCTATGTCTGACCTCTGGAACCGCGTGGAGCTAGGTGGCGCCGTGGCGTCGAAGAAGAAGCGACCTGCACCAGCATTGCCTCCGCCGCCGCCCGTGGCCGCGCCGGCGCTGCCGCGCCCGCTCCTCGTCGACGACCGCCTGCTGTGGACGGTGGCGCTCGTGGCCGCGGCCGGGGGCGTCGTGTGGGCCGTGCGTGGCGTGCTCATCACGCTGCTCCTGGTGGCCGTGTTCACCTTCCTCGGAGCGCCGCTCGTCCTGCGCCTCGAGCGGCGCATGCCGCGCGCGGCGGCGGCCGCGCTGGTGGTGGCGGGGGTCTCGGTGCTCGGCCTGGTGGCGCTGTCGCTCATGATCCCGCCGCTGGTCACCGACCTGGTGGCGCTGTTCTCGGGGTTCCCCGCGCTCTTGCGCGAGGCGGGCGCGCTCATCCGGTCGCGCTTCGGCGTCGACGTGCCCTTGAGCGTGGCCGATCTTTCGAGCGAGGCGAGCAAGGAGCTCATCGATCAGCTCCTGCCGTTCGCCAAGAGCACGGGCGCGGCGGTGAAGACGGGCGCCGTGGGCGTGCTCAAGGGGGCGGCCGGCGCCGCCGCGTTCGCGGGCAAGGCGCTGCTCTTGCCCGTGCTCACGTTCTTCGCGCTGACCGAGCTGCCGCGCATCCGCGAGGTCACGGGCCCGCTGGTGCCGCGCGGCGCCCGCGGGCTGCTCGGGCACTACCTGCCGCTCATCGACGACACGCTGTCGCGCCTGGTGCGTGGGCAGCTGGTGGTGGCCGGCGTGATGATGGGCTTGTACGCCGTGGGCCTGAGCATCGCGGGTGTGCCGCTGGCCCTCGCCATCGCGGTCTTGGCGGGCGCTGCATACCTGGTGCCGTTCGCCTCGGGCACCACCTGCATCGTGCTGTCGCTCGCGTTCTCGGCGCTGGAGCTGCGCGACCAGGCGCTGTGGCCCATCGTGGGCGCGCTGGCGGTGGCGGGCGTGGTGCAGCTCGTCGAGAGCTACGTGCTGACGCCGCGCATCGTGGGCGAGCAGGCGGGGCTCTCCCCCTTCGCGGCGATCCTGGCGGTGCTGCTCGGTGGCACGGCGGCCGGCTTCCTCGGCGTGGTGTTCGCGCTCCCGACCGCCGCGGTGCTCGCGCTCATCCTCCGTGAAGAGGCGCGCCGCCGCGGCGGCGTGTTGGTCGACTCGGCTGCACAGGAGGCCTCCGCGTGACGCGCCCTCGGTACCGCCACGCCTTGCTCACGGCGGCGTTGGTCGCCGCGCTCGCCGTGCCCGCCCGCGCGGGCGACCCGGACCCCTCGCTGCCCGCGTTCGTGGCGCTCAAGAAGGACGTGGAGGCGCTGCGCAAGGACCCGGAGAAGAAGCGCTTCCGCCACCACTACGAGAAGCTCATCGTGCGGCTGCAGGCGGTGGCCAACACGCACAAGGAAGGCGACAAGGCCGACGACGCCGCGTACGTGGCCGCCCAGCTCCTCGAGGAGCTGTACTACGTCTCGCGGCTCGACGCGGATCGCGCCGCGGCCGTGGACGCGTTCGTGTCGTGCGCCGATCGCTTCCCGCGCTCGAACCTGGCCGACGACGCGCTGCTCGCGGCCGCCCGCCTCGCGCCGGAGACCGGCAAGCGGCGCGCGTTCCTCGAGCGCGTGGCGGGCATGGGCAAGAAGGCCGACCTGCGCGCCGAGGCGGAGCGCCAGCTCGCCACGTTGCCGCGCGAGCCCGCGCGT
>CAZONM010000211.1:0-10184 GCA_964580865.1 uncultured Myxococcales bacterium | reverse complement strand
ACGGCCGCGGCGTCGGCCAGGCGTCCGCCCGTGGCGCCCGCGCGCTCGCGCACGGCGCCGTCGAGGCGCTTCAGCAGCGCCGGCTCCACGCCCAGGGCGTCGAGGGGCACCACGGCCAAGAGGCCCGGCTCGGCGAGCGCGGGCAGCGCGACGAGGAGAGCGACGAGGAGAGCGAGGGAGATGATGGGCGCGCGCACGCGCGCAGTGTCCCCGAAACCTCGCGGGCCCGCAACGAAACGAACGCCCCCGCACGGACGTGCGGGGCGCCGCGGCCGGGTGCCCGCGCTACTTGTGCTCGATGGCCACGAGCTCGATGTCGAACACCAGGTCGCCCGCGGGCGCGCCGGGGCGCATGGGCTCCTCGCCGTAGGCCAGCGCCGCCGGGATCCAGAAGCGGCCGGTCTCGCCCACGGTCAGAAGCGGCACGCCCTCGGTCCAGCCCTTGACCACGCCCGAGAGCGGGAACTTGGCCGTGCGCCCGCGGCGGAACGACGAGTCGAACATCTTGCCGTCCTTGGTCCAGCCCGCGTAGTGCACCTCCACCACGCTCGACGACGTGGGGTGCTCGGTGCTGGTGCCCTTCTTGAGGGAGCGCCACGCCAACCCCGAGGGCAGCGTGACGGCGTCCTTCGGGGGCTTGGCCAGATCCGGGGGCGTCGGCGGCGGGCGCAGGATGCGGATGAGCTCGATGTCGAACACCAACATGCCGGCGGGCGCCCCCGGTCGCGTCGGCTTGTCGCCGTACGCGAGCTCCGAGGGGATCCAGAAGCGGCGCGTCTCGCCCACGGTCATGAGCGGCACGCCCTCGGTCCAGCCCTTGATCACGCCGGTCAGCATGAAGCTGGTGGTGCGGCCCCGCTTCACCGACGAGTCGAACATGCGCCCGTCGGTGGTCCACCCGGTGTAGTGCACCTCCACCCCGTCCTCGGCCGTGGGCTTGTCGCCGCCCTGGCCGGGCTTGATCACCTTCGAGGCCAGGCCGCTCGGCGTCTTCTCGGCGTCGGCCGGGGGCGCCGCCACGTCGGGCGGCGCGGGGATGTCGGCGGGCTTGTCGACGAGGGTCTTCGGGGGCTTCAAGCGGTACTCCGGGCCGGCGTCGGCGATCTTGGGGTTGTCCGCCGGGGCCGGGCAGGCGGCGGTGGCGGCGATGGCGACGGCGACGGCGACGTGCAGCGAGCAGGGTCTCATGGCCCCGGCATGACACCCCGAGCGCACGGGCGTCAAGCCGGCACGGCGCGCGGCGCGGCCATCATGGGCGCCACACGCTCACCACCAGCGGCGCCTCCACCTCGGGGGCACGCTCGCGCGCGGCGCCGTTCACCACCAGCGGCTGCCCCTCGGCGTGCAGGTCCCAATAGCGGCCGCGCAACGTCACGGTGAGCGCCGTGCGCACGTCGGCGCGGGGGGCGCGGCCGGGCGCCGAGTACTTCACCCACGCCTCATCCTCGGTGAGGCGCTCGATGTCGTCGAGATCGACGTCGCTCGGCTCGTCGGCGCCGTTGTAGCCCTTCCACGGGCCGCGCCACTCGCCGGTGGCGAACACGGGCACGGCCAGCACCTCGGCGCCCTGATCGGCCAGCACGCGATAGCTGGCCGGGTACCACGAGTCGGCGCAGATCAAGACCCCGAGGCGGCCCGCGGGCGTGTCGAACACGGGCAGCGCCTCGACGTCGGCGGGCGCCACGAACGGCAGCTCGCTCTCGATGGGGAAGGCCTTGCGCACCACCGCGGGCGCCAGGGCGCCGTCGGGGCCGAACACGAAGGCCACGTTCTGCAGGGGCGCGCCGGGCGTGACCACGATGGCGCCGTCGACCACCTCGGGCGTGGGCAGGATGGCGCTGCCGCTCACCACGGTCACGCCGTGGTCGCGGGCTAGCCCGCCGAACACCTCGGTGATGGCCTCGGCCATGGGCGCGGCCTTGATGGCGAAGGCCGCGTACGCGTCGGCGTCGTCGGCGGGGGCGCTCACGCGCGCGGCCACGAACTCGGGCAGGTGTGCAAGCGCCATGGCGGTCATGGCGTCGCCGATGGTGGCCGCGTCCACCACCGCGGGCCCCTCGCCCTCGGCCACCAGCCACGCGCCCGCGTACTCGGGGAACACCACCACGGTGCGGCCCGTGACCATGCCCTGGCGGCGCGCGTCGTCGAGCCAGCCGTCGAGCTTGGCGCGCAGGCGCGCGCGATCGGCGTAGTCGCGCGTGGTCAGCCACACCTGCACGCCCAGGAGGTTCCCCTGGCCGGCATCGCGCCCGAAGCTGCTCAGCTGGGCGCGCGGCGGCGGCGACGCCGGCTCCACCGATGCTGGCGCGCACGCCGCGGCCAGGGCCACCCACACCGCCACCGGCGCCCTCGACGACGTCATGGCGCACCGCCGCGCGCTGCCATGCGCACGCCCAGGTAGCCGAGCATGGCGCGCACCACGGCCTCCACCAGCTGCGGCTGCGTGAGCGCCACGGGGCCCGGCGGGCGGTCCACGAACTGCACGCTCTGGTCCATCACCGAGTACAGGATGCGGTGGAGCATGTCGGCCGCGCGCAGCGAGTCGTCGATGTCCATCTCGTGCCGGCGCTCCTCGAGCAAGAGCGCCATCAGGCGCACCACGTGGCCGGTGACGTGCGCGGAGCGCTCGCGGAAGCGCGCGTCGGTGCTGTTGCGCCGCACGACCTCGCGGTGCAGGCCCGCGTGGTCGACGTAGTCCTTCGCAACGAACGCCACCAGCGCGCGGATCAGCGGCTCCATGGTCACGCCCAGCCAACGCTCGCGCTCGAGCACCGCGTCCGCCGTGTGGATGCCCTCGGTGGCGCGGCGCTGGTGCAGGTGCTGCAGCAGCGAGTCCTTGTCGGGGAAGCGCGCGTAGAACGCGCCGATGGACGAGCGCGCGCGCGCCACCAGCGCGGCCACCGTGCACTGGTCCCACGGCGCCTCCTCCAGCATGGCCTCGGCGGCGTCCAGCAAGCGGGCGAGCGTGTCGTGGCTGCGCGCCTGCTGGGGAGCGCGCACCCACTGCAGCTCGGCCGGGTTGGGCGGCGGCATGATAAGAACTTAGATTCTATTTTACCGTGACTGCCTGGTCAAGGGCGCCGGATCTTGAGCCGGTCGTCGACCATCACGTAGAGGATGTTGGCGCCCGTGGTGGAGCGAAGCTCGCGGAGGGTTGCGTCAGCGCGGGTCCGGAGCGCCTCGACCGACTCGCCGGCGAACTGCTGCCGGGTGATGTAGCAGATGGCCAGGTTGTCGTTGGACTTGAGCTCCTGGCACTTGAGCCCCGCCGAATCCGTCGTGGTCACTAGACGCAGCGGCTCGTTCGAGACCGCGACCGCCCACCCCCAGTAGCCGATGGCGGCGAGCACACTGGCGGCCAAGACAGCGGGGAAGGCCCGATGCGTCTTGTCGCGGTCCTTCTTCTTGGACGGCGTCCAGCCCGGCTGCTTCGGGCCGGGCGGCGGCGCCAGCGGCTCTGGCGCCTTCTTGTCCCAGCCCTGGGCGCGATCGGCCTTGGTCTGGAAGCGCGCCGCCAGGTCCTCCAGCACCTCTTTGTCCATGTACTGGGCCTTGGCGGGCGCCGTGAACTGCACCCCCAGCCTCTCTTCGCGCAGCTTCAAGACCACGCACAGCTCGAGGGCGTCCTTCTCGTTGGCGTTCTGGCTCACCAGCCACTGGTAGAGGTGCTGCAGGTCGATGGGCTGATCGGGCTCCACGTTGTCGAGCACCATGGAGAAGGCCATGGCCACCCGCTGCACGTCGAGCGTGGCGTGCAACGGGCTCTGGCGCAGGATGCCGGAGATGCCGGCCACCAGCTCGCGCTTCTTCGCCTCTTCGATGGGCAACGCCGCTCCTTCGCTCCACGGCACGGCGGGACTTCCCCGCGTCCGCGCTCTCACGGTAGGACCGTGGCCGAGCGCCGGTCAAGCGCGCGCGGCCCCCCGCCGCGATCCGAGGCAGCCTGCGACATCGTCGACGAGGAGCGGATGGCCAAGCCCGAGGTGCTCGTCGTGTACAAGAAGTCGCAGCTGCGGCTGGCGCTGGAGAAGCGCAACAGCCGCATCCAGCGCCTGCTCAAGCGCGGCGACCCGAGCACCGAGCCCATGCGCGCCGCCCACGACGCGCACGAGGCGACGCTGGTGGAGGTGGAGCGCGCGCTCGGCGACGCCGGCGTCACCTGCGCGCGCGTCTATCGAGCGCGCCTGCGCCCGGCCATGACCGAGGGCCGACGGCTCGTGATCTCCGTGGGCGGTGACGGCACCCTCCTCGACGCGAGCCACAAGGTGGGCGCCACGCCGGTGTTGGGCGTCAATTCCGACACGGCGCACTCGGTGGGCTTCTTGTGCGCGGCCCACCGCGGCACCTTCGCCGCGCTGTTGGCCCAGGTGCTGGCGGGGCGCCTCAAGCCCACCGTCGTGCGCCGCCTGGGCGGCGCCATCGACGGCGCGCCGCTGCCCTTCCCCGTGCTCAACGACGTGCTGGTGGCGCACAAGAACCCCGCCGCCACCTCGCGCGTGCTGGTCGAGCACTGCGGCGTCGTGGAGGATCAGAAGTCGAGCGGCATCTGGGTGTCGACGGCCGCCGGCTCCACCGCCGCCATGTCGTCGGCGGGGGGCGAGATCGTGGGGCTGCACGACGCGCGCGCCCAGCTGCGCGTGCGCGAGCCGTTCCTCGCCGATGGCCCGCGCCTGGCGCTCGCCAGCCTGTGGCTTGGGGACGGCGACGACGTTTGCGTCACCTCGAAGATGCGCGAGGGCCGCGTGTACCTCGACGGCCCCCACGAGGTGCTCGACTTGCCCATGGGCGCGCGCCTCACGCTCTCGGTGCGGGCGCCGCCGCTGCACCTCTACGCCACGCAGGAGATGGCGCTGCGCCGCGAGACCGCGCGGCAGAACGCGCTACGCAGCCACCTTTGACCCCGCGGCGCATCCAAGCCCCGACGCGCCGCCCACCCGGAGGTTCCGCCGTGCCCGCCAAGAAGAAGACCCCTGCCAAGAAGAAGGCGCTCGCCAAGAAGAAGAAGGCCCCTGCCAAGAAGAAGGCGACCCCAAAGAAGAAGAAGGCGCCAGCCAAACCCAAGGCATCGTCGACGAAGAAGCCGCCCGCCACAAAGCAGGCATCGTCGACGAAGAAGGCGCCCGCCCCGAGGAAGGCGCCCGCCGACGCGACGCGCCCGGACGCCGCGGCGGCGACGACGCCGACGCGCGGCCCCTCGGTGGGTCAGCCCGCCCCTGCCTTCGAGCTCCCTGGCGACGACGGCGCCACGCACAGCCTGGCGGCGCACCGAGGCTCGCCGGTGGTGATCTACTTCTATCCGAAGGACGACACACCCGGCTGCACCATCGAGGCCTGCGACTTCCGCGACAACCTCGCCCGCGTGGCCGGCCGGGGCGCCGTGGTGTTGGGCATCTCCAAGGACACCACCGACAGCCACGCGCGCTTCCGCCAGAAGTACAGCCTGAACTTCCCGCTGCTCTCCGACCCCGAGCTGACCACCCACAAGGCCTACGGCGCGTGGGGCGACAAGCTCATGTACGGCAAGCCCACCGTGGGCGTGATCCGCTCGACGTTCCTGGTGGGTAAGGACGGCCGCATCGCCCGCGCCTGGCCGAAGGTGAAGGTCGACGGTCACGTCGACGACGTGCTGCGCGCCCTCGACAGCCTGGGCTGACACGACGCTCCGTTGGGGCGACGCGCGAAGGGCGCGCCGCGCGCGCTACCGCTTCTTGCCCGCCTTCTTGGCCGGCTTCTTCGCCGGCGCGCGCGTGGCCGCCGGCTTCTTCTGCGCCGACGTCGCCGCGACCATCGGCTTGGGCGCCGCCACGCGCACCGTGATCTGCTTGCCCTTGACCTCGCCGGGCACGGCCGCCGCCGGCTTGGCGACGTCGGCCTTGAGCACGGGCTTGGCGCCGCCCAGGCGCAGCGCCGCGCGCTCGTGCGCCGCCTCCTTGGCCTCGTCGGCCGGGCGCACCAGGCGCTCGTCGTCGAGGAACTTGCTGCGCAGCACGTTGGGTTGCCGCTCGCGGCGGTCCATGGGGTTGTCGTAGTCGTTGTCGGAGATGCGGAACACCGGCTCCTTGCCGAGCGGCCACAGGAAGCTCGCGGCGGGGCGATCGGCCAGCGGCGCCGGCAGCGCGCGCTCGATGACCCGCACCTCGCGCGCGCTCGCCACCACGGCCAGCTGGTTGGCGTGCTGCTCGGCGGCCAAGCGCACGGCGTTCAAGCGGTTCGCGTAGGGCTCGAAGATGTGGAACTCGATGGCGATGGAGTCGCTGTCGCGGAACTGCCACAGGCCGATGCAGCGGCCCTCCTCGACGATGATAGAGGTGGTGTTGCCCGCCGGGTCGTAGACCCACGGGGCGAAGCGCGGCTCCACCACCCGCGTGCGATCGCGCCAGCCGAGCGCGTAGGCGTCCCACAGCGGCAAGAACAGGATGCGCTCCACCGCGCCCGCGCCCTTGCGCGTCTGGTCGGCGACCTCGCGCAGCGTCACCAAGCCCTCGCCGAGGCCGTCGACCGGGAACTTCACGACCTCGCGCCCCAAGACCTCGAACACGCGGCGCACCTCGGCCACCTGCAGGCCCGTCCACCACGCGGCGTCCTCGAGGCGCGCCGGGCCGTAGCAGCGCAGGTAGCGGCGCACCACGTCGACGCGAGAGTTCTCCACCTGCTCCACGGACAGCGCCGCCTCGGGCAGCCACTGCTCCGCGAGCGCGTAGTTGAACTGGTTGCCCTTCCACCCCTTGGTGGTGGTTCGGACCAGCACGCCGATGTCGCACAGCTTGCGCAGGATGGTGCGCTCGACGTCGGTGCCCGGGCGTCGCTCCTTGCCCGGGAACAGGATGGCGATGATGTCGGCGTCGCTCTTGGGCATGGTGAACGCCACCGCGCGCAGGCGCTCGCCGAAGCGCTTGAGCGCCTCCTCGTCGAAGCCCTCGCTGCGCAGGCGCGACATGCCGGTCGACGACAGCGTGTCGTAGAGCGCGCGGAAGTAGAGCGGGTAGTCCTCGGAGGCCAGGAGGAAGAGCGACCCGCGAAACGCCGTGGCGCGCACGAGGCTGCGGTCGTTGATGAGCGCCTCGTCCATGTCGCCGAGCGTGAGCGTGGGGCGGCGCGCCAGCAACGACAGGTAGGCGATGGGGTTCGGCCCATAGATGCCCGGCCGGCGGTGAATGGCTTCGACGAGGGTCTCGCCGTCGCTGAACGTGTTCAGCGTGCTGTGGTGGTAGCGCTGCAGCTGCCGCAGCGACGTGACCTCGTAGGCTCCCTTGACCGGCATGTCGTCGTCTCCTGCGTCGAGGGGTATCCCGGGGGCGACCGGGCGCAAAGGGGAGATTTCCTGCTACGCTGGCGCCATGGCGACGCCGATTCCCCCCGAGATGCAGGAGACGGGCGACCAGCTGGTGCCCGCCGAACGCTCGATGTTCGGCACGCGCCTGCCCCGCCCCACGGGCGTGGGGAGGCACCTCGTGGTCGTGCTGGTGGTCTTCGTGGTGGCGCTCGGCATCGCCATCGCGTTCGCCGAGAGCAGGGGCAGTGCCGACGGCGCCCCCCCGACAGCTCCCGCCGCCGCACCGTAGGGTCCGTGCGCCGCGCGACCGGCGAAGTGTTTCGACCTGACGCTCGGCGTCGTCGTTTTTGACAGCCCGTGACCGGCACAGCCACGCTCGGCACATGGACGAGCGCCGCATCGGCGACCTGCTCGTGGAGGCCGGCGTCGTCACGCGCGACGAGCTCGAGCGCGTGCTGGCGAAGAAGCCCGAGGTGGGCGGCAGCCGAGTGCTCTCGGAGCTCTACGCGCTCGGCCTCGCCAACGAGCGGCAGCTCGCGACCGCGCTCGCGCAGCGGGCCGGCGCGCCCGTGGCGGTCTTGTCCGAGAGCACCCTCGACCTGAACGCCTTGGTGCTGGTGCCCGAGCACCAGGTGCGCGCCCACCTGGCGCTGCCCGTGGCCGTCGACGGGCGCACCATCACCATCGCCACGCCCAACCCCGATGCCCCCGGGCTCATCGAGCCCATCTCGTTCGTCACTGGGCGGCGCGTGGTGCCCGTGCTCGGGCTCCACGACGTCCTCGAGCAGGTCATCGAGCGCGCCTACGCGGCCCTCGAGCAGGGCGCCGAGGTGCTGCGCGGCGAGCGCAGCGCGCACTGGACGCCGCGCCTGGAGCTGGCCGCCTACGTGCCGAAGCCCGCGCTCGACGAGGCCAGCGGCATCGCGCGCGACCTGCTGCACGAGCTGTCGCGCGCCACGCCGAACCGCGGCGTGCCCATCGGCGCCGTGCGGCTCAAGCGCATCATGGTGGAGACGCCGGCCACCGACGCGCCGACGCTGGACGTGCCACCTGCCGCCGTGCCGCCCGCCGACGCAGCTGCCCCGGCAGCGCCCGCGCCGTCCACGCCGCTCTCGGTCGAGCCGCCCGAGGGGCCACCCCTGGCCGTCGTGGTCGATGACGACGACGAGATCCGCAAGATCCTGACCACGGCGCTGCGCTTTGACGGTCTGCGCGTGGAGCAGGCTTCCTCCGGCGACGAGGCCGTCGCGCTGTTGCGCCGCGTGCGCCCGAGCGTGCTCCTGCTCGACGCCCAGCTGCCAGGCGTGCACGGCTTCGAGGTGTGCGCGGCGCTCAAGCGCAGCGACGTGCACCGCCAGCTCCCCATCGTCATGATCTCCGCCATCTACCGAGGCTGGGTGCAGGCGCGCGAGATCCAGGAGGTCCACGGCGCCGACTTCTTCGTCGAGAAGCCCTTCGAGCTGCAGTACGTACGCCGCCTGGTGGCCGACATCCTCAAGCGCCCGCCCCCCACGTCGCCCACCGCCGCCGCCGTGAGCGCCCGTATCGACGAGGTGCGCCGCTCCTACGACGAGCACGCCGCCGCCGGCCTGGCGCTGGCCGCCGCCGCCGACGTCGAGCTCTGGCTGCAGCTCGATCCGTTCGACGGACGCGGCTGGCTCGAGCGCGGCAACCTGGCCACGGCCGATCAGGACTGGGCCGGCGCCATGACCGCCTATGAGGCGGCCGTGATCTACGACCCGACCCTGGTGGTGGCCTTGGTGGGCCTCGCCATGGCGCTCGAGCAGCTCGGCTTCGTGCGGCGCGCGCGCGCCACGTGGCTGCGCGCCCGCGCCCTCGCCGTCGACGTCGACGACGCGGTGCGCGCGCGCATCGACCAGCACCTCACGTGACGTGGGATCGCGAGGGCCGCCAGCGGCGCACGCCGGCCACTTTCTGGACCTCCTGGCGCCGGCCTCCCATCATGGAGCCCGCTGGAGGCACCCCATGGCCACGCACACCACCACGCTCCCCATCGCGGCGTTCGCCGGGCTCATCGACGAGATGTGCGCCCAGGCGACCGCCGAGCTCGACGCCACGCGCGAGCGGCTGCAGGCCCTCGACGCCGAGCGCGATCCGCCGGGGTGACGCACGCGGCAGCGCGGCGCCGTGTCAGGAGTCGCGCGCGCGCTCGCCAAGGCGCATGTGCGCGCGCGCGAGCCCGGCGTCGTCGAGCTTGGCGGCGGCCTCGTCGGGCTTCGACACCACGACGACGCCAGCGGGCAGCGCGAGGCCGGCGGTCACGAGCGCGCGCGCCCCCAGCACGGCGCGCGCGCCGACCGCACCGCCCAAGAGCGCGCGCCCCGTGTCGACGCCCTCCACCACGACGTCGTGCCCGGGGGCCGGCCCGAAGAACGACACCGCCGTGGTCAAGAACACGTCGCGCCCCACGATGGCGTCGGACAACCCCAGGTTCGACAAGGTCGAGCCGGGCTGGGCCACCACGCGGCGCAGGCTGGTGTCGACGAGCGTGCGGCAGCCGGCGCCGATGACGCTGCCCCAGATCACCGTGTGGTCGGCCACCAACACGCCGGCGCCCACGTACGAGTCGACGACGCTGGCGTGGGGCTCGAGGCGAACGCCGTCCTCGAGGATCGAGCCCGACACGTAGCACGTGGGGTGCACCTCGACCTTGCGCCCGATGACGTTCTTCCCCTCGGCGAGCCCGAGCTCCAGGCGGCGCGTCTGCAGCGCCGCCAGCGACAGCTCCAGCGCCTCGAGCCAGTGGGTCACGTCGCCGCACAGGCGCCGCACCGCCGGCACCTCCACCAGGTGCGGCGCGCGGCCGTGGGGCGGCACGCGCGCGCGCACGGCGCCGTCCTCGTCAGCCACCACCACGGGCGATGCGGCCCCAAGGGCGTCGCACGGCGCG
>CAZONM010000210.1:0-10219 GCA_964580865.1 uncultured Myxococcales bacterium | reverse complement strand
CTCCTGCAGGAGCCGGCGGCGGAGCTTGGCGCGCCCGGCGGCGGGCATGGCGGGGTCGAGGGCCACGCGGGCGCCCGCCATCGACCCGTGCCCGCCCGCGCTGCCCGTGGGCCACGCGGCCACCACCTCGCGCACCAGCTTGCCGGCCGAGAAGCGCCGGTCGTGCACGCGGATGGAGGAGAACACGTCGTTGCCGTGCTCGCCCACCACGATGGACCAGCGGATGCCCTCGGCGAGCAGGAGCCAGTCGGCGGTCTCGGCCACCAGGTCGGGCACGTACACGTCGCCGAGGTCGCACACGACCACGTCGTCGAACGCGCGGGCCTTGCGCACGGCGCTCGACAGCGCCGCGAAGTAGCCGCGCGGCAAGCGCGGGTGCTCGATCTGCGACACCACGCCCATGTCGGTGTGCGCCACCAGGTGCTGGTAGGCCCAGACGTCGACGTCGCCCACCTCGCGGCCCAGATCGCGCGTGTCGCTCTTGATGCCGTAGAACAGCGCCGTGGCCACGGGCGCGTCGAACGGCACGCCGGCGGCGTCGAGGTAGCAGGTGAGCATGGTGCTGGTGGAGCCGTAGTCGCCGCCCACGTCGGCGTAGTCGGGCGCCAGCGTGCCCTCGTAGGTGCGCGCCGGGTGGTGGTCGATGCACAACAGGCGCCGCCCCGCCACCACCTCGCGCGTCACGCGGTGGTTGCCGTGGCCGGGCTGGGTGTCCACCAGGCCCACGGCGTCGAAGCCGTCCAGATCGTCGACGTCGAGGCGGGCGAAGGGCACGAGCGGGATCTTGAGGGCCCGCACCATGGCGCGGTTCTCGGCGCGGCCGAGCACGCCGCCGTGCGCCAGGGTGTAGGTGGCCCCCGTGCGCACGCGCAACAGCTCGCCCAGGGCGTAGGCCGACGCGATGGCGTCGGGGTCGGGGTTGTCGTGCGTGCAGACGAGCACGGACCGCGCCTCACCCGCGACGTCGAGGAGCGCCTCGACGCGCGGCCGCAGGTCATGGCCGGGGGCGGGCATGGCCGGAACGCTAAGGAGGGGCCCGGGTCGCGGTCAAGGCGCGCCGCCGCATGCGAGGTGCGCGCGCGCACCTGTCACCCTCGGGCTACGGCGGCCCTTTTCGGGCGCGCCGGGGGGCGGGCTGCTAGAATGAGGAGAGCGTCGGCGAAAGATCCGGCGAAGAGGAAGGTTGCGAAGGCCCCGTGAAAGGGCAAGACGACCGAACGGAAAGACGATGGCAGCGGCGAGACGAGACCAGGGCGGAAACCTCCAGTGCTCCTTCTGCGGCAAGTCGCAGCGGGAGGTGAAGAAGCTCATCGCGGGGCCGACGGTCTACATCTGCGACGAGTGCATCCGTCTCTGCAATGACATCATCGCGGAAGAGGCCACCGAGCGGCAGCAGTCGGAGCAGCTGCAGCTGCCCACGCCGCACGAGATCAAGGCGTTCCTCGACCGCTACGTCATCGGCCAGGAAGACGCCAAGAAGATCCTCTCGGTGGCGGTGTACAACCACTACAAGCGCATCAACGCGCGCGCCGAGGGCAGCGGCCAAAACGGCGTCGAGCTCTCCAAGTCGAACGTCATGCTGATCGGGCCCACCGGCACCGGCAAGACGCTGTTGGCGCAGAGCCTGGCGCGCTTCCTCAAGGTGCCCTTCACCGTGGCCGACGCCACCACGCTCACCGAGGCCGGCTACGTCGGTGAAGACGTCGAGAGCATCATCCAGAACCTGCTCGCCGCCTCCGACAACGACGTGGAGCGCGCCGAGAAGGGCATCGTGTACCTCGACGAGGTCGACAAGATCGCGCGCAAGGGCGAGGGCCCGTCGGCCACGCGCGACGTGAGCGGCGAGGGCGTGCAGCAAGGGCTGCTCAAGCTCATCGAGGGCACCAAGTGCAACGTGACGCCGCGCGGGGCCAAGAAGTACGGCCAGCAGGAGGCCACGGTGCAGGTCGACACGGCCAACATCCTGTTCATCTGCGGCGGCGCCTTCGTGGGGCTCGAGCAGATCATCGAGCGCCGCATCGGGCAGAAGACCATCGGCTTCGGCGCCGACGTGAAGGGCAAGCGCCAGCAGCGGCTCGGCGAGGTGCTGCGCGAGGCCAGCACCGAGGACCTCATCAAGTTCGGGCTCATCCCCGAGTTCGTCGGCCGCCTGCCGGTCACCGCCACGCTCAACGACATGAGCGAGGACGACCTCGTCACCATCCTCAGAGAGCCCAAGAACGCGCTGGTCAAGCAGTACCAGAAGCTGCTCGCCATGGAGGGCGTCAAGCTCCACTTCGCCGAGGGCGCGCTGCGCGCGTGCGCGCGCGAGGCCGTCAAGCGCAAGGCCGGCGCGCGCGGGCTGCGCGCCATCCTCGAGAACGCCATGCTCGACATCATGTACGAGGTCCCGTACCTCGAGGGCGTCACCGACTGCCTGATCACCGAGGAGGTGATCACCAAGGGCGCGGCCCCGGTCCTGACGTTCGAGAAGAAGCAGTCGGCATGAGCACGGCGGACGCGAGGGCCGAGGCGCAGCTGCGCCGCCTGCGCGCGGTGCAGCTCGCGCTGGTGGCGGCGCTCGTCGCGGTGCCCGCGCTGCAGCTGGCGGCCATCGTGGTCGGGCAGTTCGCCTCGTTCGCCAGCAGCCTCGGGTGGCTGTGCGGCGCCGTGCTGACCGCCGCGTTCATCGTGATCGCCCACGGCCTCGCTGCCCGACTCGGTCCGCCCCTGCCCACGTCGGCCGCGCACCTCGTCATCTTCACGCTCATCCCGTGCGTCTCGGTCATCGGGTTGCCGTACGCGCTCTACCAGCTGGCGCGCGCCTACGCACCGTTGGCGCACGACGACGGGCTGGTCCAGCGCACCACCATCGCGGCGGTGCTCTACCCGGCGATCTCGTTCGGCGGCGGCATCCTCGGCAGCGCCGCCTTGGTGGCGCTGTTCGCCGCGGGCGAGGGCCAGACCGACCACCACGAGCTGCTCCTCGCCGTCGCGGTCACCGCACCGTCGCTGCTGGCGCAAGGCGCGTTGGCGGCGGCCACGTACTTCCTCACCACCGCCGCGGCCGCGGCCGTCGACCTGCGCCGCGACCTGCCGTCGACCGGCGCCGGCGGGCCGGCCGCCATCTCGGTGTGAACGATCGCGGTTGACGGCGCGGCCCGCCGCGCTAGGGTGCCGGCTTTCCTCGGGTTTCCCGAGGCTCTTTTTCACCCCGGGCATCCCCGGGACACGGGTCCTCTGGCCGAGCGCGATCTTGCCATCGCGCGCCCGCGTGGCCGTCGCGCGGCGGTGCATGACCCAGGAGCTTGCAGATGTCGACGTCGAAGCGTTTGGGCCTGATGGCCACCAAGATCGGAATGACGCAGCTGTTCATGGATGACGGCCTGCGCGTGCCGGTCACCGTGCTCCAAGTCGAGCCCAACCTCGTGGTGCAGAAGCGGACCATGGACACCGACGGCTACAGCGCCGTGCAGGTGGGCACCCGCCCCATGCGCGAGAAGCTGGTCAACCAGGCCATGGCCGGCCACTTCAAGAAGGCCAACGTGGCGCCGCAGCGCGTGCTGTGCGAGACGCGCATGGACGCGGACGCGCTCGCCAAGCTCAACGTCGGCGACGCGCTCTCGCTCGACCTCCTCAAGGGCTGCAAGTCGCTCGACGTCACCGGCACCAGCAAGGGCAAGGGCACGGCGGGCGTGATGAAGCGCCACCACATGAAGGGCTTCCGCGCCACTCACGGTACCCACGAGTACTTCCGCCACGGCGGCTCCATCGGCTGCCGCGCCACGCCCGGCAAGGTGCACCCCGGCAAGCGCATGGCGGGCCGCATGGGCAACGAGACCGTCACCACGCTCAACGTCGCGGTGGTGAAGATCGACGAGGCCAAGGGCCTGGTGTTCCTGCGCGGCGCCGTGCCCGGCGCCCCCGGCGGCGTCGTGCAGCTCACGCCGTCGAAGCGCACGGCGCAGAAGGGTCGTCGCATGACGCAGGAGGCGCAGGTGGCCTCCAAGAACCCGATGAAGGCGTCGAAGGCCGGCGGCACCGCCGCCGCGAAGCCGGCGAAGAAGTAACCCGCGCGGTCGCTGCAACAGCGGAGGTCAGTTGCGTTGATCGAGCCCGGCGCAGGGACTTGCCGCGAGGCCAAGGAGCACCGCAGGCGCGTACCTCGTGGTACGCGCCGAGGACGCGACGCAGGCGTCGCGGCAAGGACCGAGCCCGGCGACCATCAACGCGACGGACCTCCGCTGTAGTGCACGACCCCACCGCTCGTCGGTGGGGTCGTCGTTTGTGGGGGGTGACGCATGGACCTCGACGACCTCACCGTGGCCTTCGAGGAGGACGGCGTGGTGCGCGTGCGCCAGCTCGACCGCGCCGTGCTGACGTCGTCGAGCTCGTGGGCCACCGTGGCGTTCCTGTTCGAGGAGCGAGGTCCCGACGGGGAGTTTCACGGGCCGCGCGTGTCGCTGCGGCGGTACCGCAAGCGCGGCAAGGCGTGGTTGGTGGAGAAGCACCTAACGCTCGGGTCGGCGCGCCAGGCGCACACCCTGGCCACGGTGCTCGCGCGCTGGTTCCCCACCGCGCCCGGCGCGGACGGCGGTGACGAGTAGCTACTTCTTCGCGAAGCGCCCGAGCAGCCCGTCGGGCTTCGCCTGCTTCTGCGCGCGTTGCTCGTGCAGGCGGACCTCGCGCTCGGCGTCGTGGTGCTGGGGGTCGAAGCGGCGCGCCTGCGCGAACGCGCGCTGCGCGGCGGCCTCGTCGTTGTTCTTGCGCAGGATCAGCCCGAGCTTGTACGAGGCGTCGCCGAAGCGGTGCTTGTTGACCACCTCCTGCAGGCGCTTGCGCGCCTCGGCGGTGCGCACGGCCTCCTCGTGGTCAGGGTTGAGCCAGATGCACCACGCCAGCGCCGTGAGGATCTTCGCGTCCTCGGGGTCGAAGTTGGCCGCCTGGCGGAAGTGCGCCTCGGCGCTCTTGTACTCCTTCTTCTTGAAGTACACGTCGGCGATCCGGAAGGCGTTCTGCGCCTCGAGGGGCCGGCGCTGGCGCTGCCCGTCGGCGGTGGTGGTGGCGCCGCCCATCGAGTCGAGGGCGCGGTCGTAGTACGCGCGCCCCTCGGCGGTGGCCAGCGCCTGCTGGGCGTCGCCCAGGCGCTTGAACAGCTCGTCGACCTTCGACTGGAGCGTGGGATCGCCGATGCCCGCCACACGATCGGGGTGGAAGTCGCGCGCCAGGCGCACGTACGCGCCACGCACGGCGGCGTCGTCGGCGCCCCGCTGGAGGCCCAAGAACTCGTAGTGGTTCTGCTTGGCCATGGCCCCGTGCGCGCGCTCGACCTCGTCCTTGAGCGCGCGCTCATCGGCGTTCAGCTCGCGCAGGTGCACCGGCTGCGGCGCGCTGCGCGGCGCCGTGGGCTCGCGCGGCGTGTCGACCTCCTGCGCGGGCGGCGCGGTCTCGGGCGGTGGCGTCGGCGGCGTGCCGTCGATGTTGGGTCGGTACACGCGGGCCTTGAGCGGCTGGCTCGGGCGCTGGACCTCCTTGCCCTGCACCTCGGCGCGCAGGCGGCGCAGCTCGGCGGGGATCAGGGCCTTCGCGTCCGCGGCGTCGACGATGTCGACCACGTCGGCGGCCACGAGGCCGCGCAGCACGCCGCGCAGCGTGGCGGTGGCCAACAGGCCGCTGTGCTCGATGTCCATGTACTTGCGCGGCAGGCGCAACAGGCGCCAGAGCACGCGCTCATCTTCGGAGAGCTCAAAGTCGCGCTCGACGTCGAGGCGGGCCAGCGCCTCGGGTGAGGCCCGGAGCGCCTTGGTCTGCAAGCGCGCGGCCCAGGTGAGGTTGCCCTGAGCGTCGTCGGCGTCGCGGTGCTTCTTGAAGGCGTTGGCCTGCTCGCTCGACATCGCGTTGACCTTAGCGCAAATGGACAAGGGTCCGGCAACTCCAGGGCTGTGACGTCGACGACAGGGCCCGGCTCACGGAGTGCAAAAGCCGAGCTCGCTCGCGCCGATCTGCTGGCATGCGTGGCCTACCGAGCACGCCGGCGCGCCGCTTGGGTAGCGGCAGTACGGCGCGCAGTAGGACTGGCCGCTGAAGGTCACGCAGAAGGTGTTGAACCCGCAGATGTCGTCGTTCGGCCCGCCGCACGCCGAGTAGGCTGGCAGCCCGCCATGCGGCAGGCACACCAGGCGCTCCGACAGAACCTCGTCGGGGACGGGGAAGCACGACCAGCCCTCGTCGGGCGCGCCGTCGAGGCCGTTGCAGCTCGCGCATGCGCTGCCGTCGCAGTCGAACGGATCGCAGTCCTCGAAGCAGAACCCCGTGCTCCCCTGCCCGGTCTCGCCGCTGCACAGCCCCTCGTCGCCGTTGACGGTGCGGCACTCGTTGTCGTCGGCGCAGGCGCCGGTCTGGCAGAAACCGTTGACGCCCTCCACGCCCTGCACCTCGAAGCAGCGCTCGCCCGTGGGGCAGCCGGCCGGGTCGGCCAGGTCGCAGGCCGGGCGACAGGCGAGCCCCTCCTCCACCTCGCCCACGAGGGCGCAGTTGACGTCGTCGGAGCCGTCGTCGCCGCACTGTGCGTAGGCGGTGGCGCACACCAGCTCCTCGTCGCACTCGTCGGTGTCTTGGCAGGGATCGCCCGCCTTCTTCGCGCCGGCCTTGAGGCACACGGCGTCGTCGGCGCGGAACACGCACGTGTAGCCATCGAGGCAGCGGCCGGTGCGGGTCGCCGCGTCGACGTCGGCGCACGGCAGCCCCTCGGGGTCGCTGGTGAAGAGGTAGAGGATCGTGCAGCTCGACGCGCCGAGCGCGCACCACGACACGAGCAGGAGACGCAAAGCGCTCATGGGCTGGCAACCTCCTCGCGCGCGGCCCACTCGTCGTAGCCGATGACGAGCGCCGCCGTGCCGCCCGCCACCATGCCGATGGCCAGCGCCCAGCTGACGTCGGTCAGGATGGACATGGTCAGCCACGTGGCGCGCAGCGGCTCGAGCTGGGGGTCGAGCTGGCTCGGCAGCTTGTTGCGGAAGCCGTCTTGGTAGGTGAGCGACGCGACGCCGAAGCCGATGCCCGTGCCGATGGGGATCACCGACAGGCCGAGCAGCACCCAGCCGCCCACCACGGCGCCCGGCGCCTCCACGCGCTCGGCCTCGCCAGGCAACAGCGACGGCGTGGGCGGACCGTCGTCGTCGGGCGCGGGCCCGGGCGGGGGATCGCGGCGCGGCGCGTCGGCGCCCTCGGAGGCGCCGGGGGCGAGCCGCTCGCGCACGAAATTGCGCACGTCGCGCTCGAAGAACGAGTCGCGGGGCGAGAACGCCTTGGAGGCGCGCGCGCGCTGTTGGCCGGTGATGCCGTCGACCACGGTGCCCGTGATCAGCGCTGAACCGCCGGAGTCCTCCACCAACAGCACCACCAGGCGATCCACCTGCAGCCACGCCGCCAGCTCCGCCACCGGGCCCACGCTCTCCTTGCTGCGCGCGACGCGGTGCGACAGCTCCTCGAGCTTGGCCAGGCGCGAGGTGGGGCGCAGGGTCGCCTGCACCGTGGCCTCGCTGCCGCGCCGCACTTCGACGGCGCCGCCATACGCGAGGTGCCCGTCCTTGGCCACGCGCACGTAGTGGCGCCCGGCGCGGGCGTCGAGCGTGATCGGTGCGATGCCGCGAAACACGCCGTCGACCCACACCTCGGCGGCGCCGGTGGTGGCGTACACCGTGACCGAGCCCTGCCCGGCGCCCTTGTGCGCCTTCACCGTGGCCTCGAAGCTCGCGCGCGCCCTCGACGGCGCCGTGCCCTCGATGCGCCAGGCCGGGTCGAGCGCCAAGGCGCGCGCGAACGCCTGCTCGGCGTTCTTCTTGTCACCCTGCAGCGCGAACACCACGCCCTGGCGCCCGAGCACGTCCACCAGGGGTGTGAGGTCGCGCATGCCGGCGATGGCCTGCTCGTAGGCGACCACGGCCTCGGCGAAGGCCTCGGCCGCCACCGGCAGCTCCACCGACTCGAGCGCGGTCGTGCCCTTGCGCGCGGCCGCCTCGGCCGCCTCGAGCTTCGACACCCACAGCGGCTCGCCGCCGTCGAGCACGCGCTCGAGGTCGAGCTGGCGCACGTCGCGATCGTGGGCCAACGTCTCGTGCGCGATGCGCGCGACGTCGACGGCCACGGGCGCGCTGCCGCCGTCCATGGCGACGGCGATGGCGGTCACCATCAGCTCGGCGTCGCGGGCGTTCGCCGCGGGGGCGAGCAGCCCCGCCAGCACGAGGGTGGACGCGACGGCCGCGCGCCTCACATGCTCCTCCGATAGGCGCCGCCGACGTCGAACAGCGCCTGCGAGATGCTGCCGAGCGAGCAGACCTTGGCGGTCTCCATGAGCTCACCGAAGATGTTGCCGCCGGCGCGGGCCACGTCTTGCAGGCGCGCCAGCGCCGCCGTCCGCTCGTCGGCGAAGCGCGCCTCCAACGCCTGCACGTTGTCGATCTGGGAGCGCTTCTCGTCTTCCGAGGAGCGGATCAGCGTGGTCTCCTTGACCATGTCCGCCTCGTCGCGCGGCAGGAAGGTGTTGACGCCGATGATGGGCAGCTCCCCCGAGTGCTTCTTGCTCTCGTAGTGCAGCGACTCGTCTTGGATCTTGCCGCGCTGGTACATGGTCTCCATGGCGCCGAGCACGCCGCCGCGCTGGTCGAGCGCCTCGAACTCGGCCAGCACCGCCTCTTCCACCACGTCGGTGAGGCGCTCGATGAAGGCGCTGCCCTGCAGCGGGTTCTCGTTCTTCGCGAAGCCAAGCTCGCGGTTGATGATGAGCTGGATGGCGATGGCGCGCCGCACGCTCTCCTCCGTGGGCGTGGTCACCGCCTCGTCGTAGGCGTTGGTGTGCAGCGAGTTGCAGTTGTCGGCGATGGCGTAGAGCGCTTGCAGCGTGGTGCGGATGTCGTTGAACGCCATCTCCTGCGCGTGCAGCGACCGGCCCGAGGTCTGGATGTGGTACTTGAGCTTCTGGCTGCGCTCGTTGGCGCCGTACAAGTCGCGCAGCGCCACCGACCAGATGCGCCGCGCCACACGCCCGATGACGGCGTACTCGGCGTCGAGACCGTTCGAGAAGAAGAAGCTCAGGTTGGGCGCGAAGTCGTCGACCTTCATGCCACGCGCTCGGTAGTACTCCACGAGCGTGAAGCCGTTGGCCAACGTGAACGCCAGCTGCGTCACCGGGTTCGCCCCGGCCTCGGCGATGTGGTAGCCGCTGATGCTCACGCTGTAGAAGTTCTGCACGCAATTCTCCACGAAGAACTGCTGCACGTCACCCATCATGCGCAGCGCGAACTCGGTGGAGAAGATGCACGTGTTCTGCGCCTGATCCTCCTTGAGGATGTCGGCCTGCACGGTGCCGCGCACGGTCGTGAGCACCTGGCGCTTGACCTCGTCGTAGAGCGCCCGCTCGACGATGCGGTCCGCCGACACGCCCAGGAAGCCCAGGCCGTTGCCGTCGTGGCCCGCGGGCAGGTCGCCGCGGTAGCGCGGCCGCGCGTGGCCGCGCGCGGCGAACCACGCCTCGATCTTCCGCTCAGCGTCGGCCCACTGCCCCTCGCGCTTGAGGCGGCGCTCGATGGCGGCGTCGACGGCGGCGTTCATGAAGAACGCGAGCATGGTAGGCGCCGGGCCGTTGATGGTCATCGACACCGACGTGGACGGCGCGCAGAGGTCGAAGCCCGAGTAGAGCCGCTTGGCGTCGTCGAGGCAGCACACCGACACGCCGGAGTTGCCGATCTTGCCGTAGATGTCGGGGCGCTCGTGCGGATCCTGGCCATAGAGCGTCACCGAGTCGAAGGCCGTCGACAGGCGCACGGCCGGCTGCCCCGCCGACACGTAGTGGAAGCGCCGGTTGGTGCGCTCGGGCGTGCCCTCGCCCGCGAACATGCGCGTGGGGTCCTCGCCCGCGCGCTTGTACGGGAACACGCCCGCTGTGTACGGGAAGCTCCCGGGCACACCCTCCTTCATGGCGAAGCGCACGCGCGCGCCCGCGTCGCGCAGCGCCGGCAGCGCCACCTTGGGGATCGCGGTGCCCGCCAAGGTGTCGCGGTAGTTGTCGACGTGGATCTCCTTGCCGCGCACGCGGTAGCTGTGGCGCGGCGCGGTCACGCTCTTCTCGAGGTCATCCCAGCCGTCCACCACGGCGCGCGCCTCGTCGTCGAGCTCGCCGAAGAGCTGCGCGGCGCGCGCGGTGAGCTGCGCGCGCGCGGGATCGCCCGCGGGCAGCTCGGCG
>CAZONM010000209.1:0-10232 GCA_964580865.1 uncultured Myxococcales bacterium | reverse complement strand
CACCTTCACCCTCACCTTCACCCTCACCTTCACCCTCACCTTCACCCTCACCTTCGCCCTCGCCCTCCGTTGGATTCTGGTCACCGGGGACGCAGCCGCCGTCGCGGCACACGGCCCGGTCCGGACAGTCGTCGTCGTCGACGCAGGTGAGCGCCGCCAGACCGAGGACGCGGCACCCGGCCCCGAGCAGCACGAGCACCACGAGCGGCAGGAGCGCGCCGAGCTTCACGCGACGAGTGTAGCGCACCAGATGTTCAGGGCACGGCGCCTGGCTCGGGCTGAACCGGGCGCGCGCCCCGCAAGTGCTCCACGGCCGTCGACAGCCCGTCGAGCGTCAGCTCGAACATGGGGAAGACGCGGCGGATCACGGCCACCGTGGGCGCGCTCCAAATGCGGCGGGGCTCGGGGTTGAGCCACGCCGACGCCTTGGGGCGCTCGGCCAGCCGCTTGAGCCACTCGATGCCCGACGCGCGCGACGACGACAGCCCCCACGCGAGGCCGCTCGACTCGGCGCCGAGCTCGTAGGGGCCCATCCACGCGTCGCCCACGATCACGAGCGTCCAGCTCCGGTCGAGCTGCTTGAGCACCTCGTCGGTGCGGGGCCCCTGGTAGCGCGAGATGTCGGTGTACAGGCGGTCGTACACGCAGTTGTGGAAGAAGTAGTGGCGAAAGGCTTGGAAGTGCGTCGCCTGATGCGCCGCGCTGAACAAGCGCTCGCAGGTGTCGGCGTGCGGGTCCATGGACCCGCCCACGTCCATGAGCAAGAGCAGCTTGACGCGGTTCTTGCGCGGCGGCCGCAGGACCAGCTCGATGTCGCCACCTCCCCGGGCGCTCTTGTCGATGGTCTCGTCGAGGTCGAGCTCCTCGGGCCCTTGGTCGCGCGCCAGCCGCCGCAGCCGGCGCAGCGCGGCGCCGAGCTGACGCACGTCGAGCACGCGATCGCCGCGCAGGTTCTCGAACCGCCGCTCGCTGGCGACCTGCACGGCGCTGCGCCCGCCGCCAGCCCCGCCCACGCGGATGCCCTGCGGGTTGCGTCCGCCGTGCCCGAACGGCGAGGTGCCGCCGGTGCCGATCCAATGGCTGCCGCCGTCGTGGCGTTCGCGCTGCGTGCGCAGGCGCTCGCGCAGTTCACGCTGCAGGGTCTCGAGATCCATGCGCACGAGCTGGGCGCGCTCCTCGTCGGTGAGCTCGCGCGGCATCGCCGGGTTCTCGAGCCACTGCAAGATCTGCTCATCGAGCGCGTACTGGTCCTCGAGACCACCGAACCACTCGGCGAAGGCGCGATCGTAGAGGTCGTACTGGCTCTCGCGCTTGACCAACAGCGCGCGCGCCAACGCGTAGAAGGTGCCGAGCTGCGCGCGCTCGTGGCCGCGCGCCAACGCGCGCACCAGCGTCAACCACTCCGTCAGCGTGACCTTGAGACCGCGGGCGCGCAGGTGGAAGAAGAAGCCGATGAACATGGTTCACTGGCGAATCGAGCGCAGCTTGCCGGTCTTGACGTTGACCAGCGCCTCGACGTCCGCCTCCTTCTTGAGCAGTAGGCCCACGAAGGGCAGCTCGCCCTCGAGCCGCTCCACCGGGATGCCGGCGCGTCGCAGCGCCGCGATCCAATCGATCAGCTCCGACGTCGAGGGCCGCTTCTTGATGTCGGGCTGCTTGCGCAACCAGTAGAAGCGCACCAGGCACGACGACAGGAGCTTCTCTTCCACATCGGGCTGATGGACGCGCACGATGTCCCGCATCAGCTCCTCGTCCGGGAACGCGATGAAGTGGAACACGCAGCGACGCAGGAACGCGTCGGGCAGCTCCTTCTCGTTGTTCGACGTGATGATCACCACGGGCCGCTTCTTCGCGGCGATGGTCTCGCCGGTCTCGTCGACGGTGAAGCTCATGCGATCGAGCTCGTGCAGGAGATCGTTGGGGAACTCGAGGTCGGCCTTGTCGATCTCGTCGATCAGGAGCACGACGCGCTCGTCGGACAGGAGCGCGCGGCCGAGCGGCCCGTACTTGATGTACTGCCGGATGTCGCGGATGTCGCGATCGTTGAAACGCGCGTCGTTCAAACGCGCCACCGTGTCGTACACATAGAGCCCGTCCTTCGCCTTGCTGGTGGACTTGACGTTCCACACGAGGAGCGGCGCGCCGATGGACCGGGCCACCGCCTCCGCCAGGCGCGTCTTGCCGGTGCCGGGCTCGCCCTTGATCAGGAGCGGCTTCTCGAGGTCGACGGCGACGTTGACCGCGTCGCGCAGCTCGGGCGACGCCAGGTACTCGGCGGTCCCTTCGAAGGTCTTCGGTGACATGGCGTGCAGCATACAGCGGCGAACCCTCGCGTCCATCGACGCCCACGGCCGTTGGCGTCGTGGGGGTGGCGTGGCGTAGCGTCGCGCCGGTGGCGGCGCCAATCGCCGCTGATCGCCGCAGCGTTCTGCGTGTATCGTACTCGTCGCCGTGAGCCGCAAAGCCCCCCTGCTGGAGCGCGTGGGCACCACCGCCATGTTGCGCTGGTCGACGGGCGTGGCGCCGGCGACGCCGCAAGCCGTGCACCTGCTCGACGACGACGAGCGCGCCGCCGTCCGCCGCGTCGAGCGCGCCGCGTTGGCGCGCGCGGCGCTCGCGGGGGCGCTGTCGGCGCTGGCCGCTGCGCTGGCTGACGCCGCGGTGCAGCACCACGAGGATGCGAACCCACTCCTGTACTGGGCGGTGGTGGGCGGCGTCTCGGCCGTGGCCGCGGTGTCGGAGATCGCGTTCCTGTCGTGGGACGCGCTGCGCGCGGCGCACGGCATCCGCGTGGCCGCCGGCGTCGCGCTCGACGACGACCATGAGCGCACGCAGCTGGTCGCGATCCTGGTGCGGGCCGCGCTCGAGGTGCCGTCGCCGCCCGACACCGTGCCCGGCGTCAACCCGCTCAAAGAGACCAGCCGGTGGCGCGTGGTGGCCGCGGGTCTCGCCTACAAGCTCAAGGTGTCGGCGACCAACGTGCTCTTCAAGCAGCTCGTGCGCCGTGCGCTCGGCCGGGCCGCCGTACGCGCCTGGCTGCAGTTCGTGTCGATCCCCATCACGGCCGCCTGGAACTTGTTCACCTGCGCGCGCGTGCTGCGTGAGGTGCGCGTGCGCGCCTTCGGCCCGTCGCTGGCGCACGACGTCGTCGCGCGCCTGGTGCCCGCGACCACCACCGTGCCGCCGGCGCTCGCGGAGTCACTGATGCGCGCCGTGGGGGCGTGCGTGGTCCGCTCCGCCGACCCCCACCCGAACCTCGCGCGTCTGCTGCACGAGCTCGAGCGGCGCCTCGGCGCGGCGCGACCCGCGAACCTTGACGATCCCGCGGCGTTCGTATGCGGGCTATCCGCGTTGGCGCCGGAGCACGCCGGCACCGTACTGCGCCTGCTACGCGCCGCCGTGGTGTGCGACGGGCGCGTGGCGCGGCGCGAGCGGGCGCTCGTGGCCGAGGCGTGCGCGGCGCTCCACAGCGCCTTCGACGTCTCCGCTCTCGACGCCGAGCGCCGGCGGGTGGTGGCCGGCGAGCCGCTCGTGCTGCCGTGATCGTCACGCTCGCCGCAGCGTGAGGCGCGTGATCTCGCTCGGCGTGCGCGTAGTACGCAGCGGCGGTCCCCACCAGCCAGTGCCGGTGTTGGTGTAGATGTGCATGCCCTCGTGCAGGTGCAGCCCCGCCGCGAACGGCTGCACCAGGTGAATGAGCACGTTGCCCGGGAACAGCTGGCCGCCGTGCGTGTGGCCCGAGAGCTGGAGCTGGAAGCCCGCCTTGGCGGCCTCGAACGCGCTGCGCGGCTGGTGCGCCAGCAAGAGCTTGAACGCCGCGTCGACGGGCGCGCCGCGCATGGCGGCATGGGGGTCGCTCTTGTGCGCGGGCACGGTGGCCGCAGCCGTGTAGTCGGCCACACCGCCCACGACGACGCGCGCACCGTCGTGATCGATGACCCGGTGCTCGTCGACCAGCACGGTGAGCCCAAGGCGCCTCACCTCGGCGACCCACTCCTCGACGCCCGAGTAGTACTCGTGGTTGCCGGTGACGAACCACGCGCCGTGCCGCGCGCTCAGGCGCGCCAGCACCTCGGTGTGCCGGCCGAGCTCGGCCACGCTGCCGTCGACGAGGTCGCCGGTGACCGCGACCAGGTCGGCCTTGAGCTCGTTCACCTGCGCGACCACGGTCTCGAGGAACGGGCGTTTGAGCGTGGGCCCGATGTGGATGTCGGAGATCTGCGCGATGACGAAGCCGTCGAGGGCCCGCGGCAGATCCCGCACGGGCACCGTCACGTCGACGACGGTGGGCCGCGCCAGCGCGCGCACGAGGCCCACGCCGAAGGTGCCGGTGGAGAGCGCGAGCACCCCGAGGTTGGTGAGCTCGAGGAGCGCTTGGCGCCGCTCGGGCTCGGCGGGCACGACGCGCGTCAAGCGCCCCGCGAGCCACCCCACGTCGCGCAGGAACGTGAACGCGAGCACCACCACCAGCGCGCCCATGGCCAGGTACGCGAGCCACGAGAGCACGTCGCCGACGGCCTCGCGGTGCAAGACGAAGCGCACGATGAACGACAGCGGCTGCACCAGCACCAGGGCTGCCACCGCAGCCCAGGCCCATGCCCGCGCCGTGCTCGACCAGCCCGCAGGGATGAGGCGGAGGCCGACGTAGAAGGCCAGCGAGCCCACCACGGTCGTCATCACCGCCAGGAACAGCAACATGCGCGCCACCGGTTGCTCCGCAACCTACCCTATAGCGGTAGCGAGCGACGCGCGCAGCGCCGCGGTCGAGGGCCGTTGTAGGCTCGGCGCGTCAGCATCGTGGGAGGACCATGCCAGGCACCGCCAACCCGCTCCGCCAGGGGCTCGTGGAAGATCGTTCACCCGAGCCTTGCACCGTCGTCATCTTCGGGGCCTCGGGCGATCTCACCAAGCGCAAGCTGGTGCCCGCGCTGTTCTCGCTCTTCGCCGAGCGCCTCCTGCCGGCGAGCTTCGCGGTGGTGGGCTACGCCCGCAAGGCCATGAGCGACGACGAGTTCCGTGCCGAGATGCGCGACTGGTGCAAGAAGTTCGCGCGTCACAAGCCCACCGACGACCAGTGGGCGCGCTTCGCGCCGTGCCTTTCGTACCAGCCGGGCGACTACGAGGATCCTGCGGCGTACGCCGCGCTCAAGGCGCGCCTGGCGACCATCGACGCCGAGCGGGGCATCCCGGGCAACCGCATCTATTACCTGTCGACACCGCCGGCGACCTTCCCCATCGCCGTGCAGCGCCTCGCGGAGGGCGGCCTCACCGATCGCCGCGGCGACGAGAAGTTCACCCGCGTCATCGTCGAGAAGCCGTTCGGCACCGACCTCGCCTCGGCGCGCGCCCTCAACGCCCACTGCCGCTCGTATCTGCGCGAGGACCAGATCTACCGAATCGATCACTACCTCGGCAAAGAGACCGTGCAGAACCTGATGGTGTTCCGCTTCGGCAACGCGCTGTTCGAGCCGCTGTGGAACAACCGCTTCGTCGATCACGTGCAGATCACCGGCGCCGAGGCCATCGGCATCGAGGGGCGCGGCGGCTACTTCGACCACGCGGGCATCGTGCGCGACATGGTGCAGAACCACCTGTTCCAGGTGCTGTGCCTCACCGCCATGGAGCCGCCCGTGTCGTTGGCCGGCGACGACCTGCGCGACGAGAAGGTCAAGGTGCTCAAGGCGCTGCGGCCCATCCCCGATGGCCGCTTCGACGACTTCACGGTGCGCGGGCAGTATCGCGCGGGCTCCGTCGCCGGCAAGCCCGTGCCGAGCTACCAAGACGAGGTGGGCGTGACCGCGGGGTCGAGCACCGAGACCTTCGTGGCGCTCAAGCTCTTCATCGACAACTGGCGCTGGGCGGGCGTGCCCTTCTACCTGCGCTCGGGCAAGGCGCTGCCGAAGAAGGTCACCGAGGTGGCGCTGGTGTTCAAAGACACGCCGCACCGCCTGTTCGGCGAGCGCAGCGTGAGCGAGCCCAACGTGCTCGCGATCCGCATCCAGCCCGACGAGGGCATCAGCGTGCGCTTCGGCTCCAAGGTGCCGGGCAATTCGCTCGACATTCACCCCGTCAACATGGAGTTCCGCTACGGCACCAGCTTTGGCGCCGAGCCCCCCGAGGCCTACGAGCGCTTGCAGCTCGACTGCATGCTCGGCGACCAGGGGCTCTACACCCGCGCCGACGAGGTGGAGGCGAGCTGGCGCTGGATCTCGCGCCTGCACGACGAGTGGGCGAAGAGCGCGTCGGGCGAGGTGCCGCGCTACGAGGCCGGCACGTGGGGGCCCGACGAGGCCGACGGCCTGCTGCGCGGCGCCGGGCACGTGTGGAGGCGACCGTGAGCGCGCGCGAGGTCGTGTTGGCGCGCGACGTCGGTGTCGACGTCGGCGCCATCGAGCGCGAGCTGGCGGCGCTGTGGCGCGACGCGAGCAAGCGCTCTGCCACGCACAGCCAAGTGACGCGCGCCTGCTCGTGGAACCTGGTCGTGCACTGTGGCGACGACGCGGTGTACACCGCGGCGCGTCCGCTGGTGGATCAGGCGGTGCGCGAGGTTCCCACGCGCACCCTGATGCTCAAGCCGCGGCCCAACAGCGCGGTCGGCAGCGGTCACGACGTCGAGGCCTGGGTGACCGCCGCGTGCCAGGTGGCCGCGGGCGGCGACAAGCTCCTGTGCACCGAGGAGATCACCATCGAGTCGCGCGGCCCCGAGGGCGTCGCGCACCTGCCCGCGCTGGTCCGCGCGCTCACGGTCCCCGACGTGCCGACCGCGCTGTACTGGGCCGGGGCGCCGCCCACCAGCTCGTCGGCGCTGCGCATCATGCTCGCGGGCGTCGATCGTTTGGTGTTCGACACCGAGGCGCTCCCCGTGGGCGTCGAGGGGGGCCTCGCGAAGGTGGCGCACGTCTGCGGCATGCTCGACGGCCTGCTCCTTGCCGACCTGTGCTGGCTGCGCACCGCGAGCCTGCGCGCGGTGGTCGCGTCGTTGTTCGACGCCCCGGTGGGGTCGGCGCCGCTCGAGCGCCTGAAGCGCGTGCGCGTGCAAGCGGTACCCGCGGCGGTGCCGGCGGCAAAGCTCCTCGTCGGGTGGCTCGCCGCGCGCCTTGGCTGGGGCACGCCCGAGCGCGTGGCGCGCGGCCAGCTCGGGTGGCAGCTCAAGGCCGGCGCCGGGAACGCCGTGCGCGTCGACGTCGAGGTCGACGCCCGCCCGAGCACGCGCCAGTGCGGCATTCGCGCGGTGGTCCTCGAGACCACGCAGGGCGAGCGCTTCTCGGTCGACGACGCGGGCGCGCCGGCGCTCGAGGTCACGTCGCCGCACGTGGCCAAGCGCAGCGTGCTCGCGCACGAGCCCACGGCGCCGCAGGCGTTGGTGGCCGCGCTCGGCGCGCGCGGGCGCGACCGCCTGTATCCGGTGGCGCTCCACCGCGCGGTCGAGCTCGATCGCTGAGAGCTACCGACACGCTGGCTGCGGCGAAAAGCGCAGGTGCGGCGTGGTCGGGCATGCGCCCTGGAGGTCCATGGAGATGCGGCCCACGCCGCCGCCCCCGCCGCCCGCCCCGTGGCTGCCGGCCGGTCCCGTCGCGCTCACTCCCGGGTCGGCCTCGTCAACGACGCCGTCGGCTGCGGCTCCTGCCCCGGCGCCACCGGCGGTCTCGTCGTTGCCACCGCTACCGCCGCTCGCGCGCTCAGCCGGGTCGGTGGGCGCCGTCTCGCCTGGATCCCCTTCGCCACCGCCAGAACCGCCTCCTCCCTGGGCCACCACCGAGGCCCCTGTGCCGATCACCACGCGCGCGGCCTGCACATAGAGGTCGCCGCCGGAGCCGCCGCCAGAGCCGCCACCGTCGCTGTCGCCGGTGCGGGTGCCCGCGCCGCCGTTTGACGACAGGGTGCCGTCGATGGTGACGGTGCCGCCTGCCGAGATCTGCAGCGCGCCACCTGGCGCTCCGCCGTCGGTCTGCGTGGGGCCGTCGCCACCGTGGCCACCGCGGCAGCCGCGCTCGAGCGTGACGTGTGGATCGCTCGCACTCACGGCGACGGCCGCGCTGCCGTTGTCCCCGTCGCCGTTGCCGCCGTTGCCACCGAGCGAGCCGTGGCTGCCGCCAGCGCCGCCGCCGTCCGAGCCCGTTGGCGTCGGCGCCCCGCAGTCCGCGCGCGCGCCCGCGCCCGGATTGGTGGTGACACCGTCGACGCCCAGGCGCGCGCCGGCCGCGATCGTGACGTCGCCGTACACCACCAGCACGACGTTGCGGTCGCCGACGAAGCGTACGTTGGCGCTGGCGCCCAGCGTGAGGCTGCGCATGGTGTACACGAGCACGTCGCTGACGCTGGTGTTCACGTCCATGGTGACGCCGCAGATGCTCGCGCGGTTGCTCGCGCCGATGGTCGACTCGGTGTCGACCATGTCGGTGCAGCCCCAGGTGACGTCGTGCAGGTACGGATCGGCGGCGCTCGCGCCCGTGGCCGGCGGGGCGGTGCGCTCGGGCGCGCCGTGCGCCACCACGTCGATGTCGAGGTAGCACTCGACCGCGCTCGCGGCGGTGACCACGCAGACGCGCGTCCCCCAGCGGCACTGCGTGCAGCCAACCTCGCCGTCGCACTGCTCGAACGCGTCGACCACGCCGTCGCCGCAGCCCGTGGTGCAATCGGCGCGGCAGAGATCCCCCGGCTCGTTGCCGTTCTGCTCGTCGCCGAGGTCGCACTCCTCGACGCCAGCGACGGCGAGGCCATTACCGCACCGCGTCTCGGTGCAGTTCGTGTCGCAACCGTCGCCCTCGGTGGCGTTGGCGTCGTCGCACTCCTCGCCATCATCGACCGCGAGGGCCCCGTTGCCGCAGCGGGGCACCGTGCAATTGTTGTCGCAGTAGTCGCCATTGACGTCGTTGCCGTCGTCGCAGGCCTCCCCCGCCTGGGTAATGGCGTTGCCGCACAGCTCCGCAAAGCACAGCGCGTCACAGCCGTCGCCCGACGTCTGGTTGCCGTCATCGCAGGTCTCGATGCCGCCGACGAAGCCGTTGCCGCAGCGCGGAAAGCGACAATTGGGATCGCAGCCGTCGCCGCCATTGGCATTGCCGTCGTCGCACTCCTCCAGCGCGCTGACCTCGCCGTTGCCACAGCCTGGCAGCGTGCAGTCGGCGTCGCAGCCGTCGCCGCTCACCACGTTGCCGTCGTCGCACAGCTCAGGCGCCACCGTACGGCCGTTGCCGCACCCGGGCACGGTGCAATTGCCGTCGCACGCGTCGCCGTCCGCGAGGTTGCCATCATCACACTGCTCGTCGCTGTCGCGGACGCCGTCGCCGCACCGGGGCGGGATATCGCCCTCGCCCTCGCCCTCGCCGATGGTGACGCCGGCGTCGGCCATCGCGACGCACACGGCGCCGGCGCACACGGCGCCGTTCGGGCAATCTTCGTCGAGGTCACAGGAGAGCCGCACGGCCGTGGCGGGGCACCCGAGCGCGCCCGCGAGGGCGATCGTCGCGGCCAGGGCGGTGCGGCGCATCACCGGCTCATTCTACGGCCACGCGTGGCGGGCGCGATCTTCGCGTGTCCCCACACCCACCCACAGGGTCGACGAGCGGCGCGACATTCGGCACCATGGGCCGATGCCGCACCGCCAGGTCTTCGGGAGCGCCGACGCCCTCGCCGCCGAGCTCGTGCGTCTCACCGTGGAGGCCGCCGACACCGCCATCGCTGCGCGCGGCCGCTTCACCATGGCGCTCACGGGCGGCTCTGCCGCAGAGCTGTGCTACCCGGTGCTCGCGCAGGCGCCGCTGCCCTGGCACGCGGTGCACGTGCTCTTCGGCGACGAGCGTTGCGTGGCGCCCACCCACGCCGACAGCAACTTCGCGCTCGCCGAGCGCACGCTGTTGGCGCGGGCGCCGATCCCCACGGCCAACGTGCATCGCGTGCGAGGCGAGCTGCCGCCCGCGGACGCCGCCGCCGACTACCAGGCGACGCTCGCGCGCGTCGCCAACGGCGTGCTCGACGTGGTCCACCTCGGCATGGGGCCCGACGGCCACGTCGCGTCCCTGTTTCCAGGCCACCCGCTCCTCACGAGCACCCGCGCCGTCGACGCGCTCACCGATTCTCCCAAGCCTCCACCGGCGCGCGTGACGCTCACGCTGCCCACGCTGGCCGCGGCGCGCGCGCTGTGGTTCGTCGTGACCGGCGCCGCCAAAGCGGAGGCGGTGCAGAGCGTCCTGCTCGACCCCCACAGCGCGCTGCCCGCCGCGCGGGCGCTC
>CAZONM010000208.1:0-10258 GCA_964580865.1 uncultured Myxococcales bacterium | reverse complement strand
GAGCGCGCCATCGCGCGCCTCGTGCGCGCGCGCCACGACACCGCGCTCGAGGTGGCGACGCGCTGGTCGGCGACGCGCCGCGCGGCCGCGCGCCGCGACCAGCTTGCCCTCGAGGAGCACGGAGCCTTGCTGAGCGCCCTGCTCGGCGACCCCACCACCACCACCGGAGGAGACCCATGAGATTGCCCACCGCGCTCTTCGCGCTCGCCCTCGCCGCGCCGCTCGCCGCCGGCTCCGCCCGCGCCGACGACGACGTGGCGCCCGCGCTCGCCGCTCTCAAGGCCAAGGAGCCGCCCATCGAGGCCGTGCACGCGGCCGCGCTCAAGCACTTCGGCGTGCACCCCGACCGCATCGCCGGCCTGCGCGCGGCCGCGACCTGGAAGGCCGCCGTGCCGACCTTCGAGGTCTCGGGCGGCGCCACCGGCGCCACCATCGACGACACCACCGTGCTCGACGAGTACGACCCGAGCAAGCCCTGGGTCACGCGCGGCGCCACGGGCAGCGCTCTCGAGCTGCGCACCACGCTCGCGTGGGACCTGCCGCGCATCGTGTTCAACAGCGAGGAGCTCGACGTGGCCGCGCTGGCCGACGTGCAGCGCGACGTGATCACGCGCGTCACGCAGGTGTACTTCGCGCGTCGGCGCGTGCAGGTAGCGCTGATGATCGAGAAGGATCCCGCGCGGCGCATCAGCCAAGAGCTGCGCGTCGACGAGCTGACCGCGCTCTTGTCGGGCATGACCGGCGGGTGGTTCGCCGAGGCGCTCAAGCCCAAGCCGCCGACGACGTGAGCCGCGCTGCGCCCGTCAGCCGTGCTTGATCATCACGTGGCGCACGACCGAGTAGTCCTCGAGCGCGTACAGCGACATGTCCTTGCCGTAGCCCGAGCGTTTGAGGCCGCCGTGCGGCATCTCGTTGACCAGCATGAAGTGCGTGTTGACCCACGTGCAGCCGTACTGCAGCTCCGACGCTACGCGCATGGCCTTACCTACGTCCTTCGTCCACACGGAGGACGCGAGGCCGTAATCGCAGTCGTTGGCCCACGCGATGGCCTGATCGACGTCGTCGACGCGGGTGACGCTCACCACCGGACCGAACACTTCCTTCTGCACGATCTCGTCGTCGTGCCTGGCGTGCGCCACCACGGTGGGCTCGAAGAAGAAGCCGCCGCCCAGCACCTGGCGCGCGCCGCCGGCGGTGACGTCGACGTGGCGGTTGGCGCGGGCCCGCTCCACGAAGCCGGTGACGCGCTGCAGTTGGCGCTCGGAGATGAGCGCGCCCATCTCGACGCCGTCGGTGCGCGGGGTGCCGACCTTGATGGTCTTCACGGCCGCGCTCAGGTCGGCCACCAGGTTGTCGTAGATCTTCTTGTGCGCGTACACGCGGCACGCCGCCGTACAGTCTTGGCCCGCGTTGTAGAAGCCGAAGGCGCGCAAGCCCGTGGCCACGGCGCCCACGTCGGCGTCCTCGAGCACGATGACCGGCGCCTTGCCGCCGAGCTCCAGGTGCGTGCGCTTGATGGTGGTGGCGGCCTGCTGCAGGATGCGCTGACCCGTGCCCACGTCGCCCGTGAGCGACACCATGGCCACCTTCGGGTGCGACGTGAGGGGCGCGCCCACGCTCGGGCCGCGGCCGCACACGACGTTGAGCACACCCTTCGGGAAGATGCCGGCAGCCAGCTCGGCCAACAGGAGCGTCGTCAGCGGCGTCTGCTCCGAGGGCTTGAGCACCACGGTGTTACCTGCCGCGAGCGCTGGTCCGAGCTTCCACGCGGCCATCATCACGGGGTAGTTCCACGGCGCCACCGACGCGACCACGCCCAGCGGATCGCGGCGGATCATCGAGGTGAAGCCGGGCAGGTACTCGCCGCCGATGGCGCCCGTCTGCGCGCGCACGGCGCCCGCGAAGAAGCGCAACACGTCGATGGTGGCGGGCAGGTCGTCGTTGAGTGCTGCGCCGTGGGGCTTGCCGCAGTTGTCCGCCTCGAGCGCGCCGAAGCGCGCGACCTCGCGCTCCATGGCGTCGGCGAGCTTGAAGAGCATGGCGCCGCGATCCTTGGGCGACGTGCGCGCCCACGCGGGGAACGCGCGCGCCGCCGCCTGCACCGCCTCGTCAACCTGCGCGGCGTTGGCCTCGCGCACCGTGGCGATGACCTCGCCGGTGGCGGGCGCCACGATCTGCTCGGGCTCACCAGCCCCCTCCACGAACGCACCGTCGATCAGCATCTTGGTCTGCATGGCGCGGTGGTACCACCGCGCCCGCGCCCGAGGGAAGCGGCGGCGGGTCCCGCCCGCTGCGCGAGCGGTCGACCCGCGACCTCCCGAGTGCGTTAGTGTCGGCACCGAGGGACGCGTGCGCAAGCGCAGACCCGAACGCCCCATCAGCGAACGTCACAGCCCACCGGCGCTGCAGCAGACCATGGTGCGCCCGCCGATGCAGTTCACGTCGGCCGAGACGCAGACATTCAACGACGCCGACCGTCAGCGCATCACCGAGGTGGTCGCCGACCGTCCGCCTGTCGAGCAGGGCGAACTCGGGTCTGCCACGCACCTGATCTCGGGCGAGCTGCCGCCCACGCAGACGGCCACCGGCGCGGTCGCGCCCCCGCCGCGGGCCGGCGCGCGCTCCAAGTACGAGCTGCTCTCGCTCATCGGGCGCGGCGGCATGGGCGACGTCTTCGAGGTGGAGGACGCGGCGCTGACCCGCCAGGTGGCGCTCAAGCGCCTGCGCGCCGAGGTCGCCACGCCGCACGCGCGCAGCATGTTCCAACAAGAGGCGACCATCACCGCGCAGCTCGAGCACCCGAACATCGTGCCGGTGCACGAGTGCGGCGTGCTCGAGACCGGCGAGGCGTACTTCACGATGAAGCGCCTGCGCGGCACCTCGCTGCGCGACGTGATGAACGCGCTGGCGCGCGGCGACCCCGACGTCACGGCGCGGTTCCCGCCGGTGCGCATCGGCATCCTCTTCCTCGAGATCGTGCGGGCCGTGGGCTACGCGCACGCGCGCGGCGTGGTGCACTGCGATCTCAAGCCCGGCAACATCCTCATCGGCGAACACGGCGAGGTCGCCGTGAGCGACTGGGGCCTGGCGCGCAAGGATGCGCTGCCGCCGCCGCGGCCAGGCGTGACCGCCGTGCGCTTCCCCGAGAACGCGCCCGAGTCGGTGGGCATCATCTCGGGCACCATCCCGTACATGGCGCCCGAGCAGGCGTACGGCGTGGTGGTCGATCGGCGCGCCGACGTGTACGCCCTTGGCGCCATCCTCTACGAGCTGTTGACGCTCCAGCCGGTCTATCCCGCGCGCGGCCTCGACGACCTGTTGCGCCAACTGGGCGGCGCCATCCCCCCGCGGCGACGCGCGCCCAAGCGTGAGATCTCCGAGGAGATCGAGGCCGTGTGCGTGCGCTGCCTCGAGCAGACACCGAAGAAGCGCTTCGACAGCGCGCTCGAGCTGCAGGCCGCGGTGGAGGACTGGCTCACGGGCACACGGCGGCGCGAGCATGCGAGCGGCTTCTTCCAGAGCGGCGAGCAGGCGCGCGCGCGCCTCGACGAGCTGCGCGCCGAGGAGCGCGAGCTGCGCGCGCGGCGCGCCCTGCTCGAGGCCACCATCAAGCCCTTCGACGGCGAGGTCAAGAAGGCGCCGCTCTGGGCGCTCGACGACCGGCTGACCAAGGTCGCGGTCGACGAGCAAGTGGCGCTGGCCACCGCCCTCGACGCGTTCGCGCATGCCAGCTCCGTCGATCCGAGCTGGCTGCCGCCGCAGGATCAGCTCGCCGACCTGCACCTGGCGCTGTTCCTCGAGGCCGAGGCGCGAGGCAAGAAGCTCGACGAACAGCTGCACCGCCGGCAGGTCGAGCGTTTCCACCGTGGGCGCCACGCGGCGGTGCTCGAGGGGACTGGCACGCTGACGTTGACGCCCACCGCGCCAAACGCGCGCGTGATTGGGTGGCGCGTCGCGGAGCAAGGGAAGAAGCTCGTGCCCGGCGACGTGGTGGCCGAGGCGCCGCTGGTGGACGCGAAGCTCGCCACCGGCAGCTACCTCTTCGAGATCGGCGCGCCCGGCATGCGCACGGCGCGGGTCTGCGTGTGGATCGGACGCTCGAGCATGTTGCGCCTCGAGCCGCGCTTGTTCACCGACGACGAGGTGGGCGCCGACTTCGTGCACGTCACCGCCGGGCCCTACCTGGCCGGCGGCGACGAGACCGCGCTCAACAGCGAGCCGCGCACCGAGCGCGTGTTGGGCGACTTCTTCATCGCGCGCTACCCGGTCACCTGCGCGCAGTACTGCGCGTTCTTGAACGACCTCGCGGCCGAGAGCCCGCCCCTCGCGCGCCAGCACGTGCCGCGCACCAAGCCCGAGGGCGGCGCGCTGTGGGAGCAAGACGCCGACGGCCGCTACGCGCTGCCCGCGCGCGACGCCGACGGCAACCCGGTGTTCGCCGACGCTCCGGTCATGGGCGTGTCGTTCTACGACGCCGAGATGTTCGCCTCGAACCTCGCCAAGCGCACAGGCCAACGCCTGCGCCTGCCCACCGAGGACGAGTGGGAGAAGGCGGCGCGCGGCGCCGACGGGCGCTTCTTCCCCTGGGGCAACGGCTTCGACCCAAGCTTCTGCAAGATGGCGCTGTCACGCCCGGGGCGACCGCAGCCTGAGCCCGTGGGCAGCTTCCCCGTCGACGAGAGCCCCTACGGCATGCGCGACGCGGCCGGCGGCATCCGTGAGTGGACCGACTCGTTCTTCGACCCCGGGCACGAGACGCGCGCCCTGCGCGGCGGTGCTTGGTACTTCAACCCGCACTACTGCCGGCTGGCGTTCCGCCACGGCTACCTGCCGCACATCGTGTTCACGAACTTCGGCTTTCGCCTCGCGAAGAGCGCGCCCGGCTGAGCGACGACGTCACAGTGGCCGGGTCACGACACCCAGATCGACGAACGCGCCGTCGACCATGATGATGAACGGGCGATCCTCGACCTTGATGTCGCCCTTGCCGTCGTGCTGCACCACGCGCAGCGCGCCCATGCCGAAGCCCATGGGGCCCATGGAGTAGTAGTGCGCCTCGAGCTTGTAGGGGAACGCCTTGGGCTTCCCCTCGATGGTGAAGCACTCGGGACCAAAGCCCGTGGTGACGTCGGCGTAGAGCTTGCCGCCCGTGGGCAGGTCGCGCTGAGAGTAGAACGCGTGGTTGCGCTTGCCGTCATGGATGTGGAAGTCGACGTCGTTGGCGTCGGTCTCCCACCACAGGACGAAGCGCAGAGAGGGGCTGGTAGCGACGCGGCCGCCGGCCTTCTCGACGCGCGCGCGGATGTCCTGCTCCTTGGCGGGGTCGGCCTTCTTCCACGCGGCGCCGATGAGCCCGGCGTCGTCCCGCAGGATCTCGGGGACGCCCGCGAAGCGCCCGTCCGGGTTGCCGCGCAACAACGCGCGCTCGATGGTCGAGAGCGCCTCGTCGAACCGCTGCAGGCGCACGAGCGCCCAGGCGTGGCCGCGCGGGCCCTGGGGATGATCGGGGCGATCCTCGGCGGCGCGGCGCCACGTGTCCTCCGCGAGGCGCGCGGCGAGCATGGCGCCGCTGTCGCTCTTGGCCGCGATGCGATCGAGGCGCGCGCCGGCCAGTCGCCGGATGTCGGCGCGCGACGCGAACAGGTCGATGAGCGCGCCGTACGCGCGACCCGCCTCCACGAGGTCGCCCTTGGCCTCGAGCGCCTCGCCGAGCGCCAACAGGGCCAACAGGTCGCCCGGCTGCTCCTCGCGCCACCCGCGCGCCTTGGCGACGGCGTCATCGACCTTGCCCTTCGTGAGGAGCGCCATCACCTCCTTGAACTGCCCGGTGTAGGGCTCGACCTTGGGGCGCGCGGGCTCCTCGGCGCGCCGCCGGTCCGCGCGATCCTCGCTGGCCACGCTCTCGCGCGCGGGCTCGGGTCGCGAGGGCGCGGGCGACGCGGCGGGCGGTGGCGGCGGTGGCGGCGCCGGCGGCGGCTCGGCGGCCACCGACTTCTTCGCCTCGGGCTCGTCGGCGTCGAGGTCGGCGTCGGCCTCCTTGTCGCCTGGCGGCTCGGCGCCGGCGGGCGCGTCCTTGCTCGCCTCCTCGGCCTCGCCCTCGGCCGCGACCGCGGTCTTGTTGCGCTTGGCCTTGGCGGGCTGCTTGGGCGGGGGCGGTACCTTCATCACCACCACGTCGCCGCGATGGAACAACGCGAGGCCTCGATCGTCGACGGTGAGGATGTCGGCCAGCGCCTTGCGGTCGATGCCGAAGCGCGCATAGTCGGCCTCGGTCTCGAGCACCAACAGCGCCGTGAAGGGCGACAGCACGCGGTGCTTGGTCGACACCTGCACGATCTGCTCGGCGATCTCGCCCTTGGCCTTGGCGTCGGTGTCGCGCTCACGCGCGTCGATCAGCCGATCGATCTTGGCGCGCGCCCACGCGCGCCGCAGCAGCGGCGCCGGGGCGGCGGCGACGGCGCCCACGTCGACGGCGCGGCCGCCCACCGTCACCTTGGGGCTCGCGACCGCGGCGGGCACCTCGGCCACCACCAGCACCTCGTCGCCGGGCTGCACGCCGTCGAGGCGCTTGGGCCACACCCAGGCCGCGCCCGGCACGTCCACCACCAGGCCGCTCACGGTCTTCTGTTGCAGGCGCCGCACGGCCTCGGCGGCGCCGCGCCGCCCGTCGATGACCGTGCCGTCCTCGGGAAGCGTGCCGCGCACTAGCCGCGCGAGCGCGGCGTCATCGCGGATACCACCCGTGGCGAGGGCGTCGATGCGGGTCACGCCCACGTCCTTGAGGCGCCGCACGCGCTGTACGAGCGCGGCGCCGTCGTCACCCGCCGTGACCACGCCGTCGGTCACCAGCACCACGCGCGTCAGCTTGCGCGCGCTGGCGACGTCGGCGGCGTAGCCGAGCGCGGCGCCGAGATCGGAGGCGCCGAGCGCGCGCCGCGACCGCCACGACGACGTCGCGCGGTCGTCGAGGGACGCGAACGTTCCCTCGAACAGCGTCGCGTGCGTTTGGTCGAAGGCCACCACCGACAGCGGCGCCCCTTTGGCCGCGCCGCCGAGGCCGCGCACCACGTCCTTCACGAGCGCGAGGTCGCCGGCGAGCCCGAGCGCGCGCGAGGCGCTGGTGTCGACCAGCACCAACATGCCGCCCACGTGCGCCGGCGCGGCCGTGGCCACGGGCGTGACGCGCGCCACCAGCACGTCCTCGCTGCGCAGGGCGCGCGTGCTCGACAGCGGCACCACCACGTCGCGCGCGGGGACGAAGCGCTGCTTCTTGTCGCTGACCACCACCTGGTCGCCCTGACGGACTCGCACGGCAAACGACCCGATCTCGGGCATGCCGACCAACGGCACCACGAACGGCGACGTCGACGAGGCGAGCTCCTGGCTGTAGCTGACGATGAGCTCCTTCGTGCCCTTGGCCGGGATGGGGAAGACGCGCGCCGTGAACTCGTTGGGGCTCGCCTGCTCCAGCAGCGCCGGGTCTTGCCGACGATGCAGGAAGTCCTCGTAGGCGCGCCGCGCCGCTTGCTTCTCGACGACCTCGCCCTCCATGAGCTGCCCGTCGATCTTCATGGCGAAGCGCGACACCGCGGCGCCGTCGGGCAACACCAACCGGAAGCGCCCCTCGATGACGCGGTCCTGGGGGTTCTCGAAGGTCAAGCGCAGCTCGGTGAAGGCGAGCGGCCCCACCACCACCGCGTCGACGTCGAGGACCGTCATCTTGAGGCCCACGCCCTCGGCGGTGGTGAGCGAGACGGGCGCCTCCACGGGGGCGAGCGCGGCCAACAGGGGGATCAGCAGCAGGGGAGCGGTCATGCCGCACGCTAACGCGGATGCGGGCGCGGCGATCTGTACGAACGGGGTAACGCGCGGCGGCGCGTGCGCGCGGGCGTGGCGCCGGGCCCGGGAGCAGGTTGTCTTACGACAACCTGCTAGGGTGTGCTCCCCACAGCCCCCCGCGAGGTCGCCATCGTGGCCACGATCACCGAACGGTCGGAGAAGCTGCGCGCGCAGCTGGCGCGCCTCGACGCCGACCGTCTCGAGGCGCTGGTGCGCAAGCACAACGCGCTGTACTGGGACGAGCACGCGCCCGAGATCGACGACCCCACCTACGACAAGCTCGTCGAGGCGCTGCGCGCGGCCCGGCCGAGCTCACCGGTGCTCGCGGAGCTCGGCGAGAAGAGGGGCGCTGCCTCGCCCTTCGGTGACGTGGTGCATGTGCGCCCGATGCTGTCGCTCGACAAGTGTTACGACGACGACACGCTGGGCAAGTGGGCCACGGGCATCAAGGGCGCGTTCCTCATGACGCCCAAGATCGACGGCGTGGCCTGCTCCGTGCGCTACGACGCGCACGGCGCGCTGGTGCAGGCGGCCACGCGCGGCGATGGCCGCGTGGGCGACGACGTCACCGCCAACGTGCGCGGCATCTCCGACGTGCCGAAGACGCTCAAGGGTGTGCGCGCCGCCTGCGAGGTGCGCGGCGAGGTGTACCTGCGGCTGTCGCGCTTCACCGCGCACTACAAGGGCGACAAGGCGAACCCGCGCAACCTCGCAGCGGGCGCGCTCAAGACCAAGGACGCGAAGGAGAGCGCCGCCTACGGGCTGTCGTTCTTCGCCTACGACCTGCTCGACGCGGGCTGCACGACCGAGACCGAAAAAGTAGCGCGCCTCGGTGAGCTTGGCTTCGCCGTGCCGCCCTCCCGGCGCTACGCCACCGGCGACGAGCTCCCGAGCGGCTTTCGTGCCTTCGTCGATGAGTGCCGGAAGCTCGACGTCGAGACCGACGGCGTGGTCATCAAGGCCGACGTGGTGGCCGAGCAGGAGCGCCTCGGCATCACCGCGCATCACCCCCGCGGCGCCATCGCCTACAAGTTCCAAGGCGAGAGCGCGCAGTCCACGGTCGTCGACATCCAGTGGGGCGCGGCGCGCTCGGGCGCGCTCACGCCCGTCGCCGTCATCGAGCCCATCCTCATCTCGGGCGTCACGGTCACGCGCGTCAGCCTGCACAACGCCGGCTACGCCAAGAAGCTCGGCGTGGGCGTGGGCGCCAAGGTCGAGGTGGTGCGCCGCGGCGGCGTCATCCCGCACGTCGAGCGCGTGCTGTCGCAGCCCACGCGGCTCCTCCACGAGCCCGCGCGCTGGCCCGTCGTCGGCGGCAGCACCGGCGTGCACCACGACGGCGACTTCTTGTTTCTCGACGAGCCCGAGCGCTGTCGTGAGGTGGTGGTCGACCGCGTCAAGCACTTCGCCGACGTGATCGACGCCAAGGGTTTCGGCGACAAGGTGTTGGCACAGCTCTTCGACGCGGGCATGGTGCGCTGGCCGGCGGATCTCTATCGGCTCGACGCGGCGGCGCTGGCGGCGCTCGACCGCATGGGCGAGAAGTCGGCGCGCAACCTGCTCGCGACCATCGAGGCCAAGCGCACGTTGACGCTGCCCGTGCTCCTCGAGGCCATCGGCCTCGAGCGCGTGGGCGGCACCGTGGCCGAGAAGCTGGCCGCGACCTTCCACACGCTGCCGAAGCTCCGCGCCGCCACCGTCGAGGCGCTGGCCGACATCGACGGCATCGGCCCCGAGATCGCCGACGCCGTGGTGCGCGGCTTGAAGGAGAGCGCGGCGCTCATCGACGCGCTGCTCCACGAGGTGACCATCGTCGAGCCCACGCGCCCGAGCGACACCTCGCACCCGCTCTTCGGCAAGAGCGTGGTGTTCACAGGCGCGCTGGCGCTCATGGATCGCAAGCGCGCGCAGCAGCGCGTGCAGGCCGTGGGCGGCACCACGCCCTCGGGCGTCTCGGCCGAGCTCGACTACCTGGTGGTGGGCGACGACGGCTCGCCGCTCCTGGGCGCTGGCGACAAGTCGAGCAAGCACAAGGCCGCCGACAAGCTCGTCGCCAAGGGCGCCAAGCTCGCCATCATCACCGAGCGCCAGTTCTTGCAGCTCCTCGGCGAGAGCCCACGCACATGACGGCGCTCGCGCTCGTCGTGTGGTGCGCGCTCGTCGACCCGGCGCCGAACCCGTGGGGCACGGGGCCCGAGGCCCCTGCCCCCGACGAGGCCGCGCCCATACCCACGGCGCCCCGCGAGCCCGGCGCCACCGTCGATCCGCTCGACGTGCCGGCGCGCCCGCCCGAGCCCGCGCGCGCCCCCTTGGCGCTCGCGCCGCCGGAGCCACGGCGCGACGCGCGTCTGGTCACCGAGTGGTCGCGCGACGGGCTCCTCGACGTGGGCGCGCTCGACCTCGACACCGCGCTGACCGG
>CAZONM010000207.1:0-10262 GCA_964580865.1 uncultured Myxococcales bacterium | reverse complement strand
CAGACTATGAGAGAGCCGCACGGATGAGCCGAGCGGCGTAGGTCCACCGTCCACCAAAGCGGGTCAGGTTCACGCCACGTGCCACGCGGCCTCCGAGGCGGGGGCTCGCGGTGACGGGTGGCGGAGGCCATCTCCCGATCGGCGCGGCGGCGCCACCAGAGGGCGACGAGCCGATGAGAAGGCGCTATCCACGCGCCGTGGCTCCGCGATTCTACGAAGAGAGAGTGCTGCCGGCGTTGACGGACTACGCCATGCGCGGCGACGAGCTGAACGCGTTGCGCGCGCGAACTCTTGCGCCGGCGCGCGGGCGCCTGCTCGAGGTCGGCTTCGGCACGGGACTGAACGCGCGCCACTACGGTGCGGGTGTCCAGGAGATCGTCGTCGTCGACAACAACGCCGGCATGACGAAGCGCGCGCACGCCCGTATCGTCAAGGCCGGCCGTCAGATCGAGCACCGGTGCGCGTCCGGCGAGCGCCTGCCATGCCCCGATCGTAGCTTCGACACGGTGGTCATCACCTTCACCTTGTGCTCGATCGCCGACGTCGTGGGTGCGCTCCGTGAAGTGCGGCGGGTGCTCCGACACGACGGGCAGCTACTGTTCTGCGAGCACAACCTGTCAGACGACGCGAGGATCGCGACGTGGCAGCGCCGGCTCACGCCGCTGTGGCGGCCGTTCACGGGCGGCTGCCACTTGGACCGCGACGCGCCCCCACTGTTGTCGGCCGCCGGCTTCGCCGTCGAGGTGCAGGAGCGCATGCTGCTCTCGACCACGTCGCCCATCTTGGGCACGATCCGCCGCGGCGTCGCGCACCCCCGCTGATTCGCCAATGACGTGGCTCGGTCCCTGCGTGCGGTGCACGACCTGGCACCGTGCGCGTCCACGCGCTTGTCGATCGGCAGGTGCGAGCACGTCGTCACCCGCGGACGTTCCTTCGTGTGCCTCGGCGCGCGGCGCGGCGCCTTCGATGACAGTGTCGCACGGGTGCTGTCGCAACGTGCGCCCTGGACCTCCGCGCGCATGCCCCAGACACGCCGCACGCGGGGATACGCGTTCGCGTCGCGGGACCTCCACCGACGCGGCCGCGGCCAGCGCGGCTACTCAACCGCGCCGATCGCACCAACGAGCACGCCGAGGTTGTGCAGGTCGAGAAAGCCGCCGAGCGCGGCCGTGGCCACCGCGCCGACGAGCGCGCCACCCGCGAGCCCACCGAAGCTGCCGACGACGAAGCCGCCGTAGCCATCGCCCATCAGCGGCCCGATCACGAGCCCGCCGACCAGGCCGCCGAGCGCGACGCCCACGAGCATGCCGGGCACGAGGCCGACGACGACACCCACGGGCGCCAGCACGACGCCGAGGAGGTCGGCGCCGCCGAGCCACGCACCGCCGGCGGCGCCGCCCGCAGCGGACGCCAGCACGACCCCAAGCAAGACCGGCGCCGCGCCGCCGGCGTCGCCGACGGTCATAGCCACGTCGGGGAACTGCAGCAGCACCACCGTCGAAACGACGTCGATGCCGACGCCAACGACGAAGCCACCGGCGGCGCCCACGGCCGCGCCGATCATGCCGCCGAACGCGAGCGGCGGGGGAGGCGCGCTCGGCGCGGGGCCCTCGGGTGCCTCAGGGGCGTGCGCGGGGTCTGAGACGGCGGGAACGACACTCGCGGGTGGCGTATCGGCGGGTGGCGACGCCACGGAAGGCGGCGACGTGGTGGCCGTTGTGGCCGCGGCGTCGGCGTCGGGCGTACCTATCTCGCCGGTGACCGGTGCAGGCTCGGGAGCGGCGGGCTGCGGCTCGGGGGGCGGCTCGGCCTACCGCGCGTGCGCGGCAGCCGCCGCCATCGTCACGACGACGACCAGCGCGGATCCCTTGATGAACACGAGCGCACCCCCCGCTGTGGCGCCTCCCTGGGCAAGCGCGAACGCCGCGCGTCGCGACGATACCGCGCCAGGGAGGAGCTTCAACGAGTGCCCCAAGGTGCGCGTGAAGCCCGGACGCCCGTCACGCGACCACTCGCTCCTCACCCTTGAAAAAGGGGGACACCAGCTCCTTGAAGTCCGACCTGACCTGCGTGCGACCTGCGATGGCGACCCGGAGCACGGCCGCCGCGCTATCGTCGCGGCGACGCGCGTTCGTCGAGAAGCGCGGGGAGGCGACCATGCCGGGCTGGCTGTACGAGTACGGGCGCGCCGCCGGGAGCTTCGCCTTGGTGTGCATCGCCTGCGCGCTCCTGGGGACGGCGCTGGTGCCGCCCGCCCTCGTGCTCGAGCGCGCGTGGAGCGCATGCGGCCTCGTGGGCGCGGCGGCGACGCTGCCGTTCGCGTTCATGGCGTGGGGCGTGGGGTATGCGCTCTTGGTCGTCGCGCTCAAGTGGCTGTCGTTCTCGCGCTTCAAGCCCGGCAGCTACCCGTTCTCGTCGGTCACCGTGGTGCGCTGGGCCGCCATCTCCTACCTGGCGTTGGTGGCCAACGAGCTGTTCTTGCGCTGGGTCATCGGCATGCCCTTCATCAACTGGTGGTACCAGGCGCTCGGCGCGCGCATCGGCCGTCGCGTCACCATCAACACCTTCGTCATCTCCGACTGGGACATGCTCACCATCGACGACGACGTATTCGTGGGCGGTCGCGCCACCGTCATCGGGCACGCGGGAGAGATGAACCAGCTCAAGCTGGCACCCGTGCACATCGGCAAGCACTGCAGCATCGGGCAGGAGGCCGCGATCTTCCCGGGCGTGGTCATGAAGGACCGCGCCGTGGTCGGCGCCAACGCGGTGGTGCCCAAGTTCACCGAGATCGGCGAGGGCGAGATCTGGGGCGGGGTGCCCGCGCGCTTCATCAAGAAGCGCGGCGAGTAAGGTCAGTACCGCTGTCGCCCCGTGGCCACCGATCGGCCCACCCACGGCTCCACCATGTTTGCGGGCTGCGACGAGATCTCGGGCACGGCCGGGCGCAGGTCCACGTGGATGCGGTCGGGCCCGATGCGCCCGCCCTCGCCGATGGTGGCGATGAGCGCGTAGGGCGCGTACGACGCCATCAAGAGGCCGCCGAAGTACGCCGCGTACCCGCCCACGATGAGCGCGAAGAACACCGGGCCCGCCGCCGGTCCCGCGGCGAACAACCCGCCGGTGCCAAGGATGACGACGAGCGGTAACGCGAACACGCCGGCGGCACCGCCGACGCACATGGCGGCCGCGGCGCCGGCGCCGGCACCCACCGCTTGCCCGGAGATGCCCGTGGTGGTGTAGGCGAAGCGCGCGGCGCGCCCGCCGTGCACCACCTCCATGGGGACGCGATCGATGCCGCCCGAGGTCTCTTCGAGGTCGAGCGGCGTCACGCCCACGCGCTTGCCGTCGACCAGCACGGTGGCGCCCGGCGGGTCGCTCTCGACGCGAATGGCGTGGGCGCACCCGGACGCTGCCGCCACCACCACGGCGAGCGCGGCCAGCGCCGCGCGGCCAGTCCAGGTCGCGACGGTTCCGCTCACGGGGCACCTCCGCGGGCTGCGGTGGTGGCGCGAGCGGGGCCCGCGCGCACGCCGCGGAGCACGGGCCGGCCCGGTGGCGCGGGGGTCGAGAGGCGCACGATGTCGGCGCGGATACGGTAGGTGCGCGGCGAGACGATGCCCAGGGTTACCGCGCTCAGCGCCACGTCCATGGCCTCGAAGCGCGTGTCGATGACGACGTTGGCGATGCCGTCACCGCCGGCGGCCGCGACCTTCGGCAGCACCGCTGCGCTGTAGAGGTCGGGCGACGGCGGCGGCACCAGGCCGCCGAGGAACCACACGTGCGTGGTGGTGACGTCGACGCGGCCGAGCACCGCCACGTCCTCCGAGGGCGGAGGTCGGCGCCACGTGCCCGGCAGCGACGCGTGCATGGAGTAGCAGCCGCTGGCCGCGGCCAACGCGACGAGGACGCACGCGACGCCGACACCGCGGCGCGCAGTCTTTCCAAGCTGGATCATGGCGCGGGCTCGAGCGGTGGCGGAGGATCCGCGACGTCGGGGACGTGATGCGGCAGGGCGGCCGGTGGCGCCGCCGGTGGTGGGGCACGAAGGTCGGGCGGCGATGCCGCGTCGGTGACGGCGGCGCGCGCGTTCAGGCGAAACGTCCATGGTGGCGTCACCCAAGCGGAGATGGGGAAGAGGAAGCGCGCGATCATGGAGCCCACCACGGACAGCGCGTCGACCTCCTCGACGACCTCGAGGCGGGTCATGGCGCCCGCGGTCGCGAGCGCCGCCTCCACCTCGGGCGTGGGGCTGTCGTTGAACACGGGGATGAGCCCGATGACCCAGAAGTGCCGATCGTCCACGCTGACGTCGGCACCCGCGAGCGTCAGGCCCTGGCCGAGCGCCACCGCCTCGAGCTCGCTGCGCGTCTGCCGCGGATCGCTCGTCGTGAGCTTGCCGGGCGCGGCCAGCCCGCTGCCGTCGGTGCGCATGTCGATGACGCCCGGCAGGTACGCCTGGTGGTGAAAGCAGCCCGAGGCGAGCGCCGCGAACACTGCGATCGCGATGGGTGTGCCCAGGGCGCAACGCGTGCTCGTCACGGGCTCCTCCGGGTTCGCTCGTGGTGCCACCGAGGCAGCGCTAGCACCCGCGCGCGCCGCACACGAGGGCCTACGCATCGAGGTGATCCAAGGTGTGATCGACCGCAAGCAGGAAGGCTCGGATGGCCTTGTCGAGCGCGGGGCGCGGCGTGTCCTCGATGCGCGTATGCGAGATGCCGGGGCTCGACTGCGCGAACACCATGGCGGTGGGCACTACGCCCGCCATCTCGGAGGCGTCGTGCAGGGGGCCCGAGGGGATCTGCGGCGCCACCGCACCGGTGATCTGCTTGATGGCGCGCCCCGCGAAGCCCATGAGCGTCTCGTCGAACGGGCGCGGCGTGATGTGCAAGAGCGGGCTCCACGAGACCGTGACGCGGTGACGCTTGGCGGCGGCCTTCGCCGCCTGCTCGGCCGCGCGCAGCATGCCCGCGAGCACGCGCCCGTCGAGGGCGCGCAGGTCGATGGAGATCTCGGCCGATCCCGGCACCGCGGTGACGAAGTTCGGCTCGACCTTCACCACGCCGCACGTGGCGACCACCCGCGAGCGCGGCGCTGTCCCCGAGCGCTCGACGGCGATGGCGCGGCACGCGAGCGCGAAGTCGGCGGCGGCGAGGAACGCGTCGTGGCGCAGGTGCATGGGCGCGGCGCCGGAGTGCGCCGTCTGGCCCGCGAAGCGCAGCAGGTGGCGCTCGACGCCCATGGTGCCCACCACCACGGCGCACGGCTTCTTCATCGCCTCGAGCACCGGGCCCTGCTCGATGTGCAGCTCGAGATAGGCCCGCACGTCACGCGCGCGGAACCAGTCGGCGGCGCCCTGCATGCCCTCGAGCGGGACGCCGTGGGCGCGCATGGCGTCGGGCAGGGTCGTGCCGTCGCGGTCCTTCAGGTGGGCGAGCTCGCGGGCGGCGTCGAGCGTGCCGGCGGCGGCCGCCGAGCCCGCCAGGCTGCGGCCGAAGCGCGCTCCCTCCTCGTCGGCCCAGTCCACCAAGTGCACGGTGACGGGCGGCGCGCCGCGTGCCTTGACGCGCCGGAGCACCTCGATGCCCGCGACCACGCCGAGGCAGCCGTCGAGCCAGCCGCCGCACGGTACGCAGTCCAGGTGGCTGCCGACGACCAGGCTGCCGGCGCGCGCTCCGGGCAGCGTGGCCCACAGGTTGCCGGCGCCGTCGCGGGTGACGCCCACGCCCACGTCGCGCTCGAGCTTCTCCGCGAACCACGCGCGCGCCTTGGACCAGGTCGGCGTCCACGCCACGCGCTGCGCGCCGCGCTCGTCGGAGGTGAGGGCGGCGAGCTCTTCCAGATCGGCGATGACTCGGCGGGCGTCGGGCTTCATGGCCGGCACTGTGGCAGAACCTCGGCGCCGCACAAGCCGCGGCGCCGCGGTCACACCGTGGCGTTCGGCGGTCGCCGCCCGCGCGCGGTCAGGATCGCGCGCGCGACCGCGCCGATGACCAAGGCGATGCCGAAGGTGACGACCACGGTGGCCCCGGTAGGCAGGTCGAGGCGGAACGAGCCCCAGAGGCCCAGGCCCGACACCAGCGCGCCCAAGCTCCACGCCGACACCAGGCGCACCACCAGGCGCGTGGCGAACAGCGCCGAGAACACCGCGGGCACGATGAGGAACGAGAACACCAGGAGCACGCCCGCCATCTGCACGCTGCTCGTGATGACCACGCCGAAGGTGGCGTAGAACAGGAGATCCCACAGCATGGCGCGCGCGGTCCCGCCGGAGCCGCTGTTCTCGTCGAACGACAGGGCGAGGAAACGCGCGCGAAACACCACGTGCACCACCGCCAGCGCCGCGAAGATGAGCGCCGTTACGCCGACCTCGCGCAGGGTCACCGTGAGGAGCGAGCCGACGAGGATCTCCTTGATCTCCTCGTCGCCGTGGGGGTTGAAGCGTGAGAACAGGATGGCCGCGGCCGCCGCCACGGCGTAGGTGATGCCGATGAACGCCTCTTGCGGCACGCGTCGGCGCAGGCCGCGCGTGAGCGCGAACAACGCCGCGCCCGCGAAGGTGAAGGCCAGCGACCACAGGTACGACGCTGGGGTGTGCGGCTCCACGCCGCGCCACGACGCCACCGAGGTGCCGAGCGCCGCGATCTGCGCGAGCGCGATGTCGACGAAGATGACGCCGCGCGCCAGCACGTGCAGACCCAAGTACGAGAGGAAGCCCGTGAGCATGAGGCACGCGAGCAACCCCGGCAGCACGATCTGCAGCTCGAGGCTCACGGCGCGCCCCCGGCGGCGGCGATGCCCCGCACGATCGTGTCGAACAGATCGAAGTACGTCACGACGGCGTCGGTGCCGCCCACCATGGCCGGGACGAACACCACCTTCGCGTTGGTGTGCGAGGCCACCTGATCGGGCGCGCGCCGGTCGTAGAAGTTCTCCATCAGGATGACGCGGATGCCCTTCGCGCGCGCGGTCTTGATGACCTCCACGGTGTGCTGGGCCGTGGGCTGGATGCCGGGCTTGGGCTCGATGAGGGCCGCAACGTCGAGCCGGTAGCGCGCCGCCAGGTACGCCCACGATCGATGAAACGTGATGATGGGCTGGCCCGCGAGCGGGGCCAGCGCCTCGGCCCACGCGCGCTCCTTGTCGTCGAGCGTGGCCTCGAAGGCCGCGAGGTTGGCCGCGTAGGTCGCCGCGCCCCCGGCATCGAGCGCCGTCAGGCGCGCCGCGATGCCGCGCGCCATGAGGCGGCCGTTCTCGGGATCGAGCCAGTAGTGCGGGTTGCCACGCGGGTGCACGTCGCCTTGCGCACGGTCGGCGCTGCCGCCGACCTCGAGCGCGTGCACCAGCGTGGACAGGTCGAGGAACCCAGGGTTACCGGGCATCACGCGCGGGTTGCGCGCGCCCTGCAGCAGCGGGGGCAGCCAGCCCACCTCGAGGTCGAGGCCGATGGCCAGCACCAGGTCGGCGCGATTGACGGCGAGCATGAAGCTCGGCTTGGCGTCGAGGTAGTGTGGGTCCTGGAATCCCTTGCACAGCGCCGTGACCTCCACGCGATCGCCCCCGATGGCGCGCGTGATCGCGGCCGGATCTTGCGTGGTGGTGACGACGTTGAGCTTGGCCGCGGCCGGCGCCGCGGCGATGGTGAGCCCGAGTGAGATGACCAGCGCTCGCATGGCGTGCTCCTCAGTACGCGTGCGCGCCATGCGCGCCGATGGAGACCTCGAGGTTGACGATGGCGCCCCACAACAGATCGTCCTGCCCGCGGGTGCCGGCGTGCAGCTCGGCCATCAGGCGGGAGAAGTGCGTAGGCGCGTACTCGAGCACCACGGCGCCGCGCTGCGTGCCGGGGCCGAGCCCCGCGCCCGCGACGTCGTCGGGGTCGCCGTGGACCCAGTCGTAGCGCAGGCCGGCGCCCACCTCTGGGCTCGGGTGGTACACGAGCTGCGCATAGGCGCCGCCGTCGACGAGCGCGTCGCGCACCAGGTTGCTGCCGCCGCGGTGCCGCGTGCGCGCCATGGCCTCGGCCTGCAGCTCCACGAACCAGCGCACGCGCGCGTCGGTGGGCGCGTAGCGGAAAAGCACGTCGGTGCCCCACAGCTCCGCGCGGCCGTCGTCGTCGAGGTACTGGGCGGGTCCGAGCGCCGCCGACAGGCCCCACAAGACGCTCAGGTCGTCGCTCACCGCAAAGAACTGCTCGACGGCGCCCGTGGTGACGAGATCGAGCGCCGAGCGAAGCGCCGCCGGCTCGTCGTCGATGGGGGAGAAGCTGCGCGAGCAGCACCCGCCGGCGCTCTCCTGCACGGCCGCAGACACGGTCACCGCCCATGGCAGGGGCAGAAGCCAGCTCCCCTCGGCGCCCAGGCCGCGGTGGCCGTCCTCGCCGAGGAGGTGGCCCACCACCAGCGGCTGCGACACGAACCACCAGCGGTGCGGGTGCTGCTCGTTGTGGCGCCCGAAGCGCGAGAGGAACATGCCGGCGCGCGCCTGCAAGCTGAGCGGCAGCGCCAGCGTGGTGGCGTAGGCCTCCTCGACCTCGACACCCTCGATGAAGATGAGGTTCGCGTCGAAGCGAAGGTACGGGTCCACCGAGGCGCCGAGCGCGATCTCGAGCTGGCGCAGGGTGAAGCCGGAGTCGCCGGCGTCGTGCCCGCCGGTCTGCAGTGGGTCGTCCGCCAGCGGTGAGCCGGCGGCGCTGGCGCGCGCCACGCCGAACGCCGCCGCCGCGATGTCGCCGATGATGGCCATATCGGGGTTCAGGCTCTGCAGCCCAGGCACGCCCGCCAAGAGGTTGACCCGCGAGAGATCGGGCACCACGGGGGTGGGGCGCGAGGGCAGGGGATCGGCGCGCTCCGCCGCCTCGAGCTCTCGCAGGAGCGTCTTGGTCTCCTCGTCGTCATCGGCGGGCGTCGCGGCCGCAGGCTCGACCGCCGGCGGCGACGGCGGGGGCGGCGGGGGGGCCGGGTCTTCGGCTGCGGCAGCCGAAGGCGCGAGCGTGAACAAGAGGGCGGCGCCCCAGGAGAGGGCGACGCCGTGCGAGCGAACCATTGGCAGGCCTCGAACGTCGAGCGGTGCGAAGACGGTGCTGCCCGCGCGCGGCGCGGGCGGGTCGTCAAGCCGCGTCGGACGGGGGCCCTTGCTTTGGCGCGACGCCGAGCGCGTCGACGGTCTGGTGCGCGGGAGCCGGTGCCAGGAGCGCGACCACCTCGAGGGCCGAGTGGCGCTCGTTTGCCAGGGTCGGCGGCGCTGCGCGGACGTGTGTCGCTGGCACGTGGGCCAGGGGACAGTGCTCGTCGTGCCGGTCGTCGAACGCAAGCTCGGCAATGGCCAGGCCGTCGAACGCCGCAGGAGCCGCGCGCGCGCCGTGGAGCTCCACAAGCTCACCGTGCTCGGGGCAGCGCACGTGGCGCACCGCCGCGATGTGCGCGACCGACGTCGCGATCGACAGGAGGCTCAGGAGCCAGGCGAGGCGCGCCACGAGAACCCCAGGATGTGCCATCGAGGCCTCAGCTGCGCAACGACTGGCGGCGACTCGTGCGCGCTACGCTTGCTCGCCGGTCACAGGGGCTGATCCGGTGAAACCATGAGCGCCTGGTGCGCACGCAGGTCGTCGAAGGAAAGGGTGACGGCGTCCAGATCGGAGACCCCAGCCACGCCGATGAGTCCGGCGCCCTGCGCGTCGGCGTAGCCGTCGGTGGCCTCGAGCACCCACGAGTCGGGTTCGAGCTGTCCCGAAGGCCAGGCCTTGACCATGAGGCTCGTGTCGTAGACCCCCTCGACGCGGAAGCGGATGGCGATCGGCCCCTGCGGTTCCCCGGCGAAGCCCTTGCTGTCGAGCCGCACGTACGACGGGCCCGACTGGCGATCCAGGTGCAGCGAGACGGCCGCGGTCGTTACCTCGAGCTCCACCTCGTACTGCGTGCCGAGGGCCCCCTGGCGCACGAACACGATCGGGTACACGGCGCCGCCCGCGGCGTTCACGGCCGCGGTCACCACGATGACGAGATCGACGTTGAGCGCGCTCACCGGCAGGGAGCATTGGGAGTAGCCGTTCGCGTCGAGGTGGAACGTGCCGCGGCCGTCGCTGACGGTGGCGGCGTCGGGTCCGCCTCTCATGTCGCACGCCCACGCGCCCCCGACGTCCGCGGTGCCAAACCCCGCGCTGACGACGCGCGCGAATGAGTCTCTCGCAATGACGGTTGGGTCAACCTCACCCTCTCCTTCACCCTCTCCTTCACCCTCTCCTTCCCCCTCTCCTTCACCCT